>CP070648.1:2431621-2434737 GCA_020354555.1 Armatimonadota bacterium | reverse complement strand
GGGACCAGATGCTGCGGATCGAGCGCGAGATCGCGTCGCTCAAGGTCAAGTGCGGGGTCTGGGGTCTGTGCGGTGGCCTGATCCCCGTGGTTACCGCGCTGCTCACCAACAAGATCGGACTATGAGAAAGCTCACCTTCCTCGTGCCCTGCCTGCTGTTCGCGGGCTGCGGCCTCCTCGACGCTGGCCAAGTGCAGGCGGTCACCGACGTCGTCAACCAGCTCGAGGCGAGCCAAGCGATCACCATGGAGCAGGCCGAGGCGCTGCGGCAGGCGATCCTGACGAACACGGGCGAGCCGTGGTGGATGCAACTCGGCAAGATCGCGCTCGAGGTCGGTCTGGCTGTGGCAGGTGTGCGCCTGTGGCGCGGACCCTCGGCGTCGGCGGCTGAGCGCGCGGCGCGACTAGCAGCCCGCAAGGCCTAGCCGTGTCGCTGGGCAAGCTGCTCGAGCCCGACGAGCTGCGGCACTTGAACGCCGTAGCCGACTGGCTGGGCCGCTGTCGGCGGGGCTACGTCGTCGACGAGCTCCGCAACAGGTATGGCGACATGCGCAGCAAGCGCCGGCGCGCGCGGCACGTCGTGAGCATCGACGAGGTGCCGCCGCCTGTTGACCAAGCCGAGCCGGTGCTGGACCGGATCATCCGAGCCGAGCGCATTGCAACGGTCCGCGACATGGTGCAACGTCTGCCCGAGCGGCAGCGCGAGACCATGGAGCTGCGCCTGCAGGGGCACAGCGTCATCGAGGCGGCCAAGGCCATGGGCTGCACCGTGCACGGCGTGGACATGCACATCCGCCGCGCCAAGGCTACGCTGCGGGTCTATCTGGAGGGCGTCTGATGCGGTTCAACATCCACATGTTCTTTTGGACGTGCATGCTCTCGTGCTGCGTCATCTTCTGGGTCGCCGTCGTCGGCTGCGTATCGACTACAATGCGCGACGTGCCCAACGTCATGGCACAGCTCGAGCGCGACGCCATCAAGCCGGAGGAGATGACGCCGCTTCTAGGCGTCCGCATGCTGCCCGAGGTCCAATTCACCACGGGCCAGTTCGCCACCGTGCACGTCCACTACATGCCCGAGCTCGCCGACCTCGAGGGCGGCCTGCCGGTCATGCAGCGCCCGATCATGCGCCCCATCGGCGGCCGGCCCTGGCACATCGGCTGGTTCACGCGCTACGTCGAGCCGCGGCCTGACGTCCAGACGGCCCTGCTGGTGTCGCTGAAGACGCCCGGCGAGCCCAAGCCGATCTTCGGCTCCGAGGGTGCCATGCTCCAGGTCCCGCCGGACTACGTCCTGCTGCCGACCCGGGTGGACGACATCGACCCGAGCACCAGGCCGGGCGTGCCGTTTGAGTTTGTGCAGGACGCCGAGGGCGTGGTCATGCTGCGGGTGACCTGGCCCGAGGTGCTGGTCGGCATGACGGTCTGGTGCCAGCTCCTGGTCGCCGACGACCGCGTGCCGGCGGGCTGCGTTTCGACGCCGATGCTTGAGATCCACGTCGGCAAGCACTAGCCTGCCGGCGCGCTAAGCTGTCGCGCCTGGGCCGCCCTCCCTTCTCAATCGGCCCGGGTTGTTGTCAGCGTTGCATTGGAGAGAGTGCAGCGGACAGCGGGACGAGCGCGCGGCCGACCTGTCGCCTAGCGGGTCGGCCGCCTTTCTATGCGCCGCCGCCGTAGAGCTGGTGGCCCATGGTGTAGAGCGTGCGCACCTGGTCGACCGTCCAGCCCGTCTCGGTGGCGACGTCTTCCACGGTCCTGCCGTCGCCGTGGATGCGGCAGTAGACGATCTGGGCGTCGCGCTGGACGCGGAACTGCTCCGGGTCCTCGCCCTCCATCGGCTCGGGCTTGTAGGCCATGCTGTTGCGCTCGGAGTAGCCTGCGCCCTGTCGGATGCTCTGGACGGCCTCTACGGCCTGCAGGACCTCGTCTGGGTCCTTGAGTAGCCCAGCCAGGTATCGGCGCTGTAGGCCGACGTGAGGCTCGCTCTGGGCGATGTGCGCGCGCAGGAGCTCGACGTGCGCCGCGGTGACCTTGGCCTGCTCGAGCTCGGCGGCGACCTTGGCGCGCACGCGGCGGTTCAGGCAGAAGACGCCGGCCTCGACCAGGGCCTGCTCGATCGCTCTAGTACCGGTCGTACTCGGGTGTGTGGGGTGTGTGCTGTCTTCTGCATCTACTGCGCCAGCAGTACCTACACCCACACACACCTGTGTACCCACGGGTACAGAGCCCCCCCTCCCCCCACGATTAGCGAACTCCTCCGGGTCACGCAACATCGGAATCCTCCTTGGCCGCGCGCTGATCGTTGTAGGCCTGGATGTGGCCTCGGATGTCCCGGGGGGACAGCTCGAGGAACTCGGCCAGCTTGTTGAGGGTGCGCAGCTGCTTCGTCTGCGGGTTACTGCGACCGCTGCGCAGGCTGTCCAGCGTCGCCCAGGCCAGGCCCGTGCATTCCGCCAGCTCCGCCATCGAGCAGCGTTCGAACATTCGAGAGATGGGATTGTCCATGGCAGAACCATAGCAGAAGCATCGCCAAAATCCTTCAGTTACTGTGGAATCTCGCCGATGGCACGGTAGCGTCAGGACATCGCACCTCTGCGAACTAGGCACATGACAACGACACACACTCAAGGATGTCAGCACACGCACCGCGCGCTGGGCTGGACCATCATCACCGCTGAGATGGAGCCCGAGTACGGCTCCGACAACGACAGCCGGACGCTCGACCAGATCGGCCGCGACCTGCACGAGATGCAGGTGCGCGGACAGAACCCGCTCCTGGTCGAGATCGGCGACTGCCTCAACTGCAAGCGCCGCGAATGGGCGCAGCAGGACAACCTCATCGGGCGCTACCGCATGCGCCTGGCGATCGGGGAGGTGGCGCTGTGAGCGACTACCGCGACAAGGCCGGCCGCTACCGCGAACGCAACGGCCTGGACATCCTCGAGGAATACGGGGCCTGCGTGATGATCGCCCTCGTGCTTACCTCCTTCTGGTGGGTCAAACCGTGCTTCCAGATGCTGGTGGAGGTGATGGGATGAGCGACCGCACCATCGTCAAGGAGTCGGGCCACTGGTATGCCAAGGACGGCACGCAGGTGCTTGAGGTGCCCAAGGCAAAG
>CP070648.1:2392998-2431521 GCA_020354555.1 Armatimonadota bacterium | reverse complement strand
CCGCTGAAGATCGTAGTACTCGCCGGTGTCGGGGTCACGGTAGTAGAGCCTCGGGTAGTAGCCGAAGTACTCGCCGTCGGCGTACGTCACGTGCCCGAGGCGATCCTCCGCGACCAGCTGCTGCCATGCGTCAACGAATCCCCAGTAGCGCGTCTGCTCGGCGAGGTGATAGATCTTGCCGCTGCGTTCGGCGGCGACGACGATGCGCCAGCAATCCTCGAGGGTGTGCGCCGCGGGCACCTCCATGTTGACGTGTTTGCCGGCCTCGAGCGCCTGCGCCGCCATCGCGCCCTGCTCCTTGCAGCGCACGCATAGGGCGATCGCATCCACGCACGGGTTACCAAGCAGGTCATCGTAATTGCCGCACGCCGCGACGTCGTGCGGGTTCCCGAGTTGGGCGAGCGCCCGGTCGCGGAGAGTGGCGACGGTGTCGCACACGGCGGTGATGCGATAGCCGGGAATCCCCTGCAACGACGACAGCCAGTACCGGCCGCGCGAACCGAGGCCGGCCACGCCGATCCGAATCTCGTCCATTGCCGCCACCTCTCCCGGCCAGCCGGCCCCGTGCCGAAGCCGGACGTCAGAGCCTACTGCTCCCGGCGATACATGATGACCGCACTCCCGGGGCGGTCGCTGCAAGCGACGAGCACCCCCGGATCCATGATCTCCCGGCCGGTGGCTTTCGTTTCGCCCGGACCGTCGAGGTCGGTGACAACATAGGTGGCATCCGGGTCCAGCCCACGCAGCCGCAACCGCGCGGATTCGTAGATGCTGTCCGCGCGGCGGAAAACTTGCACTATCCCATCGCCCGACTCCGGCCGGTCGAATTGCCACGCCATCCACACCTCATTGCCGGTGTCGTACGGCGTCAGCGGGTAATAGTCGCCGAAGTAGCAGTCCGCATAGCTCCGCCATTGCGTGTACAGTCGGCGCAGCTCCTCGTAGTCAATCTCGCGGTTGCGCATATCGTAGCAGCCCGTGAGGTGCGGACACGACGCCTGGCTGCGGAAGACGTAGGGATCGGTCGAGTTGACGCCGGTGCCGTAGAACGGGATCCAGAAGGCGATGCCGTAGGTGTGAAGCTGCTGCGCCACCGGCTCGATGATGCAGTCGCTGCGCAGCAACGGCACCGACCGCCGCAGCGTCTCCAGATCGTTGCGCCGGCCGCCCGAGGCGCACGTGTCAATCAACATGTCTGGATGACGGCGCCGCAGCTCGTCCCAGTACGCCAGAAATCCCTCGACGTATCTGATTTCGGTGATGCCCTGGCGATCGTCGCTGTCATTGCCGCGCCAGAACCCGAGCGGGTCAATGTTGAAGTCGTTGCGGTAAAGATCAATCCCCTGCTCGTTGATGAGCCGGTTGACGTGCTCGGTGAGCCACTGCCGCGCCTCGGGATTGCCCAGGTTGAGCAGCTTCGTCTCCCCGTCGCGCCCGAGCAGCCATTCCGGATGATTCTCGTATAACCACGTGCCGGGCGTCACGCGCTCCGGCTCGAACCAGACGATGGATTTCACGCCCTTCGCGTGCGCGTGGTCGGTGATGAACCGCAGGCCGCGAGGGAACCGCTTCGTGTCCACCTCCCACGTGCCCGTGTTGGGCCAGCCGCTTTCGTTAATGTACCACCCCGCGTCCATCCACCAATAGTCGAGCTCGATGCCCTCCTCGAGGTAGCGATCCACGAACATGATCTGGGTCTCTTCGTTCGCGTTGATCATTTCGCCGTACTGGTGCGAGCTGCAGGCCGCCATCTGCGCGGGCGGGAGCTTGCCGCCGGGCCGCGGCAGATTGTGCGCCAGCATCCACCGCCGCCAGACGTTCTGCGCGCGAATCCAATCGCCGCGGTAGAACTGCATGACGACCAGTGGCGAGCGCACTTCCTCGCCGGGGTGCAGCGTGAAGTGCGTCAGTTCCTGGCCGCCGCGAATGCGCAGGCCGATGCCGTCATCCCGCGCGAACTGCGCCGCCCACTGTCCGGGCCAGCCGAGCGCGATCACGACGCCTTCGCCCGGCCATTCGATGTTGAAGTACGGCAGATCGCTGTTGGTCGGGCGGCCGCCCGCCGTCGCGATCCGCTTCTCGCTTGCCGGGTCGAGCGTCGTCGCGAACGGCTCGTAATCCGTCGGCGTGCACGGGCTGCCAGTGTGGTGATGGAGCACGAACTCGCCGTCCGCGCTCCGTTCGAGGTGCGTGTCAAGCGCCTGGATGTCCTCCAGGATCGGCGTATCCGCAGAGCCCGCGTTCTTGAAGTAGAGGGTCCATTCGACGATGGGGAAATCGTGATATTCCACGGCGACGCAGCGCATGACAAGCCCGGTCTCGGGGTCGTTGTAGGTGATAGCGTGTTCGGTGCGCTTGTCATCGACTGCGCGCTCCGCGCGCGTGAGCGTCCACGTCTTGAGCACCTCACCCGACGGCCGCCCGTCGTAGGTGAACGAGAACGGCGGCTCCGTCGTGTACGGCCCGCGCGCCGGCCCGCCCAGGGGCATGTCGCCGAGCCAGAGCACACTGCCGTCGGTCAGAGTCACCCGCGCATCAGCCCAATCCGCTTGATCGCAGCCGATGCCGTCGCCCGCGTCACCCACCTCGATCACGAACTCGTCCGCGCCGCCGAGGTTAACACTGACGACGATGCCGGGCATGCCCTCGCGCATCACGTCGCTGCGAAAAGCCTCGCGATCTCCGACCTTCACGGAGAACACGACACTGCCGCGTCCGCCGCTCGTCTGCTCGTTGCTATCCACGCCGATGATCGCCTCGAACGTCTTCCCCGGCCCGGGCAGGCGCACGACGATGTTGCTGTACGCGTGGCAGTAGAGCCCGCGCGTGTATTGCTGGTCAACGATCTTCATCGGCCGCCCGGCCCGCGCGTTCGGCTGCACCGGATCGTTATTGGCCAGTACGATCAGCCCTGCTTCGCGCGGCGGTGCCTCCTGCACGCCCTCGAACTTGGCCGCCGCCCACCGGCGGGCCTCGGCCATCTCCGCCGGCACGACCGACACCCCGTGAGCCCATTGCGTGGCCATGATAAGCGTTAGCACCTCCAGGATGAGCCGCATTCGTTTCATGCCGAATCGCCTTCCAGTTTCACGGATGCGCCCCGTGATTCGCAGCGCCGCGCGGGATATCCTGCCGGCACTCGTCCCATTCGGCTGCGAGCCGCCGCGCCCACCCGCGGCGCCACTTCTCCCGCCGGCGGCGGACATGTCCCGAAGTCGCGTCAGCGCTCTCACGATCAGGGCGTCGCAGAGCCCGCCCCGCGTGCGGCGCGGTCACTTCACCTTGCGGTAGAACAACAGCGCGGACTCCGGCGCAGCGGGTATCTCCACGCTCAAGGCGGACAGGTTCCTTCCTTTCGCGGTTCTCCTGACCTCGGCATCCTCGCACGTCACCTCATACCGCAACTCCGGCTTGAGGCCCCGCAACCGCACCGTTTGCTTCGCGTCGGGGCTCTCCTCCCGCCGGAACACCAGCACCATGCCCGCATCCAGGTCGGCTCGATGGAATTGGTAGCCGTACCACGTATCCTCGCTTGCGCTGTGCGGGAACAAGGGGTAGAAATCGCCTGACATGTACGGGCGGACCTTTCGGTACAGCGCGACGGTTCTCTTCACGGCCTCAGCGCTTTCCGGGGCCGACGTATTGGTCGCCAGTATGTTGCCTGCGGTCATCGCGCTGCGGAACACGTACGACGGCTCGTAGCCGAAGTTCCCGCAGCCGTGCAGCGGCACCCACCGATTCAGTCCGCCGTTCTGGAGTTGGTCGGCGGCGGGGTGCGCTCCCGAGCACTGCAAATCGCTGTGCCACAGAGGCAGGCCGCGCGTCAGCGTCTCCAGGTCAATGCGCCGCCCCCCGCTGGCGCAAATGTCCACCACCAGCCCTGGGTGACGCGCGCGCAGCTCGTCCCACATCGCGTACAGCCCCTCGATGTGCCGGATCTCCGTCATGCCCTGGCGATCCGGCGCGTCGTTGCGCCGCCAGAACCCCAGTGGCTCGATATTGAAATCCCAGCGAATCCAGTCAAGCTGCGCCGCGCTGATCTGTGCGTCAATGTAATCGGTCAGCCACTTGCGCGCCCCCGGATCGTGCAGCCCGAACAACTGGCTCCACTCCCCGTCCGGCTTCATGACCCACTCCGGATGCTCCCGGTCAATGAACGTATCGAAATGAACGCGCTCCGGCTCGAACCACAGCAGGTAGCCGAGCCCCGCGGCGTGGGCGGCATCGCCGACAGGCTTCATGCCGCGCGGATACTTCACGGGATCGGGCTCCCACGTCCCCGTGCCCTCCGGGAACCCCTTGGGATACCACTGCTGCGGATCCATGTCGGACCAGAACACCTCGATCCCGCGCGACGCAAGGATGGGCATGACCCTGATGTGCGGCCCTTCGTACGATCCATCGGGCTCGACTTCGCCAACGCTGCCGCAGATCGGCGGCAACACCAACTCCCCGTCGCGGCGCGGTAAGTAGTGCGACATCAGCAACTGGCGGAACAAGTTGTTGCCGCGCAGCGCCTCGTCGCCGCGCCACAGCAGGACGACAATCCGCGGCGTCCGGATCGTCTCGCCGGGATACAGGCGCAGGTGCGTGTTCTGCATGCCGCTGCGAACCCTCACCGTGTCGCCGTCGCGCTCAAAGGCCGCCTCCCACTGCCCCGACCAGCCCACAGCCATCACCATGCCGGCCCCCCGGCGCGCCAGGTTGAAGAACGGCAGCTGGCCGTCCGACGACCGCCCGCCGTTGGGCGCGAGGGTGATCTGCCGGCCCGGCGCGATGATATCTTCAACCGGCGCGAAGCTCTCCGCCGAATTGCTGTCGCCCAGGGACCGGTGGAGCGTGACGGGCCGTTGCTTCGGCGCCGCGATGCGCGCGTCGAGCGCCTGAATGTCTTCGAGGATCGCGGTGTTGTCGCGACCGCCGTTGTGGAACTGCAGCATCCATTCCACGGCCGGGAAATCGCGGTACTCGATCGCCGTGCAGCGTACGACGAGGCCGCTCGCGGGATCGGCATAGATGAGCCTGTGCTCTGTGCGGCGCGCGTCCAGGCTCCGGCGGCTGCTCTGCAGTTGCCATGTCTGAAGGAACTCGGACGAGCGCCGCCCGTCGTAGGTGAATGAGAAAGGCGGCTGCGGCTTCTCGCCGTCGAATCCGGCCGCCGCCCAACGCCGAGCGTCCGCCATCTCATTCGGTGCTGGGGGTATCGCGTTGGCCAAATGCGGTGTCATCATCGCAAGCAGCACTCCAGCCGTTCCGTAGAGCAGTCTCATCCCGCGTCTTCCCCCACGTACCCCATCGCCTTCAGCTGCGCATCGAAATCGGGCGGCAGGTCGGCTGGGGGCTTGCCGGCATCACGCGCCGCGTAACGCAGCATGTTTCGCAGCAGCCGCTCCGCCGCCGGATGCCGGCCAAGGTTCTCGCGAATGTGCAGCGTGTTCAGGACGAACCGTCCCGCGCCCAACTCGTACACCGCCACCAGCAGCCCGGACGAGTAATCCTGCGACGCCTTGATCGCCCCGGCAACCGCCTCTGCGGGCGCGTCCTGCCCCGACCACACCGCGTCCGGGATGATCTCCCGGTAAAACGTGTAGTCCATCATCCCGCCGCACGGCAGGCCGTCGAACATCGGGTGGGCTTTCGCCCATTCGTCCTTGAGGTAGAGCCAGCCGGCGATGCCGGCAGGTGCCCCCTTGTTGGCAAGGGGAAGCCAGTGCAGCGGGTCATCGCCGTCCCTGAATACCTCGGGGCAAAGAAACACCGCCGTCGAGCCGCGAGCAATGCGCCGAGCAAGCTCGCCGAACGCATCCGCGCCGCCCGGTGCCGCTGGGCGGCGGGGCACCAGGATTACCTCTCGCGCAGGCGGCGATGCGGGATCGAACGAGCGTGCGCGAATGCCGTGCTCGGCCAGCCACCGCGCCAATTCGGCGTCCTCGCCCCACAGGACGACCTCCGCGCCCACCGGTGGCATCTCCGCCGGGTCGGCGACGTAGAACTCCGCCTCGCCGCCGGTCGCCGCCGCTCCTCTCTCGAACGTCGCGACGAACCGGTATCGCCCCGACGGCCCCTCAATAGCCGCATCTTCTGCGAAAACCGGTACGGCGAACGGCGTATCCGCAGACAATGTGGCACGGCCGCCCTCGGCTGTGGATTCGTGGGGTGCGAAATTGGACCGAGGTATCGTGACGGTCACGGTGCGCTCAAGAACCGGCGCCCCGTCCGGCCCAAACACCTGCAGCCGCACGGGGTAATCCCCCGGCGCGAGCGCATCCTCATTCGCCAGCACCGCCTCCAGGCGGACCGGCGTTCCGCTATACACGTTCACGGGTTCCGCAAACAGGCACCATCGCAGCGGCGCCAGCCCGTCGAACAGCGCGTCCACCGTTCCGGGCTTCAGTTCCCGGAACGTCGTGAACAGGCCCTCGCCGGTCATGCCCTGATCCACCGTGCCGGTCAGGCTGTAGCCCACGAGATTGCGATTGGCGCGGATCGCGTTGAGTCCGAGCGTGCGCTGCCCGGCCATCTTGCGCAGGCTCTCCGCGAAGTAGTCCTGCGGCCGCGCGAACGTGTCCGCCATCCGCCAGCGCTCCCAGTCAGCGAGGAAGCGATCCAGCTTGTCGCGGTAGAACTGCGCGTCTTCAGTGTATGCTGCGCCGAGTCGCTCGTAGTGGCGCACCGCGCGCCACAGATCCACCGCGCTGCCGATGCCGTACTCCGACAGGAAGACGTGCTTCGTCCCCTCGCCGACCGTGCGCAAGAAGCGCACCGTGTCGGCTGTGTGCGGCACCCGCGGATACGCATGGGCATCGCCCACTCGCGCCCAGTAGCCGCCCGGCGGCGCCGCGCTGGTCGGGGCCATCTCCGGCGCCTCGTCGCCCATGAGCGCCTCCCACACCGCTGACCCCGGGTTGGATAGCGAGCCGATGCTGAGCTGCCCATCCCACCGCCCGCTGTTCAGCATCACCATGCGCGTATCATCGAGCGAGCGCACGAGCCGCAGCGCGTCCACGGCATGCCGGAACACCGGCCCGTCATTCGTCTCGTTCAGCAGCCCCCACATCACCACGCTCGGATGATTCCGATCGCGCCGGATCATCTCGCTCGTTGAGCGGTCGAAGCGCTCCGCCATCCTCGGCGAGTCCGCAAGCAGCCATCCCGCATACGACTCCTCGTACACCAGCAGCCCGATCTCGTCACACATGTCGAGCTGATAGCGCGTCGGCATGCCCGCGATGAACCGGATCATGTTGAAGCCCATCGTCTTGACGTAGAGCAGGTCGCGCCGCAGCAGGTCCGGATCGTGCGGCAGTTGAAGGCCGACGGGGCAGTGGTTCCCGGTGTGCGAGCCGCGCAGGAATATGCGCCGCTGGTTGAGTCGGAAATAGCCGCCCTCGAACCGAAAATCGCGGAACCCGCAGCACGCGGATTGCTCGTCAACCGACTTCGAGCGCTCACGCGACATGCGCGCCGTCACCCGGTACAGATACGGATCGTCCACATCCCACAGGTGTGGCTCGTCCACGCGCAGTTCGATTTCAACGGGCGTGTCGCCGGGAGGCAGGCGGCGCTTGAAGCGCGCTGTGGCGATCGTCTCGCCGCTTGCCGCGGGCGCAACCGCGAAATCGAACGCCGCGCTCACCGGACCGGGCATCGCGCTGCGCGCGTTCGCCGTAATGCGAATCACGCCGGTCCTCGGGTCGGGCCGGACGAACAGATCCTCGATCCGCACCGGCGGCGCGGCGAGCAGTTCCACCGAATCCATGATCCCGCCGTGGTTGTACGACGCGCCCGCCCAATACGGCACCGCCTTGTTGCGGTGCGGCGTCTCGTTGAGCGCAATGCCGTCAATCGGCTCGTTCGTCGGATTGAGCACGCGCACCGCAAGGCGGTTCCTTCTACCCGGCCTCATTGCGTCGGTGACGTCGAGGACGAATGGCGTTTCCGCGCCCTCGTGCCCGCCGACGTGAACGCCGTTGAGCCACACCTCCGCCTGGTAGTCCACCGCCCAGAAGCGCAGGAGATACCGGCCCCGCGTGTGCGGATTGCGCGGCGCGGTGAAGTCGCGCCGGTACCACGCGACTCCGTGATACCCGGGGAACGCATCTTGGATGATCCACGGCACCTTCGTCGGCTTCGCCCCCGCGATCGGCTTCGCATACCACTGCTCCTCCCGCCCGACATTCCGCGGGTCGGCGGCGATCAGCCATTCACCGTCAAGCGATGTGATCATAGTTGACACCAGTCCTACCGCGACAAGCGCTCCCGCCATCACGTATGCTCCTCCGTGCGACAGAAATCCGCGCCGCCTCAGCGCCCCAAGGCTTGTGAGGCAGTTCCCACCCCCAGACTAACCGGCGACCCGTCGCCGGGCAGCTTGACCAGGAAGGTGTAGCCGACGCCACCGTCGTCGTCGGGCCAGGCGATGTACCAGGGCTCGCCGCTGCTCGCGTCAGTCAATGCGACTTTCGTCCCGTCATCCGCTCTCCGCCACACTTCCAGGCGTCCCGCGCTCCGCAAGCCGCTTACGCGTACGGCGATCCAATCCGCGCCGCCGTCAATAGTGAACTCGGCGGCATCGTCAACCGCCCGCACGTGCGGCGGATTGTGCGACACGACCGCTCCCACCGACGCCTCGACTTGCGGCGGCCGCACCGCCCACGCCTCGCGCTCACTGACCATCGACGCGTAGTCCGAGCTGTTGTCGCCATACACCACCTGCAGCGCGCGGTAGCGGATGATTGTACCGGCAGGCAGGACTTCCACCCGCCGCGCGGGAACCACCGCCAGGTCGCGCGCGTAATCCCCGTGTTCGGCATCGCCCGGCCCGGTGGCGAACGCATAGACGCCCAGAGGCAAAGGCTTATCACCCATCCGAACGTCCGCATCAAGCAGCACCCACCCCGGATTCCCCGTGATGTCGCTGCACGGAATCCCCTGGTCAATCCCATTGCTCGCCTGGTACAGCACGCCGAACGGCTGTCGCGCGAGGGGCAGGCCGTCGGCAGCGACTTCGGGCGCGAAGTCGAGTTCGCCGACCCGCGCCTCCCCCGGCTCGACCCACGCGGCGAAGCGCCGGTACGCCATCGGATTGAACGCATGGTGACGCAGGAAGAACAGCGGCGCGGCTCGCCGTGAAGACAGGCGCACCTCCTTGTTCACGCGCAGTTGCACTTCGCTGAACAGGCGCGTCATATCAGAGCACGGCGTTTCCCACAGCCGGATCTCGCCCGACACGCTGCCGTCCGCCGTCCGCGCGGAGATCGCCATCTCCGCGACAAACGGCCCGCCCTCGACAATGCGCGTCTCGCCGGGCGCGAGTCCCTGGTATCGGTCATCCGCATCGAAGTACCCGAAGAATGTCGGCAGGATCGCCGAAACCGAGCGCACCTTCAGGTCGCGGTAGTGGCGCCGGAAATCGTTGATCCGCAGCTCGCCGCCGCTCGTCACGGTGAATGACTCCAGGCGCGATACGGTCGCCTGATAGAGCAGCGGCCCGCCGACGTTCTCCAGGCTGGTGAGGTACAGCAGGTCGTGGTCGCGCGCGCCGCCGTAGAGATGCTCCACTCGCATGCCGCGCGACTCCTGCGGCTGGAGGGACAGCGGGAAGGTCAACGTCGCCCAGCCGGATTCCTCGGCCTCGCCGCGCAGTTCGGGAAAGTTGAGGCCGAACTGAACTCGGATCGGCAGCGGCGACCCCTCCTCGTCGCGGACAAGGCCGCCGCAAATGCCGCCCCAGGGATCGAACGAGTCCGCTAGGATGGTGCGCGGCCGCGAATCGTTGGTCACGCTGAACGCAGCGCCGGCGCGGAGGCCTGGCGGCGGCTCGGGGGACGGCGAAGTCTCGGCGCGGAAAACGTACAAACCAGTGCGCGGATCGAAGCCCTCGCACTGGCCCATGCCTGTTCGGAAGGCCGATGCGTCGAGGGGATGACGCTCCGCGTCGAGCGTAACGGCGATCTCCTCGCGGCCGCGGGCGATGAGCAACGCGCACGCCGCCTCCCTGGCGTCGCCGGGGTGCAACGGGCCCTCGCCGACGGGTACGATGAGCGCGACGTTGCCGGCGTCCTCGGACAGCAACCCGGGCCGGCCCCGCGGCAGCGTGCCCACGATCGCCATGCACGGCCGGTTGCCGATGATGATGGCGTCAGCTGACTTGCCGGCGGTCGGCTCGGCACGCAAGATCATGCGAGCATCGGATGGCGCGCATGCGGCCGCTGTGGGATGCACCTCGGGCCGGCGGTACACGAACCGCCCCGCATTCACCCACTCGCTGGCCGGCAGCAGGAAGCGGACGTGAAGATAGACCTTCTGCTCCTGGCACGTGACGTGAAGCTCCGCCAGGCCGGGCCAGGTCGTGTCGTCGGCCTTGAGAACGATGTTCTCGAGGCAGAACTCCACGAGATGCGGCCCGGCGCGAAGCGTGTGCAGGTGCGGCGCGGGAGAGCCCCGCCACTCGAACTCCTGGCCGTCCGCCGTAACGGCGAATCCGGAGACCCCCGGCCACAGAGTCTTCCCCTGGGGCGTTTGCAGCACGAACAGATTGGATGCCCCCACGTCCACGAGCAATCGGTAGCTGCCAGTGCGCACAGTGCAAGCCGTCGCCCCGTTCGCGAGCACGACTTCGCCGCGCGCCGGAGGGGTCAGGCAGAGAAGGCATGCCGCGGCCGACAGCGCGGCGGCTAGCGCGACCGAGGCCTGCCAACGATTTCGCGGCGTCTGTTGACATCGTCGGCCACAACGCCTGTCGAGGCTACGAACGAAACTCACGGATCGTCTCCGCGACCACCAGGGCCGCAAACGGGCCGGGAATAGGCAGCAGCGCGGTTGGCGGCGGAATTCCTGCGCCGGCCCCGAGGGCGATAGTTCAACCCCCGTCAAGGCAATCCTCTGTCCGCTCCTTAGCTCCCATATCGAGATGAATCCGAGCGGCACCTGGGCGCACTGAGCTGGGCCGAAGGATAACCACACCCGCGCAGCGAAAACGGGCTGCGGCGGAGAGGGCTCCGGCGGCAGCCGCGCCGCGCCACCCGCCTGCTTCAACCCGGCGACCATCTCGTCGGGTGTCGTGCATCTGCCGTGGGTCGCCGCAGGCGGACGACCCGGGGAGGTGTCCAACATGCCGTTCGTTCCTCGCTTGCGCACGTGCGTCGCTACCTGGCTGTTCATCCTTGCCGTCGCGTGCAGCGCCGCGCTTCCCGCCCATGCCCTTGACGCCAGCGCGCACTTCGACTTGGTGCGTGATGCGCTGACGGCAGAGGGATTTGGCAACACGGCGATCGAGGTGGTCCAGGTCACCAACTGGATGGATGACTACTACGAACAAGCGAGCCGGAATCCGTATAGCCTTCACGGCGAGATGTGGCTGACCATGATCGGGGCGGCGCTCGTGCCGTGGGGGCTCGAGGGCTGGTCCGACGAAGTGGTTCACGCCGCCGACTGGCTGGGGTTTGACGGGACCGTGAGGTACACCATCGGCGGCGTCGAGCGCGGCGCCGACAGCGGCGAGATCTGCGAGATGGAATGGAACCGCCTCGCCCGTGCGGTGAAAGCGGCGGCCCGCGACCGGGCGAGCGCCGGTGACATTCAGGGCCTGCTGACCATTTTGGGGATCTCCTCGCACACGCTGCAAGACTTCTATGTTCACAGCAATTGGGTCGAGCCCGCCGGCACCGCGAGCGCAGACGGCTATGACGGCCCAGGCTGGGCGGCGATGGGAACCTACGGCTCGCATCCGACCTGGTTCGATGTGCCGGTCGAGGTGCGTCGGGCGGCGCGAGTGTACGTTGACGACGGGGGGCCGGGGCTGCGCACCCACGGCGGGTGGAACTCCGACGGCAACCGCAACCTGGCGACGGCGATGAACAAGGATTGGCCGGGCCGCCCGCTCTACCTCGACGCGTATATCACCGCCTACTTCGCGACCCGGCAATGGGTACGCGCGGTGCGCTCGTGGGTTGACGACGAGGCCGTCTGGCAGGCGGCCCAGCGATTCAGCGACCGCCATGCCGGGCAACTGGATCACGATCTGCGCGGCGCGTTTACCGTTCAGTTCAATTCGGGGCACTGGCAGGGCCAAGGCGAGCCAACCGGAGGCGACGCGCCGGGTCCCGGAGGCAGCCTCGACGACCTGATCGGTGCGGTGGCGGGCTATCACACGGTGCCCAAGACAACATTCCGAGCGGGGTTCGAGCGCGTGGTGACCCAAGTCGGCGATCGAACCCCGCCCCCCGCCGAGACCCCCGTCGCAAGCACGCGCGACCTCCAGTCAACGGTTGAGTTCGTCGTGGCCCAAGTCACTCACGTCAGGGATGCGACGCCGTGGTACGAAGTCGGCGTTGACCCCGGTCTTGACGAGGCGGACTTCTATGCCAAAGCCAACATCGCCGGCCAGGAGTTCTGCTCCGGCATGATTCACGGCTACGATGTGTGCGGTTTCTCGCTGCCAAGCTATCCCTTCACATTCGTCAAGGCCGTGCCGCTGGCGTGGCGTACGGACGAGCCGGTCACGAGCCTGCAAGTCACCGTCCGCACCAGGGACGAGCAATGGGCCGGCACCGACGACGACGTCTTCCTGCGCATCAATGATCGCCAGCGCTTCCTGCTCGACAAGCCGCTCTACGACGATTTCGAGCGCGGCGATGAAGATACGTACAGCATCAACCCGCCCGCTGGGCTGCGCGTCAGTGACGTCCAGTACCTTCAGATCGAGAAAGCCCCCGACGGCACGGCGGGCGGTTGGAGGCTGAGCCGCGTCGCGCTGCACGTCAACGCGGAGCAGGTGTACTACAAGGACCGGATTGACAAGTGGCTCGAGGATAACGACCGAACGTGGCGCGCGCCCGACTTCCGCCCCCGCGCGCCCATGACCAGCGACGTGCCCGTCACGCTCCGCCTCTACGACAGCGACGGCTGGCTCTACGGCGATGACGACCACTGTGACATCCACTCTGACTTCAACCGCTACGACCTCAACCTGCTTTACAACCGCGACACCAGCGCATTCCGCGGCGACGTCAGCGGAACGACAACGGGCATGAGCCAGGGCGGTTCACGGCACGGCGGGCGCTGGCCCGACGGCATGGATAATGACAACTGCGAGATTCGGTTCGCTTTTGATCGCGTGCGCGCGGCGCCTCCGCTGCTGGCGGCGCCGGGCTTGCGCCCCGCTCGCTTCCCGCCCGCCGCGCCGGTGGTGACTGATGACGGCGAATGGACGCGCAGCGCCGATGGCCTGCGCGCGTCGTGGCGAGTGCCGCCCTCGGTCAACGCCCCTCCGCCCGTGGAGTATCAGTACCGCGTGCGCGATAGAGACACGGGTGTCGCCAGAGACTGGACCTCGGTCGGCCCCGCGACCTCTGCTACCGTTGCGCTGCCCCTGCGCCACGGTCACGTGTACTTCATTGACGTGAAAGCGCGCAACGAGATCGGCTGGTCTGAAGTGGGATGCTCTGACGGCGTTGCAGCGGACCTCGACCCCCCGCGCGTCGGCATCAACCGCTTCGAGCAGACCTCCGCCTGGCCGCTCGGGGTGGCCACCGAGGAACCGCCGCGCGTGTTCCCCAACTCATTCCGCGCCGCACTCGTCGCCTCAGATACCGGCCGCTCCGGCTTCGACGCGTACCTGTGCGCGATCACCGAGCGGATCGTGACGGAACGGCCGGCCGGGGGTGATCTCCGCGACGTGGCGGCGCCGCGCCTGCCGCCCGCGACACACGTCCTGTTCAGCGCCGAGATCGCCGCGGAAGACACCCGCGACGGCGTCGTCGTCCTCCGCGACGTCCCGGGCTTGCGCAGCGGGACAACCTACACTTTGCGCGTCAGGGGACGCGACCACGCAGGCAACGTGGGAGACGAGGCAACGGCGACTTGCGTCGTCCGCTTCAATGACACCACCCCGCCACCGGCACCTAGGCCGCGCGTCGTCAGCGCGAGGCCGTTGGCCATGACGTGGGACGAGGTCCATGACCAGGAGTCCGGCATCGCCGAGTACCGGGTTGCGGCGGCATCCGACGCCTCACTGGTTGATGCGCCGGACCTCCTGCGCTGGCGGTCAGTCGGACGCGCGCTGCAGTTCAGTGAGGTGGAGCTTGTTCTGCCGAAAGGCGCGTGCGCGTGGGTCAAGGCGATCAACGGGATGGGACAGGAAAGTGTCGGCACGGTGGGCCCCGCGATTCCGATCGTGGCGCCCACGCGCAAGGTCCCTGCGCTGCCGCCGAAGCAGGCTCCGCCCATCGCGCCCAGCAACGCGCCGGCCCCTGCGCCGAAAACCGCGCCGGCGAAGTAGCTGCCGCGCTCCGCGACGTCCGGTGCCCCCGCGTCCGAGGTCGCTTACTCGCCTCGGATCCAGTCTATCTGCACTCGCGCCCCCGACGCCCCATTGTTGGGATCGAGCCGGATCGCCACGATCCGGTGCCCCGTCCACTGCGGGTGGCCGCCGACGCCGATGCGGTACTCGTGAAACTGCCCGTCCGCGGTGATCGGGAAACGAACGACGCGCTCCTCGGAGAAACCCGGCGCGTCCTGCGTCCCCCAGTAGAACTGCGCGTTGTCGCCCCCAGTTATCGCCATGCGCACCACGACGGCGCTCACGGAATCCCCGTTGACCTGCATCCGGCTGCGATTCATGTACGGGTCGCCCCCCATCGCTTCCGTCGCGAGCATGCCGCGCGCTACCTGGAAGGGCGACAGCTCGTTGACGGGCAGCCAGCCTTCAGAAGTCGCATCGAACTCGAAGGCGATCTCAGCCCTCGGCTCCGGCAGCAAGTCCGCGCTGCGCGGTGAGACGCCGGCGATCTCGACCTGATGGCTTCCATCCCTCGTGATCCGAATGCACAGCGTGCTCATCGCGGGCAGGTAGCTGTACGCCGGGCCGTCCGTCGCGAGAATGTCCGCCACTCGCTCCACTGCCACGCCGCCCGCCGCCACCGCATCCGGCGCGCTGATTCCGACGACCGCCGTGGTACCGCTCTTTGCGGATGGATAGGTCAGCGTGAAGCCGACCTCGCCGCCGCTGAAAGCGGCATTCGAGATTCGCGCGGTGGAGTTGATGTGGATCGGCGCGTCCCCGGTCCTCAGGATAACCGTCTCCGGCTCCTCCGGCCGGCCGAGCAGATAGTACACGTTCTTCAGCACCTGCCGCGGCGCGAAAATCCACCCCGACTTGCTCGCGTCAATCAGGCTGATCGAGTCCGGCCACAACGCGATATCCGGCGGCTCGGTCGCCTGCTGATACATGCCGCTGACTGTCACACCCTCCGCGATCCTGCGCCACGGCAACGTGGAATCGCATTCCGACAGCTTGAGCAGCGCGTGGGCGTAGCGCAAGCCGTTCCACTGCACCGCGCGCCCGATCCAGCTCCACTTCAGCCAGCTCGCGCCGAACACCGGGATTGACGCATACCGCATGAAGGGGTACTCCGCCGTGTTCCACAGGTAGACGAACGGCAGCCCCCCGCGCGCCCAGCGAACGGCTTCGCCGAGCCAGTGCGCATCGCCGTCTATCTGATAGGCTTCGAGGTAGGCGTCAACCGCATCCGCCGCCGCAAGGATATCCGGCGTGTGCACCGGCACCTCCCACACCTGCGCCGCGCGCGGCACTGTGAACCGCTCCATGAACTTCAGCGCGCGCACGCCCGCCGCGTACGCCTGCTCGTCACCGGTCATGCGCGCCGCCGCGAGGATCTCGTACGCCGCCCGCGCGCACGTGCCTAGCTCGGCGGCATCGTCCGCCCCCAACTCGTGGTAATCCATCCCCTTGAACACGCCCTGATCCCTAAGGTCGGCGTCGAACCGCCACGCGCCGTCCTCGCCTTGGCCGTCCATGCGCGCCGTCGCAACGCTCACCTGCCACGCAAGCCCTTGCTCCGCGCGCCCATAATCGAAGCCGCGGTCATCCGCGGCAGGCGTCAGCGGCCCTTCAGCCGCGAGCAAATCAAGCCGCTCCTTGCACGCCTCTCGCACCGCGGCCTCCGAGGCGAGCAGGCTCGCTATCATCAGATCATAGGCGTAGGTCGGATTGCGCGACGGGATGTTCCAAATCGCCGGCCCGCCCTTGTACGGCAACCACATCTTCTTCTCCGGGAGCCACAAGCTGTCGAGATATGCCTGCGCGCTGAACGCGATCTCCTGCTCTGCCGTCCCATGGGGATACGGCAGCGGCTCCGGTATCCCGAACTCCTCGACCCACGCATCCTGGGCGACGAGAGCGTCGCGCGCTCCCGGCTCGATCAGCAGCATCGCCTTGAGCGTCAGCGTGCGCCCGCGCTCCAGCGCGTACGGCCGCTCTGCCTCGCGTTCGTTTTCCGAAACGAAGCCCGGCACCGACGGCAGCATCAGGCCCATGAGGTGCGACGCGCGCCGCTCGAACCGGTCCGGGCTGGCGAATACCGCCGTCGGGCGGTCGCGCTCCCCGTCCCATTTCTGATACGGGTCCCACAGCAGGCCGACGAGGCCGTCATCGGTGCGCAGGGACATCAGCGGGATGGTCACCTTGTTGGGGTGCGGCACGTAGCGGATTCGATCCGGGTGATCCGCCTCGAGGTCGAGGTCGGAAGAACTCTCCTCACCCTCGACCAGCCATTCGAGCCCAGGGAACAGCCCGTCATGTCGCGTCGCGCCCGTGCCCTCCGCGACGTACGCCATCGGGCCGTCGAAAGCGAGGACCTCGCGCGGCTGGTCGGCACTCAGCGAGTAGCTAAGAGCGAACCGCCCCTCCGCTGTCAGCCGCATGCGGGCGCCGAACTGCCATTCGGCCCCTTCGGCATCGACGAATGTCGAGGCAAAAATGAGCGAGTGGGGGCTGCGCTGCACCGTGTCTCCGTAAAGCGGCCGCTCCTCGCGCGCTCCGTTCGGCGTCCGGTACGCCAGGCGCCCCAGGTACGGCATCTTCGCAAGCACCGCCTCGCCGGTCTCTCGCTTCGCGCGCAGTTCGCACAGTCCGTATCCCACCGAAGTCTTGTACACCGTGAGCGAGCGCGCGCCGTCGGTCAGCGATACCGGCTCGCCGGCGGCGAGGCACACGAGACCTACAGCCTCGGCGATCGCTCCGCCGGGCAAGTCCGCGGTTACCTCGACACGCGCCTGGGGATCCTCGGCGGTGGGCGTAACGGCCCACTCGACCGTCACCCTTCGCCCGGGCGCCAGCTCGCGGATCTCCCGGGCCGCCATCCCGCGCACGGCCGCGCTCTTCGCGGCAGCCGCCACCTCGACCCGGCGGATGATGATGCGGCCGGTGTTCGCGATGGTTGCTCGGAGCGCGGTTCCCTCCCCCGGCGCGACGATGAATCGCTCCACCTCGACCCGGTCCACTGCCGCCTTTCCTTCCAGCTCCAGAGAAACCGCCGTCGGCTCCGGAACCGCCGCCAGTTCGACTTCCACCACGCCTTCCTCATAACGCGCGCCGCGGAGGGTCAGCTCGATTCGGTGCGTCTCGCCGGGTGCAAGCGACGGGACTTCGCAAGCCGCGGGTGAGAGTTGCAGCCCGGTCGGCGCTTGGCCCGTCAGCGCGGCAGTGGGCGCCGGCTCGTCGCCGCTGTTCTCGACCTCGATCGAGATCGTCGCCTCGCGCCCCGGCGCCTCCTCGCTCTCCGTGAACTCGATGTCCTTGATGCCGACAATCGGCCCGACCTTCTCGACCCACGAGAAGTCGTCCAGCAGCAGCTCACCCGGCGCGAGGACGCGCGGGGAGATGTGCACCCACTTCGCCTCGACCTGATCGGTGAAATCATACCTGATCGCGCCGCGGTGCCACTTGCCGTCCGCGATGTGGTTCTCCGGCACGGCGAACACGACGCGCGCGGCGCCCGTGTCCTCGTAAGGCCGCGCGCTCATCGGGATGATCTGCACCGTCAATGAATGTGGCTTGCTCTCGGAGATCGCCTTGTAATAGAACACGATGCCGCCCGCGAGCCGGTCGAGCATCCCGCCCTGCTCGCCCGAGTCCGGCTCCCACGCGCGGTTGATCCCCGTCTCGACCGCTGCCGTGTCCGGCGTCCTGAGCAAACGAAACGCGACCTGCCCCGAGTGCGCCTCCGAGGTAACCGTCACCTCCTCCCCGACCGGCCCCCAGTCCACCGGAAACCCATCATCCCCCAACTCCTCCAGCCCGCCGTTCGTGACGACGGCGTCATCAGCGCAGACCGCTCGTGCGCAGGTTGCGGACAGAACGAGAGCGAGTGCCAAGAGCACAGACAGCCGCGTCATGACCACCGTGATCCCTCCGTGAGAACGGCAATGCTCTGACGTTCGCGAGGGAAGCCCATTTTCCCTACACAATCACCGGCAGCGCGAAGGATGGATGCGCGATGCCGCGAATCAGGGCTGTGTCAGGGCGCGCGCTGAGGCCCGCGCCGTCGGGCTTGTGGAGGGAGAATCTTGAGGATCGTCTCGCTGTGTTTGGCGGCGATTATGGGACAAAGCGCAATGGCGACTCAGGTGGAGCATCTCGGCACGCCCTGCCGCGCGAAGAACATCCTCGCCGGGCGCGTCGTTGCCGACCGCGCGACAGGCCGCGAGTGGTTCGTCCTTACGAATACGAACGAAGCGACCGGCATGGAGCTGCTCTTCGTTGACCCCGAGCACGACACCGGCAAGCTCTTTGCCTGTCCCGCCGGCCAGGGCTCGTGGGCGCTCGACGAGGTCCCCGGCGACCGCCTCGTCGTCGGCACGTACTATGACGGCCGCTTCATGGTCTTCGACCTCAAGCAGATGAAGTTCATCAAAACCGCCGACTTCCCCGGCGAGAGCTACATCTGGAACCTCGCCATCGGCGCCGACGGCCGCATCTACGGTGGCACCTACGGCGGCGGCAAGCTCGGCGCCCTCGACCTCGCGACATACGCCGTCGAAGACCTCGGCGCGCCCGCTCCGCCGAACATGTACCTGCGCCAGGTGTCCGCGACGCCCGACGGCCGCATCCTGTGCAGCCTCGGCATGGACAAGCCGACCACGCTGCTCTTCGACCCCGCGACGAAGCGCTTCGAGCCGCCGCCCGCGAGGCTCCAGGGCGTCGGCGTTGGCGTCACCTGGAACGGCTACTTCCTCGCCGGTTCGCGCGCGTTCCGCGGCAAGGACTTCGAGGTCGTGGATCCACCGCCATTTCCCACACCCCCTGCTGATAGGGGTGGCTGGTCGGTGGACACCTACATGACGACCAATGACGTGCTCTTCCTGCGCCAGGGGAACGCGGTCTACCGACATGCCAAAAGCGACGAGGAGCTGACCCGAGTCGCCGACCTCGACCTCCGCGGCGGGCGCCTGCTCGCGGGCGCGCGGGACGGTTCCGTGCTCGGCGTGCGCGGCCAGGATTACTTCGTCATCAAGCCGGGCGACACGGAGCTGCGCTTGAAACCGATTCCGGTCGAGTCCGGGGCGCGCCCGACCTTGTTCCTCAGGGCCGATGACCCTGGCCGGCTGTGGGGCGGTCCCCACTTTGGGCAGACGTTATTCTGGATGGACACGCGCACGCGGAAAGTTGTCAACACGGGCACGGTCTGCGACGCCGGCGGCGAGGTATATGACGCGACCTTCGCCAATGGCAAGGTCTATGCCGCTTCCTACGCCGGCGGCGACATCACGGAATACGACCCGGACGAGCCGTGGGATCAGTGGAATCACAATAACCCGAAGCCGCTCGCGCGCGTCGGGCCGGCGTACATCCGTCCCACCGGCGGCATCATCACCGGCCCCGACGGCAAGCTCTATTCCGGCTGGATGGCGCGATACAGCGTGTACGGCGGGGCTGTGGCGATCACCGACCCCGCGACCGGCGACACCGAGATCGTCGAGAACCCGCTCGGCGAGCAGGCCGTCGAGGGCCTCGCGGTGGACGGACGCTTCGCCTACGTCGGCACTTCGCTCGGCGCGAACGGGTTGCCGAGAAAGCCCGACGAGTCGCCGCGATTCGGCGTCATGGATCTCGCGACCAAGCAGATCGTCTATCGGCGGACGTTCGGCCGGGCGCATGGCGTGCGGGCGATCGTGTACGACGGCACGACCGAGCGCGTCGCCATGCTGGTTGACGGCAAGCTGCGCCTGTTCGATATCGCCGAGCGGCGATTCGTGAGAGGCCCGGCCGGCGATTTGCGGAATGTTACGAGCCGTTCAATGGCTGCGCCGGGTGATGGTTGGCTGTACTATGGTCGCGAGCACTCCCTGGTCGCACTCGACCTCGCGACCGCGAAGGCAGCGCGCGTCGCGGAAGTCCCCGACGACATCACCTGCGTCACCGTCGCCGCGGACGGCACGGTGTACGTCTCATGCGAAGAGGACGTGTACGCGGTGCGGGCCACGCGGCGTTAACGGGTCCACGCGGGCGAGCCGGCGGACCCGCGGGATCCGCCCATCCCGTTCGGAACGAGCATATCTCTTGAGCCACAGCACGACGATGAGGAGGTTTCGATGGCAAAGAAGACGTCGAGGAAGCTGACCGCGAAGGAGAAGGACCGGATTCGCAGGCTGGAGTGGTTCCGCGAAGCGCGGTTCGGCATGTTCATCCACTGGGGGCTCTACGCCCAACTCGGGCGACATGAGTGGGTGATGAACCGCGAGCGCATCCCTGTCAAGGACTACGAGAAGCTGGCGGACACGTGGAAGCCCGGCCCGTGGCCGGCGCGCACGTGGGCCAAGCTCGCCCGCGCCGCCGGCATGCGCTACATGGTGATGACGACCAAGCACCACGAGGGATTCTGCCTGTTCGACTCCGCGCTCACCGACTACACGGCCGCACAGCGCGGCCCCGGGCGCGATCTCGTCGCCGAGTACGTCGCGGCGGCGCGCGCCGAAGGCCTGCGCGTAGGGTTCTACTACTCCATGATGGATTGGCACCATCCCGACGGCGTGCGCTGCCTCAAGGACGAAAAGGCCCGGCGCCGATTCGTTGACTACATCCACGGCCAGGTGCGCGAGCTGTGCACCAACTACGGCAAGCTCGACATCATGTGGTACGACGTGTCCTGGCCGCTCAATGTCGAACAGTGGGAGTCCGCGAAGATGAACGCGATGGTGCGCCGGCTCCAGCCGGACATCATCATCAACAACCGCTCCCAGCTCCCCGAGGACTTCGGCACGCCCGAGCAGCACATCAGGCCCGAAGAAGGCGGTCGCATGTGGGAAGCATGCATGACCTTCAACGAGAGCTGGGGCTACACGCCGATAGACAAGGACTGGAAGAACGCGTGGGACATCGTGCGCATGCTGCGCCAGGTCGCGGCCGGCGGCGGCAACCTGCTGCTCAACATTGGGCCGACCCCGACCGGCGCCGTCCCGCCGGTGTGCGCGCGCGAGCTGCGCAAGGTCGGCGCGTGGATGAAGAAGTATGGGCCGACGGTCTATCAGGCCACCGATCCGATGCAGCAGGAATGGCTCGTCACCGGTGCGTTTACCTGCAAGGGGAAGAGCCTTTACTTCCACTGCAACCGCTGGCCGGGCGAGGAGCTGGCGATCGGCGGGTTGGCAAACAAGGTCGTCGGCGCGCGGCTGTACGGCGGGCGGCAGGTCAAGTTCACCCAGGTCCGCGACCGCCTCGTGCTTCACGGCTTGCCCAAACAGGCGCCCGACCCGCTCGCTACCGTCTTCGAGTTGAAGATCGCCGGCGGCAAGCCCCGCCAGATCCTCGGCGCGGGGTGCGTCGTGCCGAAGAGATAGGCCCGCCAATATCAGGTCGCGGTGGCGCGCGACACATCCGGAGACAGACGACGATGCGCAGCATGATGGCCGGCTCCTTGCTCGTCGCCGCGGCAGCGCTCGGCATCGCTGGCTGCGGCGGGGGCGGCGCTAAGCTCACCGTCAAGAGCCAGGCCGGTGACGTCACCGTCTCGATGCGGCTTCCGGCGGGGTGGGCTGTCGAGGGTCGAGTCGAGGGCGGCTACGCGAGCTATTCCCATAGCGACAACGTGGACATCCGCGGCTGGACGGTGATCTACCTCGCCGAAGGCAAGGACCTCGAGGCATGGGTTGACACCAACTACCTGGTCGAAGCGAAGAAGATGGCCGCGGGCGGCGAGATGCTCGGCGACGCTGCCGAGAAGTTCTTCGGCGCGCAAGCGGGAGAGGATACTCGTGAGGCCTTCGGCTGGAAGCTCGTCTCTCGAACGCTCACGAAGATAAGCGATCTCGACGCGATTGAGTTGGTCGAGGAGTCGAACGACAAGCGGACTATCGCGGTCTTCGTCAAGCAGGCTACCAGCGTGTGCACGGTGACGTTTAGCAGTCCGGCGCAGCAGTGGCACGAGAATGAGCCGGTGTTCCGCGCCGCCCTTGACTCGCTCAGGATTCGCTGAGCCGACGCGCGCCGTGTCACTGCACTGGCCGCAATCGGTCATCGCTTCAGGTAAGAGGATGCGCGATGAAGAAGAAGGACAAGCCAACATCCGATTTCCGCTACGACACCGGCGAAACCAAGGTGCCCTGGGCCGCGGTAGGGGAGGACCTCAATGCGGACGACCTCGTCCGCATCATCCGTTTCTTCGTGCAGCCGCAGGCCGAAGATGATGCAGCCTACTCCGAACGTCTCGAGCGCGTCCGCGCGGCGCTCGAGGATCTCTTTGCGGCGGGCAAACCGGTCGGCAAGCTCACCCTCGGCGATCGCGTCAAGGCACTCGAGTCCTGGGCTGCGGGCTATCTCGGCGTGAGTTACGCCTGCTTTGTGACGAACGCCACGGCGGGCTTCGAGATCGCGTATAAGTTCGCGGCGCTGCAAGCGGACGACGAGATCATCTGCCCCGCGATCACCTTCATCGCCACCATTGCGTATCCCCTTTCCATCGGCGCCAAAGTCGTTTTCGCAGACGTGGATCCGCGCACGATCAATCTCGACCCGGCCGACGTCGAGCGCAAGATCACCGACCGCACCCGCGTCATCGTCCCGGTTCACGTCGGCGGCTACCCGGTTGACATGGATCCCATCATGGAGCTGGTACGGCCGCGCGGCATTACGGTTCTCGAAGACGCGGCGCACGCGTTCGGCGGCAAGTATCGCGGTCGCAAGGTGGGGACGCTCGGCCACTTCGGCGCGTTCAGCTTCCACGAAGTGAAGAACACGACTTCCCTTGGCGAGGGCGGCCTGCTCGTCACCGATCTCGACGTCGGCGCCAAGTTCGCGCAGGCGCGCTTCCTCGGCCTCGATCCCTCGCGGCAGATTCCGGACTGGTTGTACGATGTCGTCGCCTTGCCCGACCTCCGCGGCGGGTGGTTCGCTGCAGGCAATCACTCGGCGACCGAAGTCCAGGCGGTGGCGCTCCTCTCACAGCTCGAACGCCTCGACTCTATCATCGCGGCGCGGCGCACGGCGGCGGAGTATCTCAACCAGCGATTCGCCGACGTGGACGGCATCGTGACGCCGCCGCTCGACACCGCCGACACGCGCAGCACCCATCACCTCTACCTGCTCCAGCTTGACCCCGCGCGCGCCGGCGGCGACGTCCAGGAACTGAAGAAGAGACTCGCAGCCCGCGGCGTGACACAGATCCCGCACTTTGCCCCGCTCTACGAGTTCGAATTGCTCCGCCGCATGGGCTACAGCACGGAAGAGGGGAGGCGTTCCTGCCCGAATGCCGAGGAAGTCTTCCGCCACCGCTTCACCCACCTCCCGCTCTACGGCCTGACGCAGGATCAGGTGACGTACCTCGCCGACGCCGTGATCGAATCCGTCCGCGGGATGCAGGGGTGATGCGTCGCGCCAGGGGACTCCTGTCTTGGCGCGCGCGAATCAGGCGGCAGGAATATGCGCGTGGGGCCCCCCTGCTTCCTGCGCCCGCGCGATCGCCTCGGTTCGCTTCGCAGCCTACCCCGCCCCGAACTCCGCCGCCGCCTGCCACATCGCTTCGAGGTTCTCCGGCGGCACCCCGGGCTGGATGTTGTGTACCTGCGCGAAGACGAATCCGTCCGGCCCCAGGTCGTCAATACGCCCCTTGACCTCCTCGCGCACTTCCCGCGGCGTTCCGAACGGCAGCACCCTCTGCGTGTCGCACCCCCCGCCCCAGAAGACCAGATCGCGCCCGAACTCGCGCTTGAGCTTGGCCGTGTCCATATCCGCCGCCGACACCTGCACCGGGTTCAGGATATCCACGCCCATCTCGATGAGATCGGGGATGAGTTTATACACCGAACCACATGAATGCAGGAACAGCTTTGCGCTGGTGCGCGCTTTCATGAACTTGTACATACGCTCCATCGGCGGCCGCACCATCTCGCGGAACAACTCCGGGCTGATCTGCGGCCCGGTCTGGGCGCCCAGGTCGTCCGCCACGTGCACGACTTGCACGTAATCGCCGACGGCGGCGATGTAATGGTCGAACTCCTCCATGTGCACTTCAGCAAGCGTGTCCATCAGCGCCCGCGCGAACGGCTTGTCCGCCACCAGGTCGCACATGAAGTTCGCCATCCCGCGGAGCAGCTGCGACGCCGCGAAGATGTGCCCCCCGAACTGACCGACGATCGCGTAATCCGTTTCCTCGTAGAGGCGCTTGGCCCGCGCGCCGAGGTCGTCCAGCGTCTCGTCTATGTACGTCGGGCGATCCATGATCTTGATCATCGGCATGAACTTGGCGATATCCTCGATAGAATCCATGCCGACGCACAGCGGCCCCACAGGGTCGAACCAGTAACCGTCCGCCGCCCGCCGCAGCAGCGGCTTGCCGTGCGGGCCGAGCAGAACGTCCGACCCGTCATCCTGCCGCACCGCCTGCCACCGCGACGGCACCTCGCATTCCGTCCCGTCGGGCAGCGTCCACCGCTGATACTCCTTCGCCTCGTACGCCAGCGGCACCACGTTGCCCTCGGCGAAACGCCGCGCCTCATCCTCGACCTTCGCCAGTTGCTGATACAGGTCGAGCAGCCGGAATGGGCGGCCATTGAGGCCGATGTGGCGGCGCAGTTGCACGTACGCCACGCCGCCAATGCCGGTCTCGTTCGTGCCGCCGAAATCAACCGGAATGCGGTCAATCGGCTTGCGATTCAGCGCTGCGCTGACTCTCTCTCTCGGCGTCATACTAACCTCCTCGCTGCCGCCGGCCAATCCCCGAACGGCGTCGCAGCATCGTTCCGACCTTAGCCCAGCACCTCTTGCGCGCCGGCGCGCAGTTTCGTCACCAACTCGGTACCCGCCTGTCGAATTAGGCCGATATCGCCGCCGCACGAGAACAGGCGCATCCCGAGCCCCACGTATCGCTTCACTCGCTCGACGTCACCCATGAACATCCCCGATATGATGCTGTGGTTTGCGCACGCCTGGGACACCGCCTCGACCGAACGAACGAAATCGGGATGATCCAGCTGCAGCGGAATCCCGAGGGAAATCGAGAGGTCCGCCGGGCCGATCATGATCGCGTCGAGGCCCGGCACCGCCGCGATCTCGTCAATCCGCTCGATCGCCTGCTGCGACTCCGCCTGGATGACAACGAGCGTATTGCGATTCCAGTGTTCCAACGCCTCGGGTAGGGGTACCGACTCGTAGTCATACAACAGCGGCCCAGGCCCGCAGCCGCGCCGCCCCTCGGGCGGGAAACGCGACCAGGAAACAACCTCCGCGGCCCGCTCAGGCGTCTCGACCCGCGGCACGATGATGCCCTCCGCCCCGGTATCGAGCGTCCGCGCGACGAGATGATACTCCGCATCCGGCACCCGCGTGATCGCCGTGATGTCCGCCGCGCGCGCCGCCCGCACGAGCAGTTGATCCGACTCCAGCGACATCGGCCAGTGTTCGTTCTCGATGAGCAGAAAGTCGAAGCCCGACGCCGCGTATGTGTGCGCAAGTTCCGGGTAATGCGTGCCGAGCGCGGCGCAACCGAACACCGGCTCACCGCGCAGCAGCTTCTCCTTCGCGTGATTCTCTCTCATGGACGATTCCTGTTCACAAGACGATCCGATGCTATGATTCGGGAGAGGCCGCTCGATGCCTTCCAGGAGTGCGGTGGCTGCCGCCCCGGTGAGGCGAGGAATCCGGCTGCGCAGCACGAAAATGAACGATAGTCCATATCGTGCGCAGCCCCACCGGCCGCGACCCAGGAGGCGGACATGGCAGATCGTCTCACGCGACGTCAAGCGCTGCAGCGAATAGCGGCGGCGGGAGCCGGTCTCGCGCTCGGGGCGCCGTTTGCCGAACGCGCTCGCGCGGAACGCAGACGGCCGAACATCGTGGTCATCCTCACCGACGACCAGCGGTGGGATGCGATGGGCTGCGCGGGCAATCCGTTCGTCCGCACGCCGAACATGGACCGCATCGCCGCTGAGGGCGTGCGGTTCACGAAGGCCTTCGTCACCATATCGCTGTGCGCCCCCAGCCGCGCTTGCTTCCTCACCGGCACTTACCCGCACACGCATGGCGTGCGCACCAACCAGGGCGAGGAGTTCGGGCCGCCCCTGCGCCATTTCCCCGCGATCCTGAGCGGCGTCGGCTATGACACCGCGTTCATCGGCAAGTGGCACATGGCGCCCACGGCTCAGCCGCGGCCCGGCTTCGACTACTGGCTCAGTTTCAAAGGCCAGGGCACGTACGGCGACCCCCAGCTCAACGAAAACGGACGCGACTTCAAGGCGCAGGGCTACATGACCGACCTGCTCACCGAATACGCGGTCAACTGGCTCCAACGCCCGCGATCCCGGCCCTTCTGCCTGTACTTGTCACATAAGGCCGTACATGGGCCGTTCACGCCGGCCGCGCGTCACGCGGATCTCTATCAGGATGTGGACATGCCCGAGCCGGCCAGCTTCGACGACGATTTCGCAGGCAAGCCGGAATGGCTCCGCGCGTCCATGGTGCGCGGCGCGCGCCGCCAGGAGTGGCTTGCCGACCAGGACAAGCCCGTGCCCGACAGAATCCCGCCCGGCGACTGGAACCCGCGCAACAGGAGCCAGCTTAACTACTACCGCGCGCTCGCCGCCGTTGACGAGGGTGTCGGCAAGGTGCTCGAAACGTTGGGACAGCTCGGCGTTTTGGATTCTACCGTCATCGTCTTCGCCGGCGACAACGGATTCTTCCACGGCGAGCATCGCCGCGGCGACAAGCGCCTGATGTACGAGGAGTCCATCCTGATTCCGCTCCTCATGCGCTATCCGCCACTGGCTCCCGCGGGCGCGACGCCCGACGAGATGATCCTCAACGTGGACCTCGCGCCGACCATGCTCGATATCGCCGGCGTGCCGGTGCCGGATTTCATGCAGGGCCGCTCGTTCGCGCCGCTGCTCGCGGGCGGCGAATACCGGGCTCGCACATCGTTCCTCTACCAGTACTGGAAAGAGGACTGGCTGCCTGGCATCCCGACCATGCTCGGCGTGCGCACGACGCGCTGGAAGTACATCACGTATCCCTGGATTGACGACATTGACGAGTTGTACAATCTGGAAAATGACCCGCACGAGATGCGCAACCTCGCCCTCGACCCGCTCTACGCGCCGCAGCTCGATGTGATGAAGCGGGAGTTGGAACGCCTGAAACGCGAGACGGATTATGCCGAGCCGCCGCCCGCGCCGGTTGTGACGCAGAAAGCCAGAGGCCTGGTCCTGCACTATCGCTTTGATGGGGACGACCCGGCAAGGGTCGCCGACGCGTCCGGACATGGCAATGACGGCGCGATTCACGGCGCGCGACGCCGCCGTTGGCGCGGCGGCACCGCGCTGCAATTCACCGGAAACGAGCGCGTGGAGGTGCCGAAGTCTCGGTCGCTCAACGTCAGCAACACCCCGTTCGCAGTCGACGCGTGGATCAACGCGACGGGGCGCGACGGCGTCGTGGCTGCGCGCGGCGGCGAGACTCACGGCTTCTCGCTGTACCTCAAGGATGGCAGGCCGCACTTCGCGCTGCGGATAGCGGGAGTCGTTGAGAAGGTCGGCGCAAACCGCACGATCAACGGCGAGTGGGTGCACCTCGCGGCGGCGCTCACCGCTGATCGGCGGATGAAGCTCTACGTCAACGGCGAGGAGGTCGCCTCGCGCGAGGGGTCAGCGTTCATCGCCGCCGACCCGAACGAAGACATGCAGCTCGGCACGGACGCAGGCACACCGGTTGCTGATTATCGCGGCAACCACGCCTTGCGCGGGCTCATCGGCGAGTTCCGACTGTACGTCGGCAACATGACCGGCGACCAGATCCGCGCCCGCTACCACGCAGCGGTGCCGGCTCGGAGTCATTGATTCGGGTGCGAGCGAGTTGCGTCCGACGACTCTCCTTGGCTACTCTGCGAAGTGCCTACTGCGCCGAAGTAGCCTTCGGCGACGACGGCTGGAAGCGACTTCGCTACGAAGCATCATGAGGTGGGGCGGCCAGACGGGGCGGAAGACGGGTCAGCCCGTGCCGCATCACCAGAAATGTCGTTTGGCGAAGGCGCGACCCGGCCCCGACTTTAGATACCGTTCAAATGCCACGGCCCGGCCTGCCTTCTCGAAACGGACTGCTGCTACGATGCGCCACGGCACGTACCTCGACGTATGGGGCGACTTGCCAGCGTTGTGCTCTTTCAGACGTTCCTCTGGGTCCGATGCTAGTCCAACGTATCGCTGCCGCGGATAGCGCACGCTCTCAAGGAGATAGACGCGCTTCATGATGACGCCCTCCGTCGCCAAGGCTTCGGCGGGCACCAGCCTTCGCCGGAACCACGGCTTGCCAGCCGTAGCTTCAGCGAAGGCTGGTGGAGGAAAACGACCTGGGATCGAAACATTCTCCGACTGCGGACGAGGTCGCGGATCTCGACCCGGCGCCAGTTTGGTGAGGAGACATCACCCGTGTCGAAACAAGGCCGGCCTGGGTGGTAAGTCGCCAAAGCGATAAGAGTATTGTCTCATTTCTGCTGAGCAGAGACGACGTTTTGCTTCGGTGTGAACCTTGCCCCGATCCCAGCCTGGGATCAGTCGCGGCACACAACCGGCATCCGCAGGATCGTCTTCAGCCGTTCGGGTGGGACGCGACGTGGATCTGAAAGGTAGATCTCATGATGCTTGCCGACGGGCACCAGCCCTTCCCGATAGGCAAATTCCTTCATCTCTCCGATTGTGTCACTCTCGCGCTCGTATGGCCCCACGTGGAGCATCTGGATGCACATGCCCTCGGCCATCTTTTCGAGCCGGACCTGAGCAACCTCGCGTTGCTTGCCTTTATCGAGCAGGGCCGAGACAGCTTGCTTTAGCTCATGCTTGCCGACAAAGCCAGGCGTGCGGATCAACAGCCTCCAGTTCCATTTCTCCCTTGGGAGTTGTTCGAATCGGACGCCTTCCTTCTCGCCCCACCACTGGGCCTCCAGCTTGCCGATCACATAGTCTTGTTCCCCGGCAAATCGGCGCGTCATCTTGATCGTGTAGGCGACCCCATAGAGCGCACCAACCTTCGCCGTGAATTCCGCACCTCCTGGTGCGCCGTGCCCCTCAATGGTGAGATAGATCCCCTCCCGAATATTAACGAGGATGGGCGACTTAGGCGCCGCATATTCATCTTGGTGCGTTCTGAAGAGATCAATCTTCTCCTGTGTTGCCATCATCCGGACTCCTCTGCCAGGTTTTCGAATGTGCTGGACAAACAAGATGAACTGTCGGCTGCTGCGTACAGCTTGTTCCTGAGTTCGCTCCTATCGCGGTTCCAACGGTGCGTAGATATCAGTGATCAGGTCCTCGGGCTCCGTGCCATCCGGATCGTTGAGATAGCACTCCAGGCACGGCGCAGAACGCAACTCCCGGCCGCTCATTGGCAGCCACTCTCCGAGCAGCTTCGCGTATGTCTCACCTAGCTTCTCATAAGCTCCAAAATGAGTCGTGACGGCATACTGCCCGCCGGTGATAGTCTGCAGGCCAATCTCGCCTTCAGCCTCAAAGTCGTCATTCACCGTGACACACGCATCGTAGCGAAGCTTCTCTGGAGGTGTAATCTCCGGGTCGTCGTAGCAGATGCCGATGAATCTCGTGTCGCCCCCAAGCATGCCCTGCCTGCCGAGCTGCGCGGTGAGCTTGCCCCAGGCGGTGCTGCATTCACCGTACGGCCCGGTGTGGCGGACGAAGGCTGCACGCATTGGTTCGATATTCTGGATCCTCACCTCCATGATTTCGCCTCCTGAGCAGATGGGGTTGAAGTCCTTCAATTGCTTTCCCCCGCGGTAGTGAACACCAGAGGCCGTGCTGATGCGCGAAGTAGAGCGGCTGCATGAGCGAAACTCGGAGGGCGAGACGCTTTCCATAGCTTTGAAGGCGCGACTGAATGCCTCGTGGGTTTCGTAGCCGGCCTCGAGCGCGATCTTTATGATCGGCTTGTCGCTGCGCTTAAGCTGTGACGCCGCGCGCTCCAACCGGAGGCGCCGGATGTGCTCCCCGACTGATTCCCCCAGCATGCCGCGGAAAATGCGATGAAAGTGATACGGTGAAAAGCAGGCGACTCCCGCCAACTCCTCAAGGGAGAGCTCATCATCGAGGTGTTGTTGGATGTACACGAGTACTCGCAGCATACGCTCTTTGTACGCCTTTAACGTTGACCTCTTCATTCTTCCCACGCTCTGACTCAGCAGTCTAACATATCTTCGTGAGCCGTGCTTGATTGCATTTGCGAATTCCTTCCATAGGGGATACTGTGGTTCTCAGATGAGAACCGGAGAGGCATCAGCGATCATCCAGTCTCCCTCCCTTGGGGCCAGGCAAGCCCTGCCTGTGAGCATATCACGGGGCATTGGCGTTGAGGAATCAGTCTACCCGCTGTTCTGTCCGGCTCGTTGCTTCGGTGCCTTGCCGCCGAGGCGCTGCTGCCGGGTGCGCTATCCCAGATCCGCCCGCAGGAAGCGACCTCGTTGGACATGGGCTTGCCTCCTGCCTCGCCAGGCGCCCACGCAAGGAGGCTGTGACTAACTGGGAGCTTTCGTTGTCAGGTCACTTTGGTGCTGGCTTGACACTCGAAGCGCCTCGGCGCTTCCCCAAAGCGATAAAGTCGAAGGGTGGTGGAGCAAAACGACCCGAGATCGAAACATTCTCTGGCTGTGGACGAGGTCGCCGATTTCGATGTCAGAGCGTTTTGGAGTAGGGGATGCTGGTATCGAAACGCTCTCTCTCGTCCAGAGAGCGATCTCAGCGTCGCCGAATCTCTACAGTCGGTCTCACGCCCCGGGCCGCGAGAATGAGCAGGATCGCGATAGAAAGCGCGACCAAGATCTCCGATGACTTATTGTTGTTCACCTGACGATCTGCTTGTGTCCTCTCCCCGCCCCGGGCCGCGCCGTCGCTGCTGCCCGTCCCAGAGAATCGATTTCGCCAATGTACACCTCGGTGTTTCGGAGAAGTTGTTCCCGAAACACCAAGAACAAGCTCACCAAGACACAGGAGAGTCGCCGATCATTCTTCCTGCGATCCACGCCCGAGGGTTACGTGCTCCCACCTGCTATAGATGCCGCGCAGAATGATAAGCATCACGAAAGCGCTGGCGGCGGCGCCGACGATGATGCCGATAAGATCGGCCAGCGTGTGTACCATGCCCATGAACGCCAACACCACCGGAACCTCCACCGCGATGATTAGTACGACCAGCAAGCCCGTCGACCATTTGTTTCCGTACGGCGCCACGCCGCTCGCAATCATGCCGTAGGCGACGTATAGCACCGTCGCCATCCAGATCAGCGAAATATCCAGGCATTGCCGGGGATCTTGTTTCAGGATCAGGAGGCGTACCATCAGGTCGATGCTCAGCGCGATGCTGAATATCCACATTCCGCGCGCCGCCCAGCGCTGTTGTGTGGCAACGATGCGTTCATCATAGTGGTTGCTCATTGGGGTTCCTCCGCCCAAAAGAGATCGGTCAACGACTTGTCTAACGCCTGCGCGAGGCACAGGCATAAGGTGATCGTCGGGTTATACTGTTCCGCCTCGATCAACCCGATGGTCTGCCGGGTCACCCCGATCAGGTCCGCCAGCTCCTGCTGCGTGTAGCCGCGTTCCACCCGCGCCAGCTTGACCCGGTTGCGAACACGCAAATCCGCCTTCCTCATGCCGATGCTCCAATTCCCAAGGGACTACGCCTGAAATGTAACATATAATAGGCACAATGTCAAGTATATTTTGCATTGGCTCGAAAGATATTTCGCGACATTCCGCGTTACCAGGCGAGGGACGAAGAAGCCGGGATACCACACAGCGGCCTGGTGAGGCAGCTATGGTGGCGGCACCGGGAATCGAACCCGAATCCGAGGAGCAGTCGCCGCGGGGCGCGGCTCCTACGGGCGCGTTGAGCGCGGCCCGCCGTCAGTCCACCGCGATGGTCGGCGCGGGGAAGTTCCACATCCCCGCCAGGATCGCCCACGTGACTGCGGCGATCAACTCGCCGAACACGAGACCGAGGAAGAACGGCCGCGCCCACACGAACCCCCGCATGCCCGAGTAGCGCAGCGTCGCGCTCTTCAGCGCCCACGCCACCATCATCGGGAACCAGAACACGATCAGCGCCCACGATGCCGACATCGCAAATCCCAAGGGGTGGAACGGCCACCAGTAGAACCGCAGGCGCATTAGGCCGAGGAAAACTGTGAACGCCGAGCCGGCCACGAAGAACAACGGCGCCTCCCAGTTGAACGGCGTCTGCCGCCCCATCAGCGGCTGGTGTTCGCGGAAAAACTGAATCGAGTTGGTCCGGTAGCTATAGCCATAGAGAGTGAGCGCGCCTTTCTCGTAGGGCAGGCGCAGCTCGATGTACCCGGCGATGACGAACGTGGCGAGCAGGGCGAGGACATAGACGCCGAGCATCCGGCGGCGCGTCACGCCCACGCCGTCCGCGATCTTCTGCGTGTCGAGATACCCGGTCAGCGTCATCCCGCGAAGGTCGCGCGTCAGCGCCCCCTGGGTCCACGCAAGCGCCGTCAAATTGCGCGGCCCGACGACTCCCTTGTCCGACACCACGCCGATGACGTCCAGCGGCGTAAACGATCCCTCCGTCATCAGCAGGCCCGCCTCCGCCGTGCACCGCGCCATGATGATCGCCTGCACGAATACGTACACCCCCAACTCGAACGCCGCTAGCCACAGCGACATGCCCGTCAGATAACACCACACACATGCCAGGCCCAGGCTCGCGAACAGCCCGATGAACGCCGCGCGGTAGGGGAGTAGCTCGCCCGTGTCGTCAATGGGACGCCTGCGATCGAGCGCGCGTTTGATATGCGGCCACGCCACGTAGAGGAAGTAGAGCGCGAGCACGAAGAACGCCCCCGCCGTCTCGTACGCCAAATACATGTGGGTCGTGGCGTGGGGCGCCGGACGATGGATGGCGCCGAACATCGCGCCGATCACGTCCTGCACCTTGCCGAAGAGGTAGAAAAACCAGAACGCGAACGTCAGGTCCGCGGGCAGGAGATAGAAGAACCCGATCGCCGCGAACGATAGATTCGCGCGCAGGTAGCTGATGTCGCTCCACGGCTTGGTCGTGAAGTATTGGTTGAGCGTCATCGTCACCTGGAGCGAAGGGATGAACGGGTAAATGCGGCTCAGCCCGTTCATGCTGTGGATTATGGCCGGTATGGCAAACCCCATCCATAGCAGCTTGCTGCGGAACAGCGGCGGCGCGTCGGCGAGCGTCTGGTCGCGGATCATCTCGACCGGTATCTGCGCCAGCGGAAACGTCAGCTTCTCATTGTCCGCCCATTGACGATGCAGGATCGTCGAGAGGCAGATAAACGCGGCGAAAATGCACACCATGAGTGCCAGCCACACCGCCAGCGGCCCGATCCACAGCCCCCACGGGATGTGCTCGCCTTCGCTCAGCCCTTCATAGAACGCCTTGGCGACGAATTGCTTCTCCTCGCCAGTCGTGTCCCACGGCACCAGCCAGTCCGGGATGTAGCGGAAGTACAACGTGGACCACTTGTTCGTCGTATCGGCGAAGTAGTTGACGCCCACCATTAACGGCAGGAGGCGCTCCATCAGCCCGCGCGAGGACAGCATCGCCCCGAGCAGCATCATCGTGTAGATCGTCAGCCACTCGAACGCCGACATCCCCCACAGTCCGCTCAACCTCCGGATGCCTTTGTTCCCGACCACGAGCAGGAAGAACACGGCGAGCACGCTCGGCGGAAACTGGTGGATGCTGATCTGCATGCTCCCGGCCTGCAGCTCCGCCCACGCGGTGATGTAGGCGATGAGGGTGATGCCCGCCAGCCCGATCAGGTACGCGCGGAGGGCAAGCCAGATGCGGGTGATCATGCTGAGGCCCGCGCGGTCGCTAGTGGGGGAGGAGCGCGTCACTACGAGGCGTCCCGTCCCGCGAGGAACTCGACATATGCGGCGCGCACTTGCTCCAGGCGCGTAACGCGGCGGTCGAGTAGGCCTCGCAGAAAATCGGCAAGCGCCGCGCGCTCATCTTGAGGCACGTAGGCTTCGATGCCCGCGTGGCGGCGGAACGCGTCCGACTTGCGGTCCCACGTGAAAAGGACAGGCGCGTCCGCGCTGGCGCCTGCGTGCACGGCGGACACTCGGCGCAGCACCGCCGGCCCGCGCCGCTCAGCGGCCACGAACAGGGTGAAATCGAGGGCCGCCAGCGCCTCTTCGTCCACCGAGAGCGGCGGCGCAAGCAGCATCTCCCGAAGCTGCGGCAGCGTGTCGGCGTGAAGCCCGGTTGCGATCATATCGCCCCGCCGCGCCAGGTTCACATAGTCCTGCACGGCGCGCCCCCAGATGTAGCCGTACCAGTGCCCCGAGCCGATCTCGTGCGCGAGATAGCATCTGCGGCGGTCCCGCGAACCGCCCGCAGCGGCCAGCACGCGCTCGTCGTCAACCGTCACGATCTCGACTCCCGGCGGCAGGAACGCCAGGATCGCCGCCATGACCGTCGTCTTGCCGGCGCCCCCCGGCACCGCCCCGGACAGAAAGCTCGCCCCGCGCCCGACGAGCGCGCACAAGCAACTCGCCACCTCGAGATCGAGCGTCCCTGCGGCCAGCAGGTCAACCACGCTCAGCATGCGCCCGCCGCGCTGATTCAGCGCCTCGATCTGAGCCAGGTTATGACGCTCGAGCGAGTTCACGGTATTCGAGCCGCGGATTGACGAGGATGAACGCGAATACGGCATGTCCGCGGATTTCATAGATCACGCGGATTCCCATCCAGCCATGTTCCCAATCCTCGGAATCCGCGCAATCCGTGGATGCGCCCAGATCCGCGCTCACGCTCGCGCCGCAGTGACTTCTCCGGCGACCTTGACCCAGTTCGACAATGAGTCAGGGTCGTCGCGGACGGTGTGCGTGTCCTTGAGGATCATCTCGACGATGCATCCGTCGGCGATGTCCAGGCACTCGTTGATCTCTCGGCGTACGCGGTCGGCATCGAACTGCAGGCAGATCGGTGCCGGATTCGGCTTCCAGGAAAAGACAATCCTGTTCTGGAGCGCCTCCGCCGCGGCCCGCAGGTCGGTCCACGGGCTGACCGATACGCGGCGCAGCCGCGGCACCCCTTGGATGATTCCGAGTTTATGGGTCACATCTTCGCAGCACCCGTAGCAGCTGAGCCCGAAGCGGTCGAGCAGCCGCCCCTGGTATTGCAGCACAAACTCCTCGTGCATCGCCGGCGACACCAGCGCCAACTCCTGCGCCTCCGCGAAACCCCAGAGGTCGCGCAGGCGCACCCGGCCGTCGAACCCGGGGCCGGGCAGATCGTCGGTGTACCCGACGCCGCCCGAGCCGACATAGTCATCGCCGTTGTTGAGACTCAGGTCAGGCACTTGCTCGACCTGATCGAGCAAGCGCTCGGTCGCCTCCGTCATGAACGTCATCACATCGTGCAGCCACTGCGGGCGGTCGCACATGTCGAGCATAATCTGGTCAAGTCCGCGGAACCTCACCAGCGTCCCGATCAGGCTCGTGTCAATTCCGATCCGCCTGTGCAGGTTCACCTCCAGGATGTCGCCGAACACGTCGCGCACGGTCTCGAAGTTCTCCTGCGTCTTCTTCTCGTCCACCGTGAGCGCAGGCTGCTTCAGCTTTCTCGCGTCCTCGGGGTCCTTGATCACCGGGTCGAACGCCCACGCACCGCGCCCCGCGGGACTGTTGATCTGCTTGGCATCCATGCCCCACCCGGTATTGCTGTACGCGAGCCCGACCTTGAGCCTCGGCTCGATTACATTGTCGTCGCGCAGGTGCTCCCAGCGGTAGATGATATGGCGCAGATGCCATTCCCAACGGCGGAAGGTGGGATCGGCCACGGTGAGGACGCTGTCGGGCAAGAGATCCTGCCACGCGCCCTCGGGGAATACGAGGACCATCGCCTTGCCCGGCTTCAAGCCGTTGTGGCGCTTCCATTCCTCGCGGTTGGCGGCGTTCTGCGGATGAGCGGCGATCTCCGCGACCCGCTCGGCCAAGTCGCGCAGCGTCGCTCTGTCAGCGGCGGTGACAGACATGCCATTCCTTTCCGTTCAGCGCCATCGGGTCTCGCTGATGCCGCCTCCGGGATTTCGACGCCGCCCGCTTGAGCGCCTCCACCGAAGCTGCGCGCCCGCCTATTTTGCGCCGCGGCTTGCCAGCCGCCGGGTCCTCGCGCCGAGGATGAGATCGGCGAAACGCGAGGCGTTGCGCTCGATGCGCCCAAGCGACTCCGGGGTGAACAACTGCTTCCAGTCCTCAGGCACCGATCCGGCGCCGCGCAGCGTGCCTGCGAGCATAGCGGCCCGCCCGGCGATGGTGTCGGAATCGCGGCCGATATTGGTGCCGCCGATGGCCGCCTGGCGCACGTCGCCGTCGGCGATCTTGAACATGGCAAGCGCGAAGCCCCACAGCTCAAGCGGATCTATCATGTGGTAGAGCAGGCATTTCTCGCATAGCTCCGCGCGGACCGCAAGCACGTCATCGTACTTGTCGGCGATGTCGAGGCAGGCTTGGATGTAGTCGTAGGCGCTGCGGAACGGTCGGTCGTCGAAGCTGTGCAGCCGCTCCTTGGGCGCCGCCGCGAGCGCCGCTTCCAGGACGTCGTCCACGGTTGCCTCCGGGCGCATCGCCGCGGCGACGGTCGCCGCCAGCATCGTCGCGGCGAGCACGTCGCGCCCGCGCTGGTACATGTACGAGATGGCGGTGGCGTCAATCGCCGCGAACTCCGGATCGCCGAAGTGGTATACGCCGACCGGCTCCATGCACATCACCGTCGAGCCGGTCACCACGCTCCAGTGGCCGGTGACGCGCGGATCCCAGCCCCCACAGATCAGGTCATAGGCGTGGCCCATACAGAGCACGAAGAAGTGGTCGCGGTTGAGGCGCTCCTTCCAGGTCTTCCCGAAGTGGCGCGCCATGACGGGCAGGCCGCCGCGTTCGAGGTAGGTTTCCACGAGCAGCATCGCCATCTGGTTGTCGTCTTCGCCCTCGAGTCGGCGCGGGTCAAGGATCGTCGTAATGTGATCCGGGTATTGATCGTCAATCTCCCAGTAGAACCGCCCCTCGACCGGCGAGCCCATCGCGTTGCCGATCGCGCCGGCGAGCATGCAGCCGTACACCTTGTCCAGGAGCAGCGATCCCCCATCGGCCTGCGGCGCGGCGAGGCGGCCCGTCATCTCGACGATCTCCCGCTCCTTCCCAAGGCGGGCTTTGACCACGTCCACCATCGGCAGCCACGGTTTGACCTGCGGCCCGGCCCACTGCCGCCAGCTCTCCGGGAAGATCTCCGCGCCGTGCAGGGCGCCGGTGACGGCCCCACCGATGACCGCCGACACGGCATGGCCGCCCAGCATCGCATCGTAGCCGGACGCGGGATTCGGCCCCACCACGAGCGCCATCAGCTTCTGCGGGTCCGCCGCGCAGTGCTTGAGCAGAGGCAGAACGAAGCTGATCGGGTTGAAGGCTATCCAGTTCTCCTCCCGGCGGGCCGAGCCGCGTCCGCCGCACAGCATCCACCACGCGGCGAATTCCTCTTCGTTGCGTGCCATGAGCGACTCGGCGTGGCGAGTAGGCTGGTTGAGCTGGTAGAACAGATCAGGGTTGTGGCGATGCGCGATCTTGAGCACGGTCTCCACGACCATCTCTGGATCGGACGCGAGATCGAACGCAGCGGCGACGGCGGCCGCGCACAGGCCCGCCCAATCCGCGCCCACCCGTGGTTGCGCGACCGACGCCAGCTCGACGCCGTCGAGATAGGCGTATTCGGGATCATTGAGGTGGAATATTCCGACTGCCGGCATTGCCGCGGCGATCAGCCCGCACGGCGCCGCGCCCAGGCCGCTGATGCGCGGGTGCATCCCTTCCCTGAGCATCTCTTGGATGCTGTGGATCCCGTCCCACGCGAACACTGGCCCGGCGATGTCCGCGTCGTCCCTAAGCGCGGCCGCGAAATCCTCGGGCGTCGCGCGCCCGCCCTTCGCCACGTACGCCTGCACGCCGACGTTGATGAACGGGGTCACGGGGCGAGCGTCAACCCTGCCGTGCTGCTCTTCGTACTCCCCGACGGGCTCGAGGGCCAGGTGCAGGATGTCTTTCGGTTGTCCAAGCGCGAATTTCTCGGGTCTGACGCGCCGCGCAAAACCGAATTCCGCGCCGAGCGCGGCGCCGAGCAGACAGCCATGTATTCTGTCCTCCAGCAATGCCGATGCCATTGGGGCTTCCTCCAGTGCGCCT
>CP070648.1:2381207-2392898 GCA_020354555.1 Armatimonadota bacterium | reverse complement strand
CCCGGGCCGGACACCGATACGTACGTGCCGGAGTCAATGCGCTACGACCAGGTTCACTTCGGGCAAGTCGGGCTGATGGTACACGCGATCCTGTGGTTTCGAGCGCTGCAGTTGGCGTGAGGCCGACGAAACCGGCCCGCGGAGCGCGTCGCGGCGGGTTATGTGCCTGAGGTCTCCGACGGAACGTCCTGCGGCGCGCCGTCGGATTGCGCGCCGCGGCGTGCCTGCCACTCCTCAAACCAGTCCGGCTGATGGTAGCGTTGGTTGAGGACATGGCGGACGAGGCCAAGGCCCCAGATGCCCCGCTGGAGCCGCTCGCGCTCGGCGAAGAAGCGATCGGCCGCGGCGAGCCGCTGCGCGTCCCACTGCGAACGCGCCTTGACCGCCGCATGGGCCTCGAAAATGCGCAGCTTCGCCTCGAACTGCGCAAGCCGCCAGCTCGCTTGCGCCCGCTGGGATAGACCGTCGAACCGCCGGCGTGCAGCCGCAGTGTCCACCTCCCACGGGTTGCCCCACTCCGCAAGCCATTCCACCCAACCGTTCCGATCCGCGCCGGACGCTCCGAAATACCGCTCGGCATAGGCGGCGAGCACGCTGCGCGCGTCGTCAAGGCCGCCCGAGGACAGGCCGCCGAGGAGCGCTTTGTTGACGTCATCGAAAACGCCCTCGGAATAGGCCATGAAGCCGGTCACGCCGGCAGATTCCAGCGCGGTGATCGTCGCTGGAATGCGAGTGGCCGCCGCGACCGGGCCCCAGGGGCCGTACACATCCCTGGGTTGGGCTTTGTCGGCATAGCCGACGTGAACGAAGGCGTGGAGCTCGCAGCCCTCGGGGAGCGCGAGGTCCGGTGCGGGCGCGACCTCGCCGTACGGCAGATGCGCGGCGAGCGACGCGAACCGTCCGGCCGCCTCGGCGTCCGCCCAGCGCTTGAAAAGTTCGTGCTCCTCCCGCGTCCACCACCAGCCGATGAGCCGCGCTTTGATGTCCGGGAAGAACTGCTTCGCGGCGTCGTGGATTTCCGCGAAGAGCTTGCCGAACGTCACGATCCACGGGCGACACGCCGCGCACGCGCACCCGCCGTAGTCGAACGGGCAGCCGGAGATCGAACTCAATCGCACGCCGCCGTTCCGGAAGTCCTCGAAGAGGTCGCGGTGATTGCGCAAGATAGTATCGCGGGCAGCGGGCTTTGACGGGCAGAGAAGCTGGCCGAAGAAGCGCCGGTCGGAGGTGTCGGCGAGGAGGTCGGAGGCGAGTTGGTCGAGGAACACGTGGTTGGGCGTGGTGACGAGGTCGGTGGCGAAGCCGAGGCCCATCGCCGTGCGAAAGTGGCCGAGCTTGCGCTCCCACAGGGCGTGGGGCAGGAGGTACTCGCCGCGGGGGTTATTGTGCGGGTTTTTCAGGTCGGCGGTGTCGAACCAGTCGCCGTAGACATTGAAGCCCCAGTGCTGCGCCTCCGCCAGCACCTGCTCCATTTCGTTGGGCCACATCACCTCGTATGAGTTGCCGAAGTGGGCGGGGCAGTACAGTTCCCGGTATGTGAGCTTCGCCATCTGTCGTCTCCCGTCGGTCGTTCCAGGCTCGCGCATTTGAGCGACACCGGCGGGCGCGAGCACCATGCCGGCGGCGGCGCCGCCGATGATGCGCAGGAAATCTCGTCTGTTGATGCGTCCGGGCATGCGCGGGCTTTCTTTGCCGGCGGTTGCGTCGAGTCTGCTCAGGGCGACGTGCGGGCAGACCTTACACCGCCTCCGCGCGGCTCAGCAGGTCCTCGTTTATCTCGACGCCGAGGCCGGGGCCTTCGGGCACGGTCATAAAGCCATCCACCACGGGCACGGGATTCCTGAACAGCTTGTCGCCGATGGGATGCGGCTCGATGTTGTATTCCTGGGAGTAACGGCAGCACGGCGTGGCAGCAGCGAAGTGCAGGGTGGCGATGGTGCCCAGCGGCTGGGTCTGGTGCGGCGTGCAGACGCAACCGAAGGCCTCGGCGAGCGCGGCGACCTTCCTACACACCGAGAAACCGCCTGCCTTGATGACATCGGGCTGCACGATGTCCACCGCGCGCTTCTCCATCATCTCCTTGAAGCGGCGCAGATCCCAGTCCTGCTCGCCCCCGGCGATGGGCACGTCGAGGGCGGCGGCGACCTGCGCGGTGGCATCGAGATCGGTGTATGGGCACGGCTCCTCGAAGTGGAAGACGTTGTATTCCTCCAGGCAGCGGCCCAATTGAATCGCCCGCGGCGCGCTGAAGCAGCTATTGCCGTCCACCGTGATCTCGATGGCATCGCCGAGGCGTTTGCGCACCTCGCGCACGACGCCGACGCTGCGACCGGGCGCGGCGTCGCGGTCGAAGCCATAGGTCTGGCCAACGCGCACCTTGACCGCCGTGAATCCCCGCTCTTCGACCAGCCGCGCGAGCCGATCGGCCTCCCCCTCCGGCGAGATATCGCGGCGCATGCTCGATGCATACATGCGAATCCGAGTGCGATACGCGCCGCCGAGCAGCTTGTAGATCGGGACCTGCAGCGCCTTGCCCATGATGTCCCACAGGGCGATTTCGACGCCGCTGATTGCCATGGCCTGGCTTTGGCCGGCGATCTTATAGGTCCTGACGAACATGTCCTCGACGACGGCCTCGACGTCGAAGGGGTCACGGCCGAGGGCGATGGCGGCGAGTGAATGGCGCACGTGCGCCGCGACGACGCGACCGTTCATGGGGCTGCATTCGCCCCAGCCGGTGATGCCGGCGTCGGTGTCCACGCGGACGAGGAGCGTGGGGTCGAGGAACAAGGGCGTGACCGCAGCGATCTTCATTTCGAGCCTCCGATTTGCGGGCGTGCAGGTTATCGGCTGTGATCGTCAAAACGACGAGGGAACCAGCCTTCTCTTCGCGACACTATTCTGCCCCGTCGTCAGGCACGCCTCTGTCGGAGCGCGCGCACTCGCGAGGGGTCGCCCCGAACGGGCGGACAGGGGAACGCAATCGTGATCGAATTCGGGTCGCTCGACATCCGTCCGTACCAACTGCTGTGCTGCATCTGCCGCGCGGGGGCGGAGGCCGGGGAGAAGTACTACTTCGCCGAGCGTCTCGATGAGATCGCGGCGGCGGTGCGCGCGCAGCCCAGCCTGCCGCTGACGCTGCGCTGCACTGTGAACTCCGCGTATTCCTACCAGAACCCGGGGCGCGCCTACGACACGCCGGAGGGGGACCTGTTCAACGACAAGCGCGACCTGGATATCCTGCACCTGCTGGGGTTGGCGCCGGGCGACACGCGGCCGGCGTGGGATCTATTCAACGGCGTCTTCGCCGTCATTTCCACCTGCACCGGGATCTGCGGTTACGCCGAGGTGACTTCGGAGACCTGGCAGGGGTGCCGTCTCGCGCGGAGCGGGAACTACGAACGGGGTCACGCCCGGGGCGCGGAGGCAATCATCCCCCTGCGGGAAGCATCCGAGAAGGCGCGGGTGAAGGATGCATCGGCTGCCGCGATGTATGAGGCGCGGGCGCTGCGCGTGCGGCCTCATCACCTCATGTGCATGACCTGTTTCCACGGCGGCAGGGATGCCCTCGAACCGATCGCGGAGGACAACCTGTTCGAGGCGATTGACGCGTGCCGGAGGGACCCGCAGATGCCGATCACGCTCGTCTCCGGCCCGTGCGACATCTGCCCGCCGTGTTCGGACTATGACGCGCAGCGCAACTGGTGCGCGGGCCGCATCGGGATGGCCCTGCGCGATGAGAAGAAGGATCTCGACCTTCTGCAGCTTCTCGGGCTGAAGTACGGCGACACGCTGCCCGCCCGGGAGCTGCTGCAGCGCCTTTACGACATGGTTTGCTCGACGCGGCAGATCTGCGGGTACGGGGACGGTGTCGTCCGTTCCACGGAGTGGTCGATCTGCCGCGGGCCGGAGGGCTCGCCGGAGTACGTCAAAGGGCGCGCGGCGGGTCTCGGCGTCAACGGCGTCGCGGTGGATCGAGACGAGGGCACGTCCGACCGCAGCTGAGGCGCGTCATGCCCGGGCCCGGCGGAGAGGCGCTGACCCGCGCCCGGCGAATAGCGGTACGCGAGGTCTGTGATCGGTGTGAGTGGAATGTCGGATGCAGACCGGAGGCGCCCGTTCGAGCTACCGGGGAGAAGGACGAGGCGTTTGACCGGGCACGCTTGGAGGTGACAGCCATGTCCCAACATCAACACGATGGCCCTTGCTGTCTCATGTCGCGGCGGCGATTTCTGGCGCAGATGTCGGCGGCGGCGCTGGGGGCGGTGACTCTGGGCGCGGGCGGACGCAGACTGCTCGCGGCTGATGAGGACCTCGGCGAGTACATCGACCTCGCAGGTTTCCGACCACGGCCGCGGGTGACGATTCGCAGCGCGTTCGTGCGCGTCAAGCCGCCGTATTGGCTCGGCTGGCCGGGAACGTCGTACGACGTCGAGGGCCACCGGCGGGAGTACGCGGAGCAGTTCTCCAAGGCGGCGCGGGGCGTCGGCGTGAGGCTCGACGCAGAGCGCGAACCATTGGAGAGCGATGAGGCGGTGGAGAGCTTCGCGCAGCGACTGACGGCTGAGAAGCCGGATGGCGCGCTGATCACGCTGCAGCACATGGGCGCGTGGCACTGGGCGAGCCGCATCGCCAGCGCGGGCGTGCCGACCATCATCTTCGCCCCCATCGGCACCGCGTTTACCGGACACGTCCTCGAGATTTCGCGGCGGCCGGGGGTGCACGTGGTGTCCTCGCTCGAGGTCGGCGCAGTGGAGCAGGCGATGCGCATGATACGCGCCAAGCGACAGCTCGAGGCGACGCGGCTCGTGATCCTGGCCGGAAACGACCGGCGCGAGACGGTGCTGGAGCGCCTGGGCACGAAGGTCTGCTACGTGCCGCGCGATTTGCTCCACCAGTTGTTCGAGCGGATGCCGGTGACCGACGAAGTGCGCCAGGTCGCCGCGCAAATGCGGCGCGGGGCGAAGCGTATTGTCGAGCCGACGGGGCAGGACACACTCAATGCCGCGCGGTCATACATCACGGCGAAGCGGCTACTGCGCGATGAAGGGGGGAACGCGCTGACCACCGACTGCTTGGGCATGGTCGGGGCGAGGGTGGTGCCGACGCCACCGTGCATGGCCGCGTCCATTTTCCAGGACGGCGGAGTGACGTACGGCTGCGAGGCCGACCTGTGGGCAGCGATGGGGCTGCTGCTGACGAGCTACCTGTTCGACAAGCCCGGGTTCATGAACGACCCGGTGCCGGAGACGGCGAAGAACCTGCTCGTCGCGGCGCACTGCACCTGCGGCACGCGGCTCAACGGATTCGACAAGCCGCGCGAGCCGTATGTCTTGCGCTGCCACTCGGAGTCGAAACTGGGCGTCGCGATGCAGGTGCTGTGGCGTCGAGGGCAACCGGCGACGCTCGTCGCGTTCCAGGGGCCGGACGCGCTGATACTGGATACGGGAACCGTCGTCGGCAACGTCCCGACGCCACCGGCGGGAGGCTGTCGCACGAGCGTCGAGGTCGAGATGGACCGCATCGAGGACGCGCGCGATGTCAAGGGCTTCCATCAAGTGGTGTTCTACGGCGATCACCGGCGTGATGTCGAGGCGTTCTGCCAGATGCACGGCATCCGCGTGATCAACTCGCCCGAGCGAGCGCCGAGGAGGGAGGCGGCATGAGCATGACACGCTGGGCCTCCGCGCTGATGGTGATGCTGTGCCTGGCGGCCGGGGCGCCGGGCGCGGCTGACACATCTCTCGGGTCCCCGGGCTTGCCGCCGTCGCAGATTGACGCATCGGGAGACTTGCACGAGGACTGGGGCGTAATCGGCCTGCGGATCGAGCAGCCCACGGGCGGCACGGTATCGAACCAGACGAGCGAGGCGTCGCCGCTGGCGGACGTCGCCAGGAGTGTGACTACCACCGTGACCGCAGGGCCGGTGGTGCTGACCACCACCGCGTACCGCGCGCCGATCTGGCCGGGCGGAGTGGATGTCCTCGCGGCACGCATCGAGAACACAGCCGAGCAGGAGGTGCAGACACGGATGCACCTCGCGCTCCCCGAGCAGACGAGCGTCGGCGAGCGAGTCGCCTCTTTCGGCGGACGCGCGGTGCTCGGGTTGCCGCCGGAGTTGCATCCGATACGGCAAGAGCGAAGCTGGGGGTGCGCGGGCGGGGACGTGCCGATGCCGGGCTGGGGGCATCCCGAAGGGGAGTGCGACCCGGCATTCCGCAACATTCGTGCGGGGATGGGCGGCGTGCCGATCATGTACCGTTTCGCGGTGCCGCGAGGGGCGAAGCGGACGGTACTGCTCGGGCTCTGCGAGAGTCATCACGTGGATGCGGGCCAGCGCCCGGTGCTGCTCTACGTCGAGGGCGCGCCGCGAGCCGAGATTGATCCGATCGCCGCGTGGGGCCGGCACCAGCCGGGATGCCTGGTGTTTGAAGCCCAGGACGCCAACAGCGACGGGCGCCTGGAAGTCGTTTCCGCGCCTCATCCCCAGGCCCCGGACAGCAATCCCATTCTCAACGTGATCTGGGTCTTCTCACCCGACGTGTTCGTGGACGCGGACGAAGCGGTGCGCGGCAAGCTGTCGTCGGTCGCGGAGTATTACGTTGACGTCGGCGGCGAGAACGACCAGTCGCTGTACGAAGGCGGCGGGCTGACCTACGAGTTGGCGCTGGCGCCAAGGGCGAGCCAGGAGTTCATGTTCCTCGTGGCGTGTCCCGGCGCATCGGTGCCCAATCCCGAGACGATGGCCTGGACGGAGCAGAGCCTGCGCCGCGCCGCGGAAGACGTGTGGGCGGATTGCGCCGCGAAGAATCGACGCGGCCCGACTGGGTCCTGAACACCTGCAGAGCATGCACAGAAGCAGGGGCGGCCAGCGGGTCGCCCCTGTAGTTTGTCACGAGGAGTTGAGATGGCGTCCACCCGCGATATCTCGGACTGGGAGAACCTGGAAATCCTCGAGCGCAACCGCGAGCCTGCGCGCGCGACGAGTATCCCGTATCCTGATGAGGAGACCGCGCTGATCGGCGAGCGAGGGCTGTCGCCGTACTTCAGGCTGCTCGACGGCCACTGGCGGTTCCGCTACGCGGCGTCACCGACGGCGGCTCCTCGCGGCTTTCACGAGGTTGAATACGACGACGGAGAATGGGATACGCTGCCCGTGCCGAGCAACTGGCAGTTGTTCGGATACGGTCGGCCGCAGTACACGAACGTCGCCTATCCCTTTCCGTACGATCCGCCGCACGTGCCGCAGGAGAACCCAGTGGGGTCGTATCGCACCGGCTTCGACGTGCCCGCCGACTGGGAGGGGCGGCAGGTGTTCCTCGTTTTCGAGGGCGTGTCGTCGGCGTTCTATGTCTGGGTCAACGGGCAGATGGTCGGGTACAGCCAGGGCGCGCACGTGCCGTCGGAGTTCAACATCACCGCCCACATCCACCCCGGCCGTAACCTCCTCGCGGTGCAGGTGTTTCAGTGGTGCGACGGCAGCTATCTCGAGGACCAGGACATGTGGCGGCTGAGCGGGATCTTCCGCGATGTCTATCTGATCGCTCCCCCCAGCGTGTACGTCCGTGATGTGTGCGTGCGGACCGACCTCGACGATGCCTATGAGAACGGCACTCTGAATGCTCGCGTGGGGGTGCGGAACGACACGGCTGCCGAGGTCACGGGCTATCGGATTGCGACGCGGCTGCTCGATGCCGACGGCGCCGTCGTCGGCACGCAGGAGGGCGAGGTCGCGCTCGGGCCGGGGCAAGCGCACTATGTGGAGCACCGCATCGCGGTGTCGTGCCCGCGGCAGTGGAACGCCGAGCAGCCGAACCTCTATACGTTCCTTGTCTCCGTGACGTCGCCGGACGGCGCGACGACCGAGGTGCAGCGGTTCGCGGTCGGTTTCCGCAGGATTGAGATCCAGGACGGCCGACTCCTGGTGAACGGCGTTCCCATCACGATCAAAGGGGTCAACCGCCACGACACCGATCCTGATCTCGGCTACGCGGTGTCGCTGGAATCCATGATCCGCGACATCACCCTGATGAAGCAGCACAACGTCAATGCCGTTCGCACGTCGCATTACCCCAACGATCCCCGCTGGTACGACCTCTGCGACCGCTACGGCCTGTACGTCATTGACGAGGCGGATGCGGAGTGCCACGGGGTCGTCAAGGCCGGTGACTATGATCTGCTTGCCAAGGACGCCGCGTGGGAGGCCGCGTTCGTGGACCGTGCGGTGCGCATGGTCGAGCGCGATAAGAATCATCCCTCGGTCATCATCTGGTCGTTGGGCAACGAAGCGGGGTACGGGCCCAACCACGACGCCATGGCGGCATGGATACGCGGGGCCGACCCCACGCGACCGATCCACTATGAACGCGCGATGCAATCGCCGGTGGTGGATATCGTGAGCGTCATGTACCCCACCGTGGAGAACCTGATCGCGGAGGGCGAGCGCACCGACGACCCGCGCCCCTTCTTCATGTGCGAGTACGCGCACGCGATGGGCAACGGACCGGGCAATCTCAAGGAATACTGGGAGGCGATCCGGACGCATCCGCGACTGCTCGGCGGGTGTATCTGGGAGTGGGTCGACCATGGTATCCGCCGGCGTACGGAATCCGGCGCGGAGTGGTTCGCCTACGGCGGGGACTTTGGCGACGAGCCGAATGACGGGAATTTCTGCATTGACGGGCTGAACTTCCCGGACCGCATACCGCACACGGGCCTGATCGAGTATAAGAAGGTCATCGAACCGGTGCACGTCGAGCCGGTTGACCTGCGCGCCGGCACGGTGAAGATCGAGAATCGCTACGACTTCTCGTGGCTTCGCCACCTGCGCGGCACGTGGCGCATCCGGCGCGACGGCGATGTTGTGGCAGAGGGCGACGCGCCGCCTCTCGATGTGCCCGCCGGCGGAGAGACGACCGCGACACTGCCGTACACGCTGCCGCCGGCGCAGCCGGGCGCGGAGTACTGGCTGGATCTCAGCTTCACGCTCGCCGAGGCCACCGCGTGGGCGCCGGCGGGGCACGAGGTGGCATGGGCGCAGTTCCAACTGCCCGTCGCGGCGCCGCCGACGCCGGCGATACTCAGGCGAGCGATGCCGCCTGTCGCAACGACCGAAACCGAAGACGCGATCATCATCGCCGGCGAGGAGTTCGACCTTCACTTTGATCGCCGGGCAGGCGTGATCTCCCGCTGGCGGTACGGCGGCACGCCGCTGCTCGGGGCCGGGCCGCGGCTCAACGTGTGGCGCGCGCCGACTGACAACGACGTGCACTTCGCGCGCAGATGGCGGGAGGTCGGCTTGGACCGCCTGACGCACCGCACCGCCGACGTCTCAATGAGCCGCGCGGAAAGGGATGTGGTGCAGATCGCAGTGGCGTCGGTGCTGGCCCCCGTGAGCTTCGCGGTAGCCTTTACGTGCACCTATCGCTATACCATCTACGGCAGTGGGGACGTGATCCTCGAGACCAGCATCGAGCCACGCAGGAGCCTGCCGAATCTCCCGCGGATCGGCCTGCAGATGCTCATGCCCGGGGAGTTCGACCGATTCGCGTGGTACGGGCGCGGGCCGCACGAGAGCTACGCGGACCGCAAGGAGAGCGCGTGCGTCGGCGTGTACCACGGCTTGGTGCAGGAGCAATACGTCCCCTACATCATGCCGCAGGAGAACGGCAACAAGGCCGAGGCCCGCTGGGCGGCAGTGACGAACGCGCGCGGCATCGGGGTGATCGCTGTCGGAATGCCACTGCTCGAAGTCAGCGCGCATCACTACACCACTGAGGATTTGACGCAGGCGCGCCACACGCACGAGTTGGTGCGCCGCGACGAAACGATCCTCAATCTCGATCACCGTCAGTCCGGCCTGGGCAGCGCGAGCTGCGGCCCGGGCCCGCTGCCTCGGTACCTCGTCCAAGCCGTCGAGACGACGTTCTCCGTGCGACTCAAAGCGTTTTCGGCCGAGAGCGTGAGCCCGATGCGCGCGGCGCGACAGGCACCCGAACCGATGCCGTGGTAAGACGCGCACGGGCGCAGTGCTGCGGGAAGGAGCGGAAATGGCGGAGACACCATTCAACGACGAGGTCTGTGTTATCACCGGCGCGTCGAGCGGCATCGGTGAAGAGCTGGCCTATCAGCTTGCGGATCAGGGCGCACGTCTGTCTCTTGCAGCCCGCAGCGCTGATAAGCTGAATGCCGTCGCGGCGGAGTGCGCGCGGCGCGGCGGCAAGGCGATTGCCGTGCCCACGGACGTGGCGGATGAAGCGCAGTGCAGGCACCTTATCGAGCAGACGGTCGAGGCGCACGGCCGCATTGACATGCTGGTCAACAATGCGGGATTCAGTGTCCGCGCGCCATTCGAAACGCTGCCTGACCTCAGGGGCTTCGAGGACGTGATGGCGGTCAACTTCATGGGCAGCGTGTACTGCACGTATCACGCGCTGCCGCACCTCAAGGCGAGCGGCGGGCGCATCGTCGCCGTGTCCAGCCTCGCAGGGCGCGTCCCGATACCCCTCAACACCGCATACGGGGCGAGCAAGTATGCGATGACGGGGTTCTTCGAGACGCTGCGCGTGGAGTTGGCGGATGACGGGGTGACGGTCACCATCGTCTATCCCGACTTCGTGGTGAGCGGGTTCATCGCGCACACTCGCCGGGCGAGCGGAGAGCTGATGGGCGAAGAGGCGGCGCGTAAGTTCTATACCGACAGGATGATGTCGGCGCAGCAGTGCGCGACGATCATGCTCAAGGCCGCCGCAGCGCGCAGGCGCGAGGTGACGACCTCGCTGCGAGGCAGGCTGGTTGGGTGGATGAAGCTGCTGGCGCCAGGCCGGCTTGATCGCATCACCCGGCGGACCTTCAGCAGAAGGTGACAACGCAAGCGCCTATCTACAACTGAGCGCGAGGGAGGGCGACCTTGAGACGTGCCTGGGCGGTCATCGTTTGCGGGATCACGTTCGGGTTGACGCTTGGCTGCTCGGGGCCAAGGATGATGAGCCTGTCGGCCAGTGCCCTTTCCACCGAGGTCGTTTTCCCCGGCGCGGCCTGGGAGCAACGCGCTCCCGCCGACCTGGGGCTCGATTCCGCCATCCTCGACGAGCTTGCGCAGAAGCTCGGCGGCAGGGGATGCGTGATCAAGGACGGATACGTCGTCAAGGCGTGGGGGGACCAGGCGGAGCGCAGCGACTGGTTCTCCTCCGCGAAGCCCGTGCTCAGCACGCTGCTGTTGTTCGCTTTGCAGGAGGGCCTGGTCGAGAGCGTTGACCAACCCATCGCGGACTTCGGGTGGGACCTCAAACCGAAAGACCAAGCCATTACCTTCCGCCACCTCGGGAGCATGAGCAGCGGCTACGCGCGCCCCGAACCTCCCGGCGCAGCGTGGGCCTACAACGACTTCGCGATCCAGCTCTACCAGCAGACCCTGTTCGACAAAGTGTTCCGGGATGATCCCAAGGCCGCTGCCGAACACCCCGACCGGCTCGGCGCCTTGGGGTTGCAGGACGGCCTGGCGGTCCGCGCGAAGAACCGCCGCCTCTCCGCTTCGGTGCGCGACTTCGCCCGCATCGCGTGGTTCTGGCTCAACCGGGGCCGCTGGGGCGACCGCCAGGTCCTGCCGCGCCGCTACTTCGACGAGTACATGAGGCCGCAGACGCCCAAGGATCTTCCGCGCACCCAGCAGGCCGAGACGGACGACTACCT
>CP070648.1:2328806-2381107 GCA_020354555.1 Armatimonadota bacterium | reverse complement strand
GCTGCCACCATCGTCGACAAGCCCTCCAGGAACTTCTGCATCGCAACCTGGCGCAGCGTAAACATTAATGAATCGAGCGCCTCCAGGCGAATCGAGTGAGCCTCTGTCATCCGCAGGACGAGTTCGCGGATGCTGTCGTTAATAGCCATGAGTTCGAACACACCGATGCGTCCGCGGTAGCCCGTGTTCATGCAGCGATCACACCCCTGGCCGCGGTAAAACGTCACCGACTCCATATCCATCGCCAAATTGAGGCGCCGGAACGCATCCACCGGCGGCGTGTACGCCTCCTTGCAGTCGGGGCAGATCACACGCACCAGCCGCTGCGCGAGGACGCCGATGACCGACGAGGCGATGAGAAACGGCTCGATCCCCATCTCCAGCATGCGGGTGACCGCGCTGGGAGCGTCGTTGGTGTGCAGTGTCGAGAGCACGAGGTGGCCGGTCAACGCCGCCTCGACGGCGATGAGGGAGGTCTCGGCATCGCGCATCTCGCCGACCAGCATGACGTCCGGGTCCTGGCGCAGCATGGTGCGCAGCGCCGAGGCGAAGGTGACGCCGGCGCGCGGGTTGACCTGTCCCTGCGTCAGCCCCGGGAGCTGGTACTCCACCGGGTCCTCGATAGTCATGATGTTCTTTTCGGGGCCGTTGATCTTGTTGAGCACCGAGTACAGCGTGGTTGACTTGCCGCTGCCGGTGGGCCCGGTCACCACGATGATGCCGTACGTGCGGTTGATGAGATTGTCGAATTCCTCCATCATGCTCGCGGGAATGCCGAGCTTGTTGAGGTTGACTTGCACCCCGCGCTTGTCGAGAACGCGCATGACCACTTTCTCGCCGTGCGCTCCGGGGAAGGTCGAGATACGGAAGTCGAACTCCCGGTTGTTCATGAGCAGGGAGATGCGTCCGTCCTGCGGGGCTCGCTTCTCGGCGATGTCCATTTCCGCCATCACCTTGACGCGCGACACCAACGCCGCCTGCACCTGCTTGGGCACGACCATCTTATCGTGCAGGATACCGTCAATGCGATAGCGCACGCGGACGCGATTCGCTTCGGGCTGGATGTGGATGTCGCTCGCGGAGTCGCGCAACGCCTGCTGGATGATGAGGTTCACCAGGCGCACCACCGGCGCGTCCTCGGTGAGTTCCTTCAACTGATCGGCAGTGAGCTCTTCCTCCGCGGATTTGTGCTCAAACGTGATCTCGCTGATGTCGGCTTGTCCGACCTCTTCCGCAACCTGCTTGATGGCTGCGCCGATCTCTTCGCTCACCGCGTGGGCCTGCGTCAGCACATTGCTGATGTCTTCGTCCGTCGCGATGACGGGCTCGATCTCGAGGCCGGCCACGAGCCGCAGTTGGTCTATCGCGAAGATATCCAGCGGGTTGACCATCGCGACCGTGAGCTTGCGGCCGCTTTGCTCCAGGGGCACGGCGCGCAGGCGCTGCAGCAGGTGGCGCGGAATGACCTTGATGAGTTCCTTGTCGAGCTGCCGCTCCGACAGGTCAACGAACGGGATCCCCCACTGCCGGCCCAGGCACTTGGCCTTATCCTTCTCGTTGATAAGGCCCATGTTGACCAAGATCTGGGGCAGCGGCTCCTTGGTCTCCTTCTGGATCTCTATTGCCTGGTGCAGTTGGTCGTCGGTGAGGTTGGTGAACTCACGCACCAGCTCTGTGACGAATTTCTGCTGAGACTCCATCCCTTTGCCTGTCACCCTTGCCTACGTCGTCGGCCGCGATGCATCGGTCCTCTATCGCGGCACGCAAGCGGGGGCCGAACGCCGAGCCGCGCGACCCCCGCACCTGTCAACACAATCACGTCGAATCGCTAGCTCGCGGCCCCCGACTCCGCGATCTCGGGTGTGATGATGATCACCACCTCCGAGCGCACCGGATGCCTCACCGTTGACTTGAACAACAGGTCGCCGATGACGGGAATGTCGCCCAGCAACGGCACCTTGTTGACGTTGATTGTCTCGTCGTCGCGGATCAATCCGCCGATGGCCAGCGTCTCACCGCTCTTGACGCGCACGGTGGTCACGGTTGAACGCTCGGTGATCGTCGGATATCCGTCGAACACGCTGGTCGTTATAGAGCTGATGCTCGGCACGAGGGTCAGCGTGATCTCGCTGTCAGGGCCGATCCGCGGGTTGACCATGAGCGTCACGCCGACGTCAATCTCCGTGGCCTGGACGATCTGGCCGCCGAGCGGGGTGTAGCCGACGATCTGCGGGTAGTAGATCTTCTCGCCCGCGTGGATCGTCGCCTGGCGGCCGTCGAGAATCATGATGGTCGGGTTGGCCATGATGCGGGCGTTGCCCTCGGTGACCAGCGCGTTGATCGCGCCGGCGATACTGAGGTGTGACCGCATGATGCTGCCGAGCTTCAGATCGTGGGCCGCGACCTCGGCGGCGGACAACCCGCTGTCGAACTCCGACGGGGAGGCCTCACCGACGATGATGCCCGCCTTGCCCGCAAGGTCCTGCCAGTTGATGCCGAGGCGCTTCTCCACGTCTTGGCGCACCTCGGTGATGGTGGCGCTGATCTTGATCTGCATCGGCGGGACGTCGAGCTCTTCGCACAGCTTGAGGGCACGCGTGAGCGTCGCCGGCGCGCCGCTCAGAACCAGCTTGCTGACGTGGGAGAGTTCCTGCGTCTGACCGGCTCCGCCTACTCCGCCCGCGCCGCCGGGCTGCTGGCCCTGCGCCGACAACTGCGGCGCAGCCAGTGCTGCCATCCCGCCCTGCAGCGCGCCCCCTCTGGCGGCGGGCTGCACCGTCGGCGTGCTCGACCGCGGCGCCGGCGTCACTTTCAGATCGGGGAACACCGTTTCCAGTGTTTCCTGGAACTCCCTGGGATCGGCGTACTTGATCGTGTAGATGGCGCGCTCCGCGATGCCCATCGCGGGCGCCACGTCGACGCCCGCGAGCAGCGCCTTCGCGCGCTCGAGCGCAGCGGGCGTCCCATTCAGGATCAGCCCGCCGGTGGGGCTGGCCTTGCACGTGACCTGCGGCTCCACGTCGCCGATGATCGCCATGGCGTCCTCAGCGGGCACGTACTGCAGGGCGACGACCTCAGTCAACGGCTGATCCGGAGCCGGCGGCTCCGCAACCAACGCCTTGACCTCCTCCGGCGTGCCCACAACGTAGGTGCTGTCGATCTTGGCGAACTCGAGGCTGTTGATCTTGCTGATCACGGTCAGGGCTTCCTCGACCGTGACTTCACTCAGCCGCAGCGTGACCGTGCCGGACACCGTGCTGCTCACCGCGATGTTCGCGCCGCTCTGGGCCGCGAGCGCCTTGATCACGTCGACCAGATCGGTGGCGACGAAATCGAGGCTGAAACGCTTCCCTCCAGCCGCCGGGTCCGCCGCAGCGAAAAGCTGCGTCCCGGGGAGGGCTTCCGGCCCTTGCGCTGCCACAGGCGCCGCGGCGAGCGGCAACAGCACCGCTGCGCTGAGCACCAGGCACAGCCAGGCGCGTGCCTGCGGAGGGGACAACTTTCGGTTGGGGATTGCTCTGCGGGTCATGTCTTACAACCTCCCTGTTAGGTCGAGGCGAAGTGTCCCCTCGCTGCTGGCGAGGACCACCTGCCGACGTGCTATGGACTGAACCATGTAGCGGCCACCGACGGGGTCGCCGGGCCGCACGAAGTATCGCTTGTCACCCTTGCGGATGATCGCCATGGACGGGTCACCGTAGATGACGCCGGTGAGGCGCAGAGTCGCTTGCGCCGGCGTCGGTTCCGCCGCGGGCGTTATGACCCCGGACGGGGACGCCTGATCCGGCGGGCCGAATAGCTCCAGGCGCATGGGCTCGATCGGCGGCAGGGGCGCCGGCGGCATTGCGGCCACCATCGCCGGCGGCGCGGAGCCCGGTGCGGAGGCCGGCCGCGCGGCGATCACGGGCGCAAAGGGATTACGCCCGGCCGTCGTCCCGCCTTGGCTCATCGGTATCGGCGCCGCCGACGACTCGATGCGTGCCGAGGCCAAGTCAGACGGCTCGCGCGCCGTCGCGCTCGGCGGCGGCTGCGTCGTCGCCTGCGCCGGCCGCGTGGTGGGCTTGAACGTGAAAAACAGGGCTGCCAGCAGAACCGCCAGTCCTGCCCCTAGGAAGAGGAGTTCTTTGCGTCGCTTGTCCATTTCTCTTCCCCTTTCTGGATGAGAGCGAGCAGGTTCATCTTCACGCGCAGGTCCGGCGCCTTGAGGCCCTCCGGCTGACATGCCGGCGCGAGCGACAGGTCGTTGACCGCCAGCATTTTCGGGAACTGGCTCAAGCGCTCGAGGAACTTCTCCGTTTGCCAGTACTCGCCCGTGAGATCAAACTCGATCGGTACCCGGTCGTAGAGTGCGTCGGCCGCCAGTTGCTCTTCGGCCGGCGCCGCGCCGCCGTCAGCTCCCGCTGGAGATTCGGTGGACGCGGGCGCGGGCGTGGGCGCGCGCTCGATGAGCGGCAGCGGCTTGACGCCCATCACCTTGTTATCCGTATCCTGCGCCAGCTTCTCTATCTGCCGCAGGAAGGTCGGTATGTAGGCGTAGGTCGGCAGTGCCGGTTCCAGCACCGCCAGGCGCTCCTGGAGGTTGGAGTACTTGCGTTCGAGCATCGGCCTCGTGGCGAGCTTGTCTTGCAGCCCCTGGAGTTCCTGGCGCTTGTCGTTGCGCTCCCGCGTCAGCGCGCGCAGCTTCGTCACTTTGGTCTGGTAGACAAACCCCCCCAGGCACAACAGCACGGTCGAGACGAGAATCAGGATCGTGAAGGCGCCCTTGCGATTTGCTATCTTCATCGGAGTTCGCTCCCTATGGGATGCTTGATCGGGGCGGTGACATCGAAATTCACCACCTCCTGGTCGAGCAAGCCCACCGTCTGCGTGAAGTTAAGCACGGGATCCCCGCACCACGTCGCTTGCTTGAGGTTCAGCATGAAGTCGCCGACCGCCCGCTGCGAGGCGGCAGAGCCTGCGATGGACAGGGATTGCCCGGACTGATCGCGGCGCGACTGGACGTTGGTCAGCCACACGTTGTTCGGGATGCAGCGGCTGAGGTCGCCCAGGACCGCGATCCAGGCCTGCTGGCTGCCGTGGACCGCCTCGAGCAGGTTCACTCGCGGCTCCAGCGCAGCGCAGTGCTGCTCCAAATACTCGATGCGTTGGAGATCAGCGCGGAACTTGGGGTCGCTGAGCTTGGCGGCGCATTCCACGACCTCGCCTTGCGTGATGCCGATGGCGATCGTGAAATAGGCGTACATGACGCCGATGACGACGATCAGGCTCAAGACGGTGTAGCCGGCGAGCCGCAGCAGTTTGGCGCTGCGCTGCTTCTGTGCTCTGCGCTCGGCGATGAGGTTGATGTTGATGCTTGTCATCAGGCTTCACCTAACTTGTTGACGCTTATCAACGGGCTTCGGCTGCTCTCAGGTTAAGCTTGCCGCTCAGCATGATCTCCCTGAGCGCCAGGCCGGCAGCGACGACGAGCGTCGGGGAATGCTCGTCGAGATACTCCTGGCTCAGCCCGGGCGTCTGGATCAGCCCGTGGCTGAACATGCCTGCCTGCTCGACGGGAACGCCGAGCTGCGCTTGGAAGTAGGCGGCGAGCCCGGCCATCTTGGCCGTCCCACCGGAGAGGATGATGCGGTTGACGCCCGGGGCACGGTTCTGGTCCTCATCCTCGGCAGGCGCCTGCTGCTGATAGTCGTAATAGGCGAGTGAGCGGCGGATTTCGCGGATCAGCTCGTCGAGCAGCGGCTCGACGGCGCGGCTCGCCTGCTGGGCGAAGGGATCGAGAGTGGCGCGCTCTTCCTCGCTGCACACCACCTGCATCGCGGTTTCCTTGAGGGCGTTCGCCTTGTCGTTATCCATGGCGAGCGCCGAGGCGATGGCCTCGGTCATGCTGTTGCCCGCGATCGGGATGGTGCGCGTCAGGACGAAGTTGCGGTTCTTGACGATGTTGATCTCGGTGAACGATGCGCCGCTGTCGACCAACGCGACCGTCTCGGTGTCGAATGCCGACTGCCCGTTGAATTCGATCAGGCTGCGCATGGTCGCGAAGGGCTCGAGCTCAATGCCAATCGGCTCGAGGCCGGCGCGTTCCAGGGCCTCCACTCGGGTTTCCACCATATCGCGGGGCGTCGCGACGAGCATGACGTCGAGCTGGCCGCCGTCCCGCTGCCCGAGCACCTGGAACTCCAGGATGCTGTCCTCGACCGGGAAGGAGATGTAGCTACGCGCCTCCCACTGGATGGACTTGCGCAGTTGGCGCTCCGACATGTACGGCATCTGTACCTGGCGCACCACCACCGTCGGCCCTGCGACCGCCGCCAACACCTGTGTCGCCGGGATCTCGAGAGCGCCCAGCAGCGCAGACACGGTCTGGGCTACGGTGGCGGAATCGGTGACGACTCCGCCCTTGGTGGCGCCCGCCGGCGTCGGGCGGGTACCCGCTTTGCGCAGCACCAGGCTCCCGCGCTCTTCATCCAACTGTACGACTTTGACACTGTGACTGCCGATGTCCAAGCCGACGACGTCGGCGTCGCCGTAGAGCTTCGAGAAAACGCTCATGATTCGTCTGCTCCTGTCTCAGCGGGTGGGACGCCCGCCGGCGCGCCCGCTGTGTCGCCGGGCGGGCTCGGGCTGAAGTAGTTGCCGATGCCCAGGCTCGGTGACGGCGGCGTGTGTTCGACGTGCGCCACCTGGTCCCGAGTGCTGACCTTCGCCGAGCCCCATTTCTCGACGAGGTCCTGGCTTATGAGTTCAGTTATGAGGAGGATTGCTTGCACCGGCTCGATGCCGCTCTCACGGATGATCTGCGCCACATTGCGGCGCGCGTCCACTAGCTTCATGATGGTACGGTGCTCGTCGCTGAGGTCGTCGTGTCGCTCCGTCGCCTTGCCGCTCCTCAAGCGCAGCACAACGTTGAGGTCGGTGAACTCCCGCTCGATCTGCTCCCATTCATCAATCCGCCGCATGCCCTCCATGATGAGCGCTTCGGTCGAATCGTGAACGCTGCGCGTCACCGGTCGCAGGTTGCGGCTGAAATCGAACTCCCCCTCGCGCCACCCCAGCAGCCGATAGATCACCGGGGCTCCGCTGTGGCCCTCGCAGGCGGCTTCCACGACCTGCCCGTCGCGCAGATGCACCAGCCCCTGCAGGCTGCCCTGGCGCACGGTCAACGTGCCGCTCTTGCGACTCAGGTTGAGCAGCTGGAGTATCTCCGCGAAGCCAAACTCGTCGAACGTGCCATACAGCGGCAATGTGCCATCCCTCGGATCTGCCGTCCACCGGCAGCCAGTTGCTCTGGCGACACTGGGCGGCTGTGCCCGCCCAACAAAAGGCGGAGCCGCCCCAGCAAGGCTGCCGGAAGACGGCTCCCCATATCACGCCGCACCAGGCGGCGCGCGGGGATTTCGTCTTGTGGCAACCCGGCTGACTCACGGCGCAGCGCGCCGTTCCTGACTGCGGCCAAGCCGCATCCAGGGTGAGTCCCGTGGCTTTGCGTCCCCTCCTCGCGAAGGGTTTGCCTTTATCAGCGACCGAAATCCCTTATTTGGTTGTCAAGCCCCCCGGCTCTACTGCTTTATTCCACATTTCGGCCGTCATCGGCAACAGCTTGAACGAGACGACCGGCGGTGCCCTACATCGCGCCGCGCTGTTGCTTCGCGCGCAGATTGGCGAGCACCAACTTGCACGCTGCGTTCAGGCTCTCGAATACGCCGCGGCCGTCGATAGCGACCGCCTCGAAATGCGGCACCTGCCACGGGTTCAGAACGTACTGCATGAACCTCAGCGGCGCCACATTGTCGAGGTCACGCTTGTTGTACTGCATCACGTAAGGCGTCGTCTCCAGGCTGCACGAGTAGCCCGCTAGGTTCTCCTCCATGTTGCGGAAACTCTCGACGTTCTCTCGCATCTTGTCCCACTGCGAATCGGCGACGAAGATGATCCCGTCCACCGCCCGCAGCACGAGCTTTCTGGTCGAGTTGTACATCACCTGGCCGGGCACCGTGTACACCTGGAACTTCGTCTCGAAACCGTGCAGGCTCGGCGCCTCCAGCGGGAGGAAGTCGAAGAACAATGTGCGCTCGCCGGGCGTGGCGAGCGAGACCAGATCGCCTCGCCGCTCGGCGTTGGTGTGATGGTGGATGTGCTGGAGATTGGTTGTCTTCCCGCACATCCCCGGGCCGTAGTACACGATCTTGCAGGAAATCTCTTTTAGTGCATAGTTGACGGAGGCCATAGGCCGACCTCTGCTCGCGTTCCAGGCCAGGCGTCCCTAGACCTTGGCGAAGAATATGTCCTCCAGCGCCGCGTCTGCTGCCAGCCACGACGGGGGTTTCGGTTGCGGCAAGTCGAAGGCTTCATCCGGGATAAGCGGCACGATCGCGGGTAGCGGAAGCTCGATGCTCGCCGCATCGTCGGCCGCCCCGGCGGGCCGGGATACGACGTCGTCGAGCTCGACCAACGGGATGCGCACCTCGCCCTCACGCAGCCTGGGCATGATGCGTGACAGCGGTATCGTCACCTCGTCCACCTCCAGCTGCGCGTCCGGCGGAAGCTGCTCTGCGATCAACGACGCGGGCACGGTCACCCAGCCCTCCACCTGCGGCATAGGCGGAGCTGACGACATCTGCGACTGCGCCGAATCGCGCGGGTCGAGCACCTGAAACAGCGACGCGTCCGTTGCGCCGTTCCGCCCCGCGTCCTCTGCGTCGGCACTCGCGCCGGCCCCGGCCTGAGCAGGCGGGGAATCGAATGCGACCTTCGCCGCCGTGGGCTGCGCTGTTGACACCTTGTGCGCCCTGCGCTCCGCAGGTGCCCGCTCAGGCGGCATCAGGGCGCCGCGCACCAGGTAGACCGCGATCACCGCGAAGGCCGCGGCGGTCATCCAACTCTCCCACCCCGGCGACAGGAAGTCCCACCCGATGTGGGGCCGCCGCGCCGCAGCAAGCTCCGCCCCGACCGCGGCCGCGGCAGAGACGGCGATGCGCAGCAAGAGCAGCGTGGGCAGGCAGACCAACTCCGCGCGCAGACTGAACCGCCCAGACCACACGTAGATGATCCCAGCGTACACAGCGCCTTCGGTAAGCAGAGCCGCGAGCACCGGCAGCTTGATCGCTGGCGCGTCGAGGCTTTCAAGTCTGGTGCACAGCAGAACGGCAGCCGCCAATAGTAGGACCGCGGTGGCGACGCTCGTCCCGCTGATCTCTCTTTTCATCAGCGTCTCCACGCCGGAGTCGTCATGAGAATTGGGGCGCGGGCCCACGATGGCCGCGCAAGCCACAGCGAAGAACTGATTCGGTTCGCCATAGTTATTCCACATCCGGTCTCGCAATTTGATATTGCGGCGCCTATCCGACCGTCCCCAATGCCACGCGGGCCGCGCGGACCTACCGATGGGTCAGGTGGACCGAGGTATTGCTCGGCCGGCTCTTCTCCGAGCCGAAGACGACGTCGCGGCGTCTGTCGCTGCTCGTCATCCCGCTCACCATGGCGTGGGCATTCCATAGTGGCCTCGCGCCGAACGCGACGAACTGCTTCACGCCAAGCGGGGTGGCAATCACGGACGTCGTGGGGATGTCCGTCGTGCGGTCGGGCGGGTGGTAGTCGGGGCTCTCTGGCGGACCGCGAAGCTGGCCTGGCTCGCGCCTCACCCGCGGCCGGTGACCCGCCGCACCATCTCGGCGATCCAGCGGATGGGCTCCAGACTTCGCGCGAGATGCCTGCCCGACGTTCTTTCCATCGCCGCGAGGTGCTGCATCAGCGCCGCGCGTTCGGCCGGCCACGTCGCCGCTACGCCCTCCGCGCGCGACGGCGCAGACTCTGCGCCGACCCCGTGCAGCATGTCACGCAGCAGCCTCGCCGGGAGGGCGCAGCGTCGGAGCATGATCTCGCGCTCGGCGCGAAGGTGGGCCTGCAACTCCCGCCGCTCGCGCAAGGCGCGATGGGTCGCTTCGAGGATGGCGTGAGCAGTGACGTCGTCGGCGGACAGAGCGAATGCGCCCATCCCCAACTCAGACAGAAAGCACGCCACTTTCGGGTCGTAGGTAAGACCCACCGACGGGACTGCGCCGTTCGCGGCGAACACGTGCAGGTGCAGGCGCATGCCGACAGCTACGTCGGCGCGCGAAATCACGGCCTGCGCGGCCCGATGGGATGCGAGTGCGAGGATTGCGGCCCGCTTGCGTCGTCTGATGTCTTGCAGTACGCGTCGGAGCAACGGCAGGTCGCCGTGCGGGCCGGCTTGGAGCGGGAGGCCGATGATCGAGCCACCGGTCTCCCGTACCAGGGCTTCAGCCGCTTGCCTGACTGCCGCGCGGAGTTGGTCCATTCCGGATCGCGGCGCGAGCGGGATTCCCCGGAAGCGGAACCATGGGCGCAGGTTAAGGGCTATCCACGGCCGGGGGAGGTGAGCGCATTCGCGGACCGCCGCCTGCGCTTCTTCGTCGGACGGCGCGGGCAGTTCGAGGGCGGGATCCGCCGCCACGTGTACCGAATCAGCCGGCACGCCGCAGTCAATCAGCGTCTGCTTCGAATAGGCGTCGCGCACGGCGATGCACTGCGCGCTCTCCGCCACAAACCGCGCCAGGCTGCGCGCACTGTGAGACACCAGCGGCCCGACCCCCATGGCGTAAAGCAGCAACGGGCGCTGCGCGATCCGGGCCAACATCGCAAGCTTGGCGGTGCGGATGAGCCACGATGCATCGGGGCGGAAGAAGTCAACGGCGCTGACGCGGAAGGTGGAGTCGTAAAGCAGTCCGCCGCCGCCGACGACTACGGCGTCGGCTTCCTCTACTGCGCGGGCGAGACGATCAAGGCGCGTCCAGCCGAGCCGCGCAGCCGGTTGCGTTCCTCTGTCAGTCGCGAACCGCGGGCCGGCGACGACGCTCGCGCGGACCGTCGGAAGGTCCTGTCCGAGCCGCGTCAGCACGGCATGGGCAATGGCGTCGTCGCCGAGGTTGGTGTAGCCTGCGGCGGTGGCGAGTAGAATGCGTCTCGGGCTCGACGCGTCGTCAGTGGCTTGGTGCTCGGTCACGCCCCACCTGCTTGGCTGCGTGGCCGTTGCGGCAGCAATCCAAGAGGCGCGCGTACTCGTCGGCCACGACGTCCCACGAGTACCGGCCTCTGGCGCGGCGGCCGGCGCGTTCGCCAAGCGCGCGAGCTGCGCCGGGGTTGCGCATCAACCATCCGAGCCGATCTGCAAGATCGTCCACGTCGTGCGCCTTGAAGAGAATGCCCGCGCCGGCTGCGATCTCCTGGTGTTCGGCGATATCGCTGACGACCACGCAGTTGCCGTACGCCATCGCCTCCAAGAGCGCCGGATGCGTGCCGCCGACATCGGTGGCGGAGATGTATGCGTACGCGTTCGACTGAAGCTCCCGGTAGGCGCTGCCGAAGACATACCCCGCGAATGCCACCTTGGGGCCCGCGATGCGCTTGAGCTGTCGAATGTACTGCTGCGCGTACGGAGCGTCGCCGACGATGACCACGGGGTGCGCATCGGGCAGGCCGGCGTGCGCCCGGATGATCACGTCTACGTTGCTCTCCGGCTCCAGTCGTCCGACCACGAGGAAGTACTTGCGCGACTCGAGGCCGAGTTCGCGCAGCGCAGCCCCCGGGGCGGTGGGCACGATTTCCGCTCCGTACGGGATGAGCCAGGGCCGCCGCCCATACCGGCTGACACAGTACGACCATATCGCCGCCGCGTCCGACACGACCGCGTTGCTCATCCTCACCGTGGACGCCTCGAACAATCGCAGCACCGCCCGCGCCGCGGTGCCCCACTTGGCGCGCTGCCACTCGAGCCCATCTATGTTGGTGACCACCGGCCTCCCGAGCAACCCGGGCAGCATGGTCGCCGGCCCGCCGCTGATCCCCAGCGCCAGGATGACCTCGGCGCGGCTCGCCGCTGCGTGCACCAGCGAGAGCCACGTGAACAGCGGCTTCTCCAACGCCTTGTGGTGGATGGTCGGCAGGAAGATCCGGCGCACGCCGGGCGGCGTGTCGCTCGCTGGCCCGACGTATCGTCGCAGGCAATAGACGGCGACCTCATGCCCGGCGTCCGCGAGCCGTCGGCTGACTTGCTCGGCGCACGTCTCGAAGCCGCCGTAACGCGCGGGTATTCCTCTCGATCCGACGATTGCTATTCTCACAGGCCCAGTGCGGCTCCGACTCCGGTGAAATGCGACGCAGGCGCGCAGCTTCCCGGGAGCGTCATCGCTTCAGCGCACGGGGAGCCGGCGTCCAGCGCGAGATGGTACGCGTACAGCGTGCGCTCCGCCGCCTTAGCCCAGGTGAATTTGTCGAGCACGCGTTCGCGCAGCTGCGCTGGCGGCGCGGCCCACGCCCGAGCGACCGCTCCGCGGATCGAGTCGAGGTCAGCCGGATCGCAGTACTGCGCGTCGTCGCCGAAGTACTCTCGCGTCGAGCCGCGGTCGCTGACCACGACGGCGCACCCCGCGGCGGCCGCCTCGAGGGAGGCGAGACCGGGCGTCTCGAACCAACTCGGCAGCGCGTGGACTCTGGCCCGGGACATAACCTGGCGTGCTTGCTCGTGCGGCATCCCTCGCAGCCAGCGAACGCCGGCGCCACCGCAGCGAAGCGTTCGGCTCAGATAGCGGCGATGATTCGGAGCCGGCGCGCCGACCAGGGACAGCCCGTAGGTCGTTCCGCGCAGCGCGCGCACCAGCCCGAGCTGATTCTTGCGCGGCTCGATCCGACCGACACAGGCGACACCGCGGCGCTCACGGTCCGTCCTCGAGCCGAATTCCGGGTTCACTCCGTTGGGGACGACCACGGTCGGACAACCAAGGGGCCCGAAGCTGCGCCGCAGCAGCGCCGATTCCGTCACCGAGTTCGGCAGCAGACATGATGCGACCGATAGGGTGTCTCGCTGCAGTCGCCGCCAGCCCCGAATCACGAGGTCAAATGTCGCTTGATTTCGCTCACCGTCCACGCAGTAGCGCCAGACGCCGCGCAGGCGCTCGATAAGCTCCAGCGGCAGAGCGCGACAGAGCGCCCCCCGCGCGCCGGAATGCCCGCGCCGTTCGAACTCGCTCGTGTCCCAGTAGATCGGCGAGAGCACCATCGGCACGTGCGCCCGGGCCGCCCGGCGAGCGTATCTGGCGGTCTCCTGCACGCGCCCAAGGTTGAAGAGGTGGACGATGTCGTACCCGCGCGGGTCGGCATTCGGTTCGACGGAGACGTCTGCATCCGCCCCCATGCGTCGCAGCGCCCGCATCGTCTCGACTACCTGAACCGTATCCCCGCCAGGCACGGTGAACAGGCTCACCCGGGCTTGCATCAGGATCCTCATGCTCCACGAGCCTCTGGACACGCCGCCACCCCGGGCGTCTTTCGCCGCGGGGCCGGCACTGCCTTTCGGTCGAAGTATCCTTTGTTGTTTCGGCCTTCGCCGCCCGCCCTCCTTGCGCCGTCGCGCATCAGCCATCGATCTCCTGCATGATGCCGTGCGAAAGGCCCCGTGATGGGCTCGTCCTTGCCTGCCGTAGCCGGCGCCAGTATAATAGCCCTGTGAAGAGGCAGACCGTTGTGCAGGCCGCGGCGATCATGATGGCCGCCACCGCAGGGAGCCGCGTGCTCGGGTACGTCCGAGACAAGCTCATCGCCTACCAGTTCGGCAGGACCCCCCACACCGACGCCTATTGGGCGGCGTTCCAGGTCCCCGACCTGCTGTACTATCTGCTTGCGGGCGGGGCGCTGGCGGCGGCGTTGATACCGGTGCTCTCCGGCTACCTGGTGCAGGAGCGGGAAGACGAAGCGTGGCGCATGATCAATACGCTTGCGACGGCGATGGTTCTCGCCGTCGCGGTGGGCGTCATCGTCATTATCGTCTGCGCTCCCTATCTGGTGCCGATCGCGGCCTTCGGGTTCACCCGCAGGCCCGAGGTATTCGCGGAGTGCGTGTTCTACGTGCGGGTGATGGCGGCAATGGTCTTCTTCACCGCGCTGTCGGCAATGGCGGGCGGCATCCTCCAGTCCTACCACCACTTCACGGCGCCGGCGCTCGCCTGGTGTATGTACAACGTGGGTATCATCGTCGGCGCGGTTTTTCTGGCGCCTTACCTGGGCATCCTTGGCCTCTGCATTGGCGTGCTGGCGGGGGCGGCGATGATGGTGGCGGTGCAGCTTCCGGCGCTGGTCAAGCGGGGCCTGCGCTATCGTCCGGGGCTCGATTTCACGCATCCCGGCGTGCGGCGCTTTGCGGTGCTGTTCTTTCCGCTCATGATCGGCCTTGCGGTGCAGCAGATTGCCCTGCTGTGGCTGCCGGGGTTGTTCGGCTCATTCTATACCGGCGGCGTCACCAACCTTCGCTACGCCAACCGGCTCATCGTCCTGCCGCTCGGCCTCTTCGGCGTCTCCATATCCACCGCCGCGTTCCCCACGCTCGCGCAGCAGTTCCGGCGCGGCGAATCGGACCAGTTCAAGCACACGCTGGGCCTCAGCCTGCGCGCGATACTCCTGTTCTCGGTGCCAAGCTCGGTTGGGTTGGCGGTGCTGAGCGGGCCCATCATCAGCCTGCTGTGGCAGGGCGGCGCCTACAGCGAAGCCGCGGCGCGCTCCGCAGCGTTCGCGCTGACCCTTTGGGCGCCCTGCCTGTTCGCCATCGCTGCCATGCAAATCATTAACCGCGGGTTCTACTCGATGCAGGACACGGTGACGCCCCCGCTGATCGGCCTCGGTTATATCGGGCTCACCGCAGCGCTGGCAGTGGCTCTGATGAAGACCACCCCGGCTGCGTACGGCAGCCTGCCGCTGGCGACCTCGATCGCCTCGCTGCCCGCCATGATCGCCGCGGCTCTGCTCCTGCGGCGCAAGGTTGGGCCGATGGACATGTGGGGACTCGCCGCGTCGTTCGGCAGAGTCGTCCTGGCGTCAGCGGTCATGGGCGTGGTCGCGTTGGGGGTAAGTAATATAATAGGTAACGCGTTCGGCTTGCCTCACTTCGGTTTCACGTTGACGGCACCCGAGGCCGAGGGGGCGGCCGCGGGCGGGAGCATCAGCCTGTGGCGCGTCGGCCTGCAAGTCCTGGCCGCCATCGCGGCAGGGGCCGCCGCGTTTATCGCCGCGCTGCGGGTGGTGGGTGCGGAGGAGTTGCCGTTGGCGACGGACATCATCCGCCGCACACTCCTGCGCCGGGGCGCAGGAGTGCCGGCCGCGCCCCAGAGCGAGCAATAGCACGTTGGAACAGAACCGGATACGAAACTTCGGCATAGTCGCCCATATTGATCACGGCAAGTCCACGCTTGCGGATCGGCTCCTGGAAATCACCGGGACGCTGAGCGAGCGCGAGCGGCGCGACCAGGTGCTCGACCAGATGGATCTGGAGCGCGAGCGCGGGATTACCATCAAGGCGAGCGCGATTCGCATCAACTACACGGCCCGCGACGGCCAGACATACGTCCTCAATCTGATAGACACCCCCGGCCACGTGGACTTCACCTACGAGGTGTCGCGCAGCCTTGCTGCGTGTGAGGGCGTACTGCTCGTCGTGGACGCGGTGCAAGGGGTGGAGGCGCAGACCGTGGCCAACGCCGACCTCGCGCTCGAGCACGACCTCGAGATCGTCCCGGTGATCAACAAGACTGATCTGGCCAACGCCCATCCCGAACGCGTCCGCGCGGAACTGCAGGACGTCATCGGCCTCGATGGATCTGCGGCGTTGCTCACCAGTGCCAAGGAAGGCACCGGCGTCGAGGAGGTGCTGGAGGCGGTGGTCGGGAGGATACCGGCGCCCGAGGGCGATCCCGAGGCGCCGCTGCAGGCACTCATCTTCGACTCCCATTTCGATCCCTACCGCGGCACGATCGCATACGTCCGGCTGCGCGAAGGCCGGCTGAGCAAGGGTATGCACATCCGCATGATGGCGACCGGCAAGGAATTCGAGGTTGATGAGGTCGGTGTCTTCGGGCTCACCATGAAGCCCGTCGAGTCTCTCGCCGCGGGCGAGGTGGGCTATGTTGCCGCGGGCATCAAGGCGATCGGGGACGCGCGCGTCGGCGATACGATCACCGCCGCGGAACGGCCGGCGTCGGCGCCGTTGCCGGGCTACCGGGCGCTGAAGCCCATGGTGTTCTGCGGCCTGTATCCGACCGAGGGCGATGACTATCCCGCCCTGCGCGACGCGCTGCAGCGGCTGCAGCTCAACGACGCCGCGTTCAGCTACGAGTCCGAGACTTCGGCCGCGCTCGGCTTCGGGTTCCGCTGCGGCTTCCTCGGCTTGCTGCACATGGAGATCGTCCAGGAACGACTGGAGCGCGAGTACGGCCTGACCCTGGTGGCGACCTCCCCGAGCGCCGTCTATCGCGTCCATCGCACCGACGGAGAGGTCATCGAGATAGACAACCCCGCAGCGATGCCGGACGTCCAATATGTGGACTACATCGAAGAGCCGTGGGTGCGCGCAACGATCATGGCGCCGTCGGAGTACGTCGGCTCGTGTCTCGAACTGGCTCAGGACCGGCGCGGCGAATTCCGCAACATCGAATACTCGAGCACGAACCGCGTCATCATCACCTACGATCTGCCGCTGGCGGAGATCCTGCTCGACTTCTTCGACCAGCTCAAGTCGCGCACGCGGGGATATGCCTCCCTGGACTATGAAGTGGCGGGGTACCGCAAGGGCGAGTTGGTGCGGGTTCAGGTGCTGGTCAACGGCGACATCGTGGACGCGCTCTCGTTCGTCGCCCATCGGGAGCGCGCGCAGCGCCGCGGCCGGCGCGCGGTGGAGAAGCTGAAGGAAGTGGTGCCCCGGCAACTATTTGAGGTGCGCTTACAGGCGGCGATCGGGTCGCGCGTCGTCGCGTCTGAAAAAATCCGGCCGCTGCGCAAGAACGTCGTTGCCAAGTGCTACGGCGGGGATGTCACGCGCAAGCGCAAGCTGCTCGAGAAGCAGAAGGCGGGCAAGAAGCGCATGAAGCAGGTCGGCAACGTCGAGATTCCACAGGAGGCCTTCCTCACCGTCTTGCGGGTGGGCGACGAAAAGGGCTGAGACGTGTCCGCAGAGCATCTCGGGATCTACGTCCACGTTCCGTTCTGCACGGGCAAATGCCCGTACTGCAGCTTCGACTCGCGGCCGGCCACCGACGGCGAGATCGAGGCCTACGTGCCCGCCGTCAGCGAGGAGGTGCGACTGCGGCTGGACGGCGACGCTGCTGCGGGCACGGTGTACTTTGGCGGCGGCACGCCGACGATGCTGCGTCCCGCGCTGCTCGGCGAGTTGTTGCGCGCGATTGAGGTGCGCCTTCCTCTCGCGGACGATGTCGAGATCACGGTCGAAGCAAATCCGGAATCGCTTACGCGGGACTCCCTCGCCGAACTGCGCCGAGTTGGGTTCAACCGGCTGAGCATCGGCGCGCAGTCCTTCGACGACGAGGTGCTCAGCACGCTTGGTCGAAGGCACGACGCGCGGCGCGCCCGCGAGGCGGTGCAAGATGCACGCGGGGCGGGGTGGGAGAACGTCTCCCTGGATCTGATCTTCGGCGTGCCCGGCCAGGGGCAGCGGCAGTGGAGGGCGACGCTGGAGCAGGCCATGAGCCTACGCGCGGAGCACATTTCGACGTACTGCCTGACCATTGAGCCGGGCACTGAGTTCCATCGTCGGCAGCTCGCGGGAGACCTTGTGGGAGTGGGGGAGGAGACCGAAGCTGAGATGTACGCGGCGGCGCGACATATGCTGCTCGCCGCCGGCTACGAGCACTACGAGATCTCCAATTTCGCCTTGCCGGGGCGCCGCTGCCGGCACAATGAGAAGTACTGGCGCGATGGCGACTACGTCGGCCTGGGCGCGGGGGCGCATTCGAGCGTCCGGGGGCTGCGGTGGGCGAATACGGCGTGCCCGGGGCAATACCGCGCCATGGTGCGCCGCGGCGTACTGCCCGTGGCGTACGTTGAACGGCTTGCGGCGCGACGCAGAATGGACGAGGGGCTGATACTCGAGTTGCGCACCGTGGAGGGCTCGTGCCTGGCGCAGTTGGGCGCGCGGTGCGGCAGGGATGCTGTCAACGAATACAGAAACCACATCGAGGAGTTGGTGCGGGCGGGACTGGCGACAATGACCGGCTCGCGGCTTGCCCTCACCGAGCGCGGCATGCTCCTCGCGAGTGAGGTCGGAATGCGGATCATGGCCTGACAGGGCCGAAGGTAGGTGATCCCGATGATGAGATACGTGACGATCGCGGCGGTCGGGACTCTCGGAGCGCTCCTTGCGGTGAGCGGTATCGCGACGGCGGCACAGGAAACGCTGATCTACACTGGTGACGTGAAGACGGCTCCGGTCCCGCTGGCGCTGGGCTCGTGGGGCAGCGGCAGTCTTCAGGAGGTCACCGACGTCCGGTACCAGGGCGCGAGTGCGCTCAAGCTCGTCTCACACGGGGACTTCCAGGGCGGACGGATTGACTTCGCGACCCCGATTGACATCTCCGGCTACGCCGGGCAGCCCAACGCCTACATTGAGATGTGGCTGCGCCCTCACTTCGCACGCCCGAAGCCCAAGGCAGCAGCGGGCACCGAGTCCGCGGTGGGCGGAGCCGACCGCGTGCCTGGCGGGAGCGCCGAGGAGAGAGGCGGCCAGCTCCGCCTGAGCCTGAGCGGCCTGAGGATGGGAGGCGGGCGCGACAGGACCTCGTCGCGCACGACGGTCGCCCCTGCGCGCCGCCCATCACAGCCCACGCGTACGGGTGCGCGTGTTGCGCCGCGCACCACTCGGCGGACATCCACCGGTCTCGGTGGAGTCGGGCTCGGCGGAAGGCGTGACAGTCGCACCTCTCGGGTGCTGCCGTCCTCGCGCGCGTCAGCGGGCAGGTTGGGGACTGTTATGCGCCGCACGCCGGGGGCGACGCGGACGACGTATCGCCGCACCCAGCCCACGCCTCAAGCAAAGCCGGCGCCGGCACCGATACCGACCGGCCCCGCGCCGGCTGCGGAAGCCGCGTTCCAGACCGATGGCTTTCGCGTCCAGCTCACAACCGATAAGGGCACCGCAGTGCTTGCCGACTATCCGATCCACCCCGGGGATCGCAACGCCTCGGGATGGACGCGCGTCGGCTTCCCGCTCAGCGAGTTCAAGGGACCTCTGGGCGACCAGCTCGAGAGGATCGCCGTTTTCAGCGAGCGACCGGATATCTTCTACGTTGGCGAGATGAAGATCACCCTGGACACCTCACCACTCGGGGCGAAGCCGGTTGCCTACCCGGCGATCGCGAGAACCGGCCAGCCCGTGACGTTTCTCGCCGATGCCAAGGGCGGTCTCGCCCCCGTGCAGGCGGTGTGGGACTTCGACAACTCCGACGGCGTCGAGACGCAAGCGACCGGCACGCGCGTGACCAACGTGTATGACCAGCCGGGGGATTACGAGGCGACGGTCATCGTCAGTGACGCGACCGGCGCCAATCCGGAGTCAAAGACCTACGTCGTGCTCGTTCGCGTGAGATGATGGAGCGCGCCCAGGCGCGACTGCTCTGCCGGTTGGCCTTTCAGGCTCGCGAGCGGGGTCTGGAGGTGTGGGTGGGCGCAGCCTATCGGGCGGTGCTGCAGACGAGGTGCAGCCCGTGCCCCGCGTTCATCAGCGATGCCGTTCTCAACAACCGCTGCCCCGGCCTGCCGGGGCAGCTCGCGCACGTCGGCATGCTGTGGCTCGACGGCAAGCGCGTAGCCTACCGGCTCGAGGCAGCGTCCGCGGGCCGGCCTTCGTCGAGATTCCCGGGGCCGAATCGCGTTCGCTGTCTCGCCCTCGTTGACCGCGCCGAGGAGGCCAATACACTGCGGCGCGAGGGGTGGTCGGCGGTCCTCACCCGCAACCTCGAGCGCTACTTCCGCGGCGCCACCGTCCCGCAGCCAATGAGCCGCCCGGCCCGCGAAGCCCGCGCCGAGGTCCGCGCGATCGAGCCGCGCGGCGGCGACGCATACCGCATGACGTTGGCGTGCGAGCCGGTAGCTGAGGCCGCACGCGCCGGGCAGTTCATGCTCCTCGGATGCGTCACACGCGATCAACTCCGGTCGTTCGCCGACGCGAAGAACAAGCCGTGGCGCGAATCTGTCGCACCTACGGTTGATCCCAAACTGCCGCTTCTGCGCCGGCCATTCGGCTTCCACCGCTTTGTCGGCCCCGACTATGAGCCGGAACGGCTTTCGGAGCAATCGCCTTTGCCGCCTGAGTTATCGAGCATCATCGAGCCGGGCCGGGGCGCAACCTTCGACGTCCTGTTCAAGGTCGTCGGGCGCGGGACGCAGCGCTTGGCGCAGATGCGCGCCGGGGAGGCGCTGTCGCTGCGCGGCCCGTTGGGCAGGCCGATTGAGATACGCCCGAGCCTGGGCCGTGCGGTGCTCGTCGCCGGCGGCATCGGCGCGGGGCCGCTGTTCGCCCTGGCGCAAGAGCTGCGCCGCCAGGGCCGAGACGTTGTGGCCCTGCTCGGGGCCGTCGATCGCGCGAGCGCGCCCCTGACGCCGCAGGATTTCGAAGGAATCGGCGCTGTGGCCACGCTCGTGACTGAGCAGGAAGATGGGTTGCTCGTCACGGAGTATCTGGAACGACATCTCAGGGAGATGATGGGCAACGACACAGAGATATTCGCGTGCGGGCCGGGCGGGATGCTCCGTGAGATCGCGCGCATCACTGAGCCGCATATCCCGGTGCAGGTGCTGATGGAACAGCGCATGGCCTGCGGCATGGGCGTGTGCCGGGGATGCGTGGTGCGGATGCGCTCGGAAAGCGGCGAACCCGTCTATCGCACGGTCTGCCGCGACGGCCCGGCATTTCGCGCCGAAGAGGTGGCGTGGGAAGAGATTACGGCGACCGCGGGATGACCGATGTGGGTCACCGTGTGCCGTGCCCTGAGCCGCGACAACGAACATGACACCGGCAAGATCGAAAGCGAAAACCGCCACGATGGGGGTCACTCTCGCCGGCATGCGCTTGCGCACGCCGCTCGTCGCCGCGTCCGGCATCTGGGGCTACGGTGAGGAATTCGTCGGCTCGCCGCAGCTGCGACACCTCGGCGCGTTCGTCCTGAAGACGACCACGCTGCGGCCGCGCGCAGGCAACCCGCCCGGCGCGCGAACGGTCGAGACTCCCGCCGGCCTTGTCAACTCCATCGGGCTGGAGAACCCCGGGCTTGATGCGTTCCTCGCCGACAAGCTCCCGCGCGCGCGGGAGTTGGGTCTGAACCTCATTGCCAGCATCGCCGGCGAAACGCTCGATGAGTTCGCCGAAATGGCGCGCCGACTCGCCGCAGCCGACGGGCTGGCAGCGCTCGAACTGAACATCTCCTGCCCCAATGTTGAGCAGCACGGCATGGCGTTCGGCGCAGATCCCGAAACCGCGGCCGCAGTCGTTGCCGCCTGCCGCTCCGCCTGGGATCGCCCGCTCATCGCGAAGCTGACGCCCAACGTCACGGATATCGCCGACATCGCCGTCGCGTGCGAAAGCGCTGGCGCCGACATCATCGCGCTCGTCAACACGTTCACCGCCATGTGCATTGATATCCGCACCCGGCGGCCGCTGCTCGGCGGCAACTTCGGCGGATTGTCGGGCCCCGCGATACGGCCGGCGGCGGTGCTGCGCGTCTATCGCGTCGCGCAGTCAGTCGAGGTTCCGGTCATCGGCATGGGCGGCGTGTGGGATGCCGACGATGCGATCGAGTTGATGATCGCCGGCGCCACCGCTGTCGGCCTCGGCACGTGTCTGCTCGCCGACCCGAACAAGCCCCAGGAAATCGCGCAGGGGATCCGCGAGTTCCTGCGCCGCGAACGCATCTCGTCCCTCCGCGATGTGATTGGCTCGGTCAAGCTGAACCCGTAGCCCCGGCTCCGCCCCCCGCCCCAGGCAAGCGCCGGCGTATCTCGCGCCATTCGCCGAACACCGCGCCGCCTTTCGGCCCTGGCTGTCGCGCGGCTGCATGTGGCCGTCGGCCAATACTCCGCTACGCATTTGTCGGCGATCCCGCCGCGGCGGCAGGCGCACGGACGCAGTGTGAGACGCTCAGAGATTCAGCGAAATGGTGTCCGGTGTTGTGCGGCAGAAGATGCGAGGGTGAGGACGAAGCGCGGTGCGCTAGATCGCCTTCTTGTAAGCGAAGTCGACCTGGTAGTTATCCCGCAGCTCGTCCGACACGCCGGGGCGGTCGTCGCGGGTGAGGGTGCCCTTGACGATCAGGTAATGGCCGTCGTTGACCTCTCGCGCGTATTCGAGGCCGTAGGTGGTGGAGCGATAGCGCTGGCCCTGGCTCGACACGTCGTCGAGCACGATGACGGTCTCCAGCCGCTCGCGCTCCGACAGCCGGCTGCGCAGGCCGAGCATGCTGGTGCGCAGCGACTTGGACTCGGCGAGGTTATCGTCGGTGATGAAGCGCGCGAGCGCCATGAACTTCCCGCCGAAGCGCCGCCCGACTTCGTAGAGCTTGCGGTCAACCGGAATCACCTTGCCCTTGTCGGTCAGCGGGTTCTGCTGGAACGACAGCTTGACATAGGCGCGGTCGCCGAGCATCGTCTGATACCCCGCCGCGGAGGCAATCAGCTGGTCGCCTGTCTCCGACTCGCGCGACATATACTGCAGGCTTAGTCCGCCGTCTGCGAAAGCCGCCCAGCCGGGCAGCTTACGGTGGCCGTACTTGGTGTTGTCGTCGAACAGCCCGCCGTCGCTGGCCGCCTTGGCCCAGTCCGCGAGCGCCCGCCCGAACTTCAGGTTCACGTTGGCGAACTGCCAGTTGGTCGCGGCGTCACCCTCCGGCTGCACCGTCTGCAGGCCGCCAACGAAGGTGAACGTGTCGCTGCCGCCGATGGCGCCGCGCAGCCCGAGCACGCGCGCCGTCGCTGCGCGCCCGCTGTTGAGATCCTCCTCGCGAATAAAGCGGCCGAGAGCCGCGAAACCGCTGCTCAGGTCAAGACCGCCCTCGTAGCTGTCCCACCGCGCCGCCTCCATGACCAGCTTGTCCTTCTTCTTGATCATGGGGTTCTTGTGCATCGCAAGTTTGACGTACGCGCGGTCGCCGAGCATGGTCTGGTAGCCGAGGCTGCGCGTGACCACGTGCGATTGCTCGTCGGTCGAGCGCGCGATGTAGTTGAGCGTGATCGCGCCGTCGCCGAGGTTCAACCACCCCGGCGCGCCGCGGAAGCCATGTGCGCCAGCGCCCGGGAGCGGCTCGGCGCCGCTCACCGCCTTGGCCCAGTCGGCGAGCGCGTGCCCGAACTTGATCTGCAGGTCGCCGGAGGTTGTCGTCAAATCCGGCTGCCCTTGGCGCTCCTGGAAGGCGACCCCGCCGCTCAGGGTAAGCCAGCCGGGGTTGATCTCGATCCTGGCTCCGCGGTCGGATTTGGTCTGGACATCCTTATCGGTTTCGCGCGCGTAGTCGGCGGTCAGCTTTGCATATCGGTGAAGCTGGCTGGCGAAGCCCAGATTGGTGCGAACGAAATCATGATCCGCCTTCGGGCCCTGCTGATTGAGCGATTCGTAGTCCGCCCTCAGTTGCAGCAGCGGGCTCGGCGACGCCGATACGCCGAGGCGGTACAACGTGTCCACTTGCTTATCATCCGCGCCGTCGCTGTGCTGTTGATACAGCGCCTTGATCGCCGTCTTGCCGGCGCCGGAGCCGATCGCCGTGTCCAGGGCGAGCGCGGTCAGATCCTCGGTTCCGCCGTCGCTGCGATTTCGGTCCATCCAGTCCGCGACGAGGTTGAGCCTCTCGCCCGGCTTGTGTTCGAGGTGGAGTTGAGTCGTGTCAATGTCGGTCGTCGCGCCGGCCGAGGTGATAGAGGTCAGGTTCCGCGTCACGTCGGCCTTGGTGCTGCCGCCGAAGGCATGACGAACGGCGTAGTTGCGAATCTGCGTCTCCGTCGCGTCGGTGCGGTCGCCGCGATCCCATTCCTCGCGGATATCGTCGTAGTTGACTTCGAGCCGCGTCTGATCCGTCAACTGGTACGCGAGGCCGGTCTTGGTGGCATCGCGCGTCAGGCCCTTCTCCTTGTGGCCGTCGCGATCGTTGGCGCTCCAGTCGTGGTTGTACGTGAGCTGAAGTCGGCTCGTGGGATTCAAACTCGCGGCCAGGGTCTCGAGCTGCATCGGCCCCTTGCCGTCCCACTGCTCGTCGAACTTGCGGTAGTCAAGGGCGAGCTTGCTGTCACCGGTCAGCTTGTAGACCAGGCTCTGCTTGATCTCGGTAACGTCGCGGCCTTTCTCCTTGTGGCCCTGACGCTCGTTCTTGTTCCAGTCGTAGCTGTAGTCGAGCGCCAGGCGGCTGGTAACGTCCAGGTGCGCCGCGAGCTTCTCCATGTTGATCGCGCCGTGGCCCCGCCAGTCCTCGTCGCGGCTCTGGAAGTCCGCCTTGAGCTGGCGATCCCCGCTCAGTTGGTAGGTGAGCGCGTGCGCCATCTCGCTCACCGTCATCCCGATCTCTTTGTGGCCGGGCTGCTCGTTGACGGACTTGCGCTGACTCGTGCTCAGCGCGAACGCGGCCGACGGATTGAACTGGGCCTGGAACTGAAGCTCGCTCATGCCGCGCATCGCCGCCAGGGCATCCACAGGCGATCGGTCTCCGATCACGCTGACGCTTCCCGCGCCCGGAGTGTGGAAATCCTTATCAACGTCGGTGTACGAGCCCTGAAGCGCGAACGCGCCCGAGGCGTAGTCCAGCTTCTGCTGGATCGCTCTGCCGCTGTCGAGCACGTGCTCCGCGCCCTCGGCGCGAAAAGCGAGCACCCCCAATGTCGGATCGAATCCTCCGAATTGGCTGTTCCGCCGCAGCGCCTCGTAGAGGGGCAAGCTCTTGCTGTAATAGACGCTGCTGGCGAGGCTCGAATTCACGTTGAGGGCCAGACTGAGTTGACTGCCCCAGATCTGTGACGCCGCGCCCGCGGTTGCGGCCTTGGGATCCGGCCGTTCGTCGATCATCGTGAAGGGCAGCCCGCTGGAGCCCACGGGGTTGAACGATTCGCCGACGTGATACACCGGGTTCGCGTCCGCCGGCGACTGGTCAGGCGCGGTCAGCGCAAACGCGGCGTGAGGCGCCGCCCACGGAAGCGCCAGTAAAAGCGCGAAAACGAGGCTGCGCCCCGCGGCTCTGATCGGCGAGATATGGGCCCGTGCTGTCTTTCGTTTCGCCTTCTTTTTCATCGCCCTTGCTCGTTATGGGAAGCGTTCACCATTCGAGACACGCTGCTATCCGATCCGCCCTCGACTGCGATGACGGCTCACGCCGTCAGAAGCCCCACGGCGAGATCGGCCCTGCCGCGAGGCGATCCTGTTGCCGCTTGCGCCTGAAGGTCGGCGCTTCTGACTTGCGGTCGCTCTTCAGCGCCCGGCGCACCTCGGCGAACGGCGATTCCACCTTGGGCGTCACGGTCGCGCGCACCGTCTCGCGGGTCGGGTGGGGTTGCGGAAGTGACTCCGGTGTGGTTGCCGGCTCCAACCCGACTACTGGGCCGGCGCCCGCGGGCTGGGGCGCAGGCGTTGCGATCGGTAGCAGCGCACCGTCCGCAACGAAGCGCGTCATCTCGTCGCCGTCCACGTAGGCGACCATGAGCGGGGGATCGTCCGGCTCACCCGCCGGCGCAACAGGCTTCGGCTCGGTTGCGCTTGCCGGCGTGCCGTCGAGCGCCACGCTGGCCATCAGCGTCGCCGCGGGCTGAGCCGTCGTTGCGACCGATGTCGCCGCTGTCGGGCGGCTTCGCGCCAGTCCTGCAACCGCCCTGGCGACTTGCTCCTGAGCCGGCTTGACGACTTCCTCAGCGACCATCGGCGCTGTCCGCGTGGTTGAAGGCTCCGCTACCGTCGCCTCCGGCGCCGTCCGCGGTTGCTCGGCTAGCCTTACCGACTGCGGCGCCGAGGCGGGCACCCGCATCGCAACCATCACAGCTGCCGCTGTCGCCGCCGTTGCGAGCGTGGCGACAAGCCCGCGGAACGTCGGCTTCGCGTACACCGGGCGCGACCGCAGCGCCACCTCACGCTGTACGCGTTCGCGAATGCGCGGTGGCGGCGCGACGTCGGCGAGCGAGCCCAGCAACCCGGCGCCCTGCTCGAGCTGCGCCAGCTCGCGGCCGCACGCTTCGCACTCGCACAGGTGCGCGTGCACGCTGTTCGCCGCTTCGTCACCGAGCTCGCCGTGAGCGTACTCGTCGAGCAGCTCACGGGCGCCAGCGCAGGCCAGCGCGGCCGGCTGCGGCTGCGCCGCCTTCTGCGCGATGCGAGCCCGCAGGTCCGCCGGCGGTTCGACCTCCGCCAGGGCACCAACGAGGCTCGCCGTCTGCCTGAGCTGGCTCAGCGCACGACGGCAAGCTGCGCACTCCGTGAGGTGCCGCTCGATCTCGGCAGCCCTCCCGGAGGACAGCTCGCCGTCCATGAAGCTGGTCAGCTCTTCGCTAGACCGTACACAGTACATCGCTTGCCCCTCCTGTGGGTTTTGGTTACGTCGGGTGGTTTAGACACGCGTGCGGCCTCGAAGTTACGCTCACATGGGCGTGACTTGGGACACCGTGCGGGCTGGATTCCCCGCGGCCACGTAGCCGAGGCGCTTCGAGGCGGTCTCCCGGCGCTGTCGGCATTGACCGGCACCCGATGGCGCTGGTACACTGCGGCCGGAAGATTCCTGCGAGGCCCGAATTGTCACGAATCGCTGTGACCGGCGGTCGCGATGCTGAAACTGGTCGCTGGGCTCCCAAGCTCGCCTACATGCGCGCGGTCGAGTCGGCGGGCGGTGCGCCTTTCTGTCTCGAGCGTCCGAGTGACGTCGCCCAGGCCGAAGGCCTCCTGCTGAGCGGGGGCGGGGATGTCGCGCCGCGGCGATATGGCCACACGCCCCACCCGAATCTCGGTCGTGTGGACGAGGAGCGCGACGAGCTTGAGCTTGAGGCCCTCAGTCTCGCCCTGGCTCGTGACATCCCCGTGCTGGCGGTGTGCCGGGGGATGCAGGTGCTCGTGGTGGCTCTCGGCGGCACGTTGTGGCAGGATTTGCCGTCGGAACTGCCCCAGAGCATCGGCCACGGTCGTGGGGCGGGCAAGGGCGGGGGAACGGAACGCGCAACCCACGGCGTCATGCTGCGCGCAGACTCCCTTGGCGCCCGGACCGTACGCACCACCGAGTTCGAGGTCAACAGTAGCCACCATCAGGCCGCGCAGACGGTGGGCGGGGGACTGATCATCTCCGGATGGGCACCGGACGGCATCATCGAGGCGGTGGAGCTTCCAGGGGCGCGCTTTGTTCTCGGTGTCCAGTGGCACCCCGAGGATCTGCTGGATCGCTGGGAACATGCCGCCCTCTTCGCCTCGCTCATTGACTCGGCGGGGAGTTGAGCCCGCCCACGTCATCCAACGATTCGGCGTCGGAACCGGCGGGGCCGGCGATGGCGTTGACGTCGCTTCTCCTCGTGGCCACAATGCGAGCGATTGACCGATTGCGGCGAGGCATCGGTCCGAGCGTTCAGCTAACCAGCCGTAGGCGTGCCCTGCTCCGAGGAGGGTGCCGTGTCCATGACGCATGAGAAGTTCGTCGGCTTGGTTGATCGCTTCGAGCGCTTCGCGCAGCGCTCGCCGTCGTCGTACCGCCTGCGCCTCGGTCTGCTGGCCGGGCTCGGGTACGCCTACATCTTCCTCCTGCTCGGCATTGCCGTCGCCGGCCTTGCCGCCATCGCGTCGTACTCACTCCGCTTCCACCGCTTCCATCCCGGCGAACTCAAGCTCATCTTCTTCCTCAAGTGAGTGGCCGACCCGGGCGCGCGGGATCCATGACTTTGGGTGCGACTCCTGTCGGGGTCGCATTACTCGGTACTTCGTCTGCGCTCGTGACGCGTGACATGCCGTCAGAGAGCGGTGGCACCGTGCTGCCCCCGGTCTGATGCCCGCGGCTCCATTCTCCGCCTCGCCCCGGTGTCCTGAAGGGTTCACATCTCACCGGTCCTAGGCTATCATATGCAGGCCTACGGCAATTCAGCGCCGACAACGAAGAGGATAGGGGAGGGACTTGATGGCTCATCGCATGACCCGCCGCGAGGTGCTCGGCACGCTAGCTGCCGCCGGCACCGGGCTGACACTCGGCGCGCCCTTCGCCGGCCGCGCGCAGGGCTCCCGTTCGCGACCGAACGTCCTGTTCATCTTCACCGATGACCAGCGGTTCGACACCATCCACGCCTTGGGCAACGACGAGATCGTCACGCCGAACCTGGACGCCCTCGTGAGCCGCGGTGTTACGTTCACCCACGCCTACATCATGGGCGGCACCAGCGGCGCCGTCTGCATTCCCAGCCGCGCGATGCTGATGACCGGGCGCAGTCTATTCCACCTGCAGAACGTGGGCCAAGGGATCCCGCCCGAGCACGTCACGTTCCCCGAGGCCCTGCGGCAGGCCGGTTACGCGACCTTCGGGACGGGCAAATGGCACAACGGCACGCCCAGCTACGCGCGCAGCTTCTCCGCCGGCGGAGAGGTATTCTTCGGCGGGATGGCCGACCACTGGAACGTGCCGCTGTGCGACTTCAGCTCATCGGGTGAGTATCCCAAGCCTCGCGAACTGAAGGCGCGCTGGGGGAAGATCGAGATGACCTTATCGTCCGCATTCGACCATATCCGATCGGGCGAGCACTCGAGCGATCTCTTCACCGATGCCGTGGTTCGTTTCCTGAAGGGCTACCGGGACGAGGCGCCGTTCCTCGCGTACATCGCCTACACCGCGCCGCACGATCCCCGCGAGACGCATCAGCGGTACCACGACCTCTACGATGTCGATGCTATCCGCCTGCCGGGGAACTTCCTCGCGGAGCATCCCTTCGACAACCGCGACCTGCGCACCCGTGACGAGAAGCTCGCGGCATGGCCGCGGACTCCACGAGAGATTCGCGAACACATCGCAGACTACTACGCCATGATCTCGCACCTCGACGCGCAGGTCGGCCGCTTGCTTGAGACGCTGAAGGAGACCGGGCAAGCGGAGAACACCATCATCGTCTTTGCCGGGGACAACGGCCTCGCCGTGGGCCAGCACGGGCTGATGGGCAAGCAGAACCTCTACGAACACAGCATCCACGTGCCACTCATCATCGCCGGGCCGGGGATACCGCGCAACGAGCGCCGGGATGGCCTGTGCTACCTCACGGACATCTTCCCGACGCTGTGCGAACTCACCGGCATGGCGACTCCCGCAACGGTGGACGGCCAAAGCCTGGTACCCCTCATGCATGATTCGACGGCCGTTGCTCGCGAGCGGCTGCTTTTCGCCTACACGGATTGCCAGCGCGCGGTGCGGGATGAGCGCTACAAGCTGATTGAGTACGCAGTCAACGGAACGCGGACGACGCAGTTATTCGATCTCCGCGATGACCCCTGGGAGACGCGCAACCTCGCGGACGATCCCGCCGGCGGCGATCATCTCCAGCGTCTTCGCACGGAACTGCAGCGCTGGCGCGCAGAGCTTGGGGACACGAGGCCGATGGGTGAGCGCTTCTGGGCGACCTACGACGAGCACTCCTGACCGGATTCCCCCGTCGCTTGTGGGCGCGGCCTCGATGAGGCCGCGAAGCATTGACCAAACCGTGGAAAGCGCGGCGAACGCGGGGGAGGGGCAAGGCGAGCCGCAGGCGAACAGAATCAGCTGGCCGCGGATTGGCGTGGATGGCCGGAGATTGAATGGAATCGGTGAGCGGCGGGGCCAGGAAGAGACGATGAGAGTCGCCCTTGTTCACGGAATTCGTGACGTGCGAATCACGGAGGGGGAGAAACCGATCCCCGGCGCGGGCGAGTGCCTGGTCGAGGTCAAGGCAGTCTCCATCTGCGGCTCTGATATCCACATCTTCAGCGAGGGCAATGTCGGCGGTGTGACGTGGGATCGTCCGTTCAGCCCCTGCCATGAATTCGCCGGCATCTGTCGCGGCGGCCGGCACATCCCCGACGGGACCACGGTGGTCGTCGAACCCGCTCTGCCGTGTGGACGCTGCGACATGTGCCATCGAGCGTGGCACCATCTGTGCCGCAACCTCGAGTTCTGCGGCCTGCCTCCGCGTCAGGGCGCGCTGCGCGAGTTCGTCCCCTGGCCGGAAAGCGCGCTGTTCCGTGCGCCCCTGGGTCTCGATTTCGCTGCCGTGGCTTTGCTCGAGCCCCTGGCAGTGGCGGTGCATGCAGTGGAGTTGGTTCCGCCACCGCCGGGAGCGCGCGTCGCGGTTCTCGGCTGCGGCGGTATCGGCCTGTGCATTCTCCAGGTCGCCCGCGCCGCCGGCGCCAAGGATGTTCTGGCGACCGATCTCATCCCAGAGCGCCTCGAACTCGCGCGTCGGCTCGGAGCGGATGCGACGGCGCTAGCGGATCGGGAGGATCCCGTGGCCGTCGCACTCGACTGGTCGCACGGCGAGGGCTGCGACGTCGTGTACGAGGCCGCCGGCGCCCCGGAGACGCCGGATCAAGCGGTGAGGATGCTTCGTCCGTTCGGACAGGTAGCGCTGCTCGGCATTCCCGTCGAGGATGTGATGACGATGGGCGCGTCCGTCGGTCGGCGGCACGAGGTCACCATCCAATGGATACGCCGCCAGAACCATAACCAGGCCCAGGCGATCCGGCTGGTCGAGCAGGGCTTGGTGGATCTGGCGCCACTCGCCACGCATCGGTTCCCGCTCAAGCAGGCGCAGCAGGCCTTTGAGTTGGCGGAGAGCAAGGCCGACGGCTCCCTACGCGTCGTGATCGAGCCTTAATGCTCGCGCGGAATGTCGGTGGGCGCTGCTCAGCGCGGGCTGTGGGCGACCGTTTTCGCAGAATACCCGCCGGCCGTGGAGGATTGAAGACTCCGGAACCGAACCCCTAGGGAGCAGATACTCCGGAACACGTACCGTCACGCCTAACAGGAGAGAGAGTATGCTGAACGTGCTGATGCTGCGACATTCCGCGGGATTCGAGCATTCGTACCTCCCGAACGCGGAGGTAGCGGTCAAGGACATCGGGAGGGCGAGCGGCCTTTATCGCGCCGTTACCACGCACGATTGCGGACGGATCACCGCGGAGAACCTGGCGAAGCTCGACGTGTTGATCTTCGCCACCACCGGTGAATTGCCCCTGGACGATGCGCAGAAGGCGGCCGTGCTTGATTTCGTCCGTGGCGGAAAAGGGTTCATGGGCATTCACAATGCCGCCGACACGCTGTACGAGTGGCCCGAATACGGCGAGATGCTCGGCGGCTACTTCAACGGCCACCCGTGGACCCAGGAAGTCACCGTCAAGGTAGAAGACACGAAGCACCCGGCCACGCGCATGCTCGGCGAGTCATTGAAGGTCTTCGACGAGATCTACACCTTCCGCAATTGGGACCGCAGCAAGACGCACGTGCTGATGAGTATTGACAACGCGTCGGTGGACCTCGCCAAGGGCAATCGCGACGATCACGACTACGCGATGGGCTGGTGCCACCCCTATGGGCAGGGACGCGTGATCTACACAGGCCTCGGGCACCCGGATGAGCTGTGGTCCGAGGCGTGGATGCGCGAGCACATCCTGGGCTGCATCAAGTGGGCCGCCGGCGTGGAGAAGTGACGTTCCTCGTCGTCGGCGAGCCCCTGCCCTGAACCGTAGATCGTGAGCCTGCGGCGTGTCTCGCTGCACGCTGCTGCTCGCCGGCACACTGACACCACCTCGCCGCGGCGCTACCAAGCGAACAGTCCAGCCGTGAGACGCGTGCCCTTGAGACGGGCGGTTGGGTTGTCGATTACCTGACGTCACGTCACGACGTCCAGTCAGAGCCTTTCCCCATCGCAGGAGGGGGCCTCCACCAGCTGCCTGTCGGTCACCCGCGGAGCGCTGGATGTGCTTAAGCGACGCGAGATAATCATATTGTCCTTCCTGCTGGCGACGGCGATCGCCGCGGGCGTCTTCCTCGTCCTATGGCTGGCTCTTCAGGAACCGGGAGGCACGGTCTCGATTCAGCCGCCGCTGACTGAAGTGAGCGTCGATGACACCTTCACCCTGACAGTGAATGCTGAGCACCCGGCAAGGGTCACCAACTTCAGCATTGACATCGCCTATGACATCGGGATTGTGGAGTTCGTTTCCCCGCCGTGGGAGGCGGAACTGCTGGCCGGGCGGGGCTGGGTGGTGCAGCACAGGGCGTCCGAGGAAGGGGCGCTGGCGGTCTTCGGCCACAGCCCGACAGCCACCGCGTTGGCCGGGTCCGGGGCGCTGGTGGAACTGGACTTCCGTGCCGTGGCGCGCGGCACCACTCGGCTCAAGTGTTTTGGCGTGCTAGGTTGCGAGTCTGGGGGGACGCCGTTCGAGGTGGTCGGGGTGGAGATAGTCGTTAAGTAGCACTGGGACGCCACGGAAGAGGCTGCCCGCGCACAATGGCGCGGCGGCAAGCACCTACCATCCCATCAGCTTTCGTGCCAAGATCCTGGGCAATGCCGTGCACCTCGCGCCGATTTCGACAATCCGCTCGATCCCGATGGCGCGGTCTTCCCAAGAGGCGATTCCTGAACCGGCACGACAACGCCGAACCGCCGCAGCCTATCGAGGTCGAGATGGCCTCTTGCCAGAGCGGCCGGGCTTCGATCCGGGACGCCGCGGTTTCCTCGGTATGCCGGCCATGTAGTCCTTCATGTAATCCATCGTCGGAACGGGCAGAGGCTCCGCGCCGTTGAGGAAGGCCATGTACAGGCGCAGCCACGCGTTGAAGTAGTACCCTGACAGGGCACGTTCGAAGGCCGTATCGCCCTCAGCCTTGAACGAGCACCAAGCCACATCGGGGAATATCTCCTTCAGTGTAGCGCGCCACCGCCGAGCCACGCGCGGCGTGTCGTCTGCGCTTTCGAGGAAATACAGCGACCACGGGACGCCCGCGCCGGAAACCAGGTTGAACTTCATGCACTCCACCAGGTTGTGAAGGGCTTCCGGATAGGTCGCGACGTGGCACACGATCTTCGAGGCCTCGCAGAGTTGTGTGTAGAACTCGTACGCCACCGCCTGGTTCGACGCCGACGACAGGACGATCGGGATGCAAGGCCGAGTCCAAGGCGCGCCGTACGCGCCGGCTTTCGCCGCGTTGACGTCGCCGCAGACGAGCTTCGCCGCGATCTGTTTTGCCCGGTTCGCTTCGAACCGCACGTCCCAGTGTAACTCTCCGCGCATCCCTTCGAGTCGGCGCTTCGCCGCGTCGAGCATTGCGTCGTCCACCTCGAAGGGTGCGCGCGACCCCCCGGACGGCAGCTTGAGCGCCGAGACGACGCTCAGGATTGCCGTTAGCTGGAAGACCATGGATTCCCGCGGCTGGCGGATGCGGGCCGGGATCCGGATCCACGGCACTTTGCTATCGGCGGCCATCGTCTTGAGCTTGCCGCCTTTGGACATCGCGATCATATGATCGGTCGGGTGTTTCCTCTTCAGCGCCCGCTCGAAGCAATTGAGAGTCTCCTCCGTATTCCCAGAGAAGCTCGCGAATATCAGCAGCGTCGCGTCGTCCACGCTCTCGAATCTGGGTGTATCGCGCCGCACGACCTCAAAGTCATACCCAAGGCGGCCCGAGTTCTCGATGATCTCCCGAGCAATACCCGCCGGCGTCGCGGACCCCCCGACCCCGTACACCTTGACCTTGCGTATCTCTGCATCCCTCAGCACCTTGGCGATGCCGCGGACCTCGCTTCTGATCAGCTGCGGCATGTCAATGATGTACTCCGGGACGTGCTGCAACCGGTCCATCATGCCCTTGGTCCTGACCTGTTGTCTCGACCTCTGGTAATCCAGAGTACTCTTGTCCAGAGCGCGCAGGATTCGGGACTCGTTGAGGTATGCTTTCGGGCCGAGGAGGGCGAGAAGCTGTCCAGCCGCGTCGTGCCGCACTCGGGCGTGCATCGATATGTCATGCTCGTACTTGCGCTTCCGGCGGGCTCCCTTCAACTTAGGCGGGTTGGGGTCCGGGTCTTCAGCGAGTTCCTCCAGCCTGCGGATCAGCTTCTCGGCGATCTTGTTGGGCACGGCTGTCTCCTTTCGCGAGCGCGAATCCATGGCCGCGGTGCGCTCGCAGGCGTGTGTGTGGAGTATTCAGTTGTGGCCGGCGCACGTTCGCTATGCACCCGCGGCTTCCCGGTGTGCGGCGCGCGAGAGGTACGGAAATGATCCGGGCACGGGTATACGGGGCGGCGCGGGCGGCTTACGGGACTCCACCAGTCGGCCCGCCCCAAGCGACCTTCCACGAGAGCGGCTTCGCGTCCTTCCCAGGAACCCGCGCACGAAACGGCGAGCCGGACCGAGCAGTTAACGGGAAACGTGCGCGAATGCGGGGCAACACAGGCCAATTCGCTCGCCGCCCAGTGGACGCCTCATGACTGTGACGAATCGGGCCTATCGCACGGCGGATTGCGCGTCGGAGGCAGCCTGTTTCGTTGACAATTGCGGGATCGCTTTGCTATACTGCGAACAGCGCCAAGCTGGAGGCGGCGGTCGCCGTTGCTGTGGGCGGGTGTCCATACCAAGGCACACCGCACCGAGCGAGCGCAAGTGCTCCGGTATTTGGCGCAAGTTTTTTCTCTCCGAACCGCAGCCCGAGGGTCAACGGCGCCGTGTTCGATAATCTCACAGACAAACTGCAGGCAGTCTTCGACCGGCTCGCGCGCAAGGGGCGGCTGTCCGAGCAGGACGTCACCGAGGCCTGCCGCGAGATCCGGCTCGCGCTGCTCGAGGCCGACGTCAACTTCAAGGTGGTCAAGGACTTCGTCGGGCGGGTGCGCGAGCGCGCGGTGGGGCACGAAGTGCTGCAAAGCCTCACCCCCGGCCAGCAGGTCGTCAAAGTCGTCAAGGAAGAGCTGACCGAGCTGCTCGGCGGCGAGGGAGAACTGAGCCTGCAGCGCAGCCCCCAGCCGCCGACGATCCTCATGCTCGTCGGCCTCCAGGGCGGCGGCAAGACCACCACGTCAGCCAAGCTGGCGCGCTTGGAGAAGAAGAACGGCCGCAAGCCGCTCCTCGTCGCCACCGATGTCCGCCGGCCGGCCGCGATTGAGCAGTTGCGCATCGTCGGCGAACAGGTCGGCGTGCCCGTGTTCGACCTCGGCGCGCGGGAGGACCCCGTCAACATCGCCCGCGCGGCGCTGGCGCAGGCGCAGCGGGAGGGTCTCGATCCCGTGATCCTCGACACGCAAGGCCGCCTGCATGTGGACGAGGAACTTATGGGCGAGCTGTGCCGGATGCAGCAGGAGGTGTCGCCGGCGGAAACGTTGCTCGTGCTCGACGCCATGACGGGACAGGACGCGGTGCGCGTGGCGCAGGAATTTGATGCGGCGCTCAACGTGACCGGCTTCATCCTGACCAAGCTCGACGGCGATGCGCGCGGCGGGGCCGCGGTCTCGATACGGGCCGTCACCGGCACGCCGATCAAGCTCGTCGGAGTGGGGGAGAAGCTCGATGCGCTCGAGGCGTTTCATCCCGACCGCATGGTCTCGCGCATCCTCGGCATGGGCGACGTGTTGACGTTGATCGAACGCGCGGAATCGGCGGTGGACGAGCGACAGGCGGCAGAGCTTGAGCGCAAGCTGCGCACGCGCACGTTCGACCTCAACGATTTCATGGAGCAGTTGGGTCAGATCTCGAAGATGGGGCCGCTCGATCAACTGCTGGACATGATACCCGGCTTCCGGCAGATGCGCTTGCCGGGGAACCTGGAGATTGACCCGGCGCGGATGAAGCAGCTCAGGGCAATCATGCAATCCATGACATCCCAGGAGCGCGCGCAGCCGGAGATCATCAAGGGGAGCCGGCGGCGCCGCATCGCACAGGGAAGCGGCACATCGCCGCAGGCGGTGAACCAGCTCTTGGGCCAGTTCAAGCAGTTCAAGGAAACGTACCATCGCCTCGCCGAAATGGAAACGCGGGGCAAGATGCCGAAGCTGCGTTTGCCCTGGACCTAAGGCGGGGAGTGTATGATAGACGGCGCGCGTTCGAGCGCGAGGGAACACGAGACCAGGAGATAAGAAGGACAAATGGCTGTTAAACTTCGCCTGCGAAGAGTCGGGGCCAAGCATCAACCACGCTATCGAATCGTTGCGACCGATGTGCGGTCACCGAGGGACGGGCGCTTCATCGAGGTCATCGGGTATTACAATCCGGCGCGCCAGCCCCACGAGGTCGGGATCAAGGAAGAGCTGGCGCTCAAGTGGCTCAAACACGGCGCGCTGCCGACGGAAACGGTACGCGACCTGCTGATCCAACAGGGCATACTTCAGAAGTTCTACGAGGAGCAAGGCAAGCCAATGCCGGATTTCGGCAAGGGCGAGGCGCAGGTCGCACCTAGAGCGGAAGCTGCGCCCGCGGCTGCCGAGGAGCCAGGCGCCGAGGCCGCTGGACAGCCGCCTGCCGCGCCCCCCTCGGCGGAGGCTGAAGCGCCGGAGCAGCCGGCCGCCGAGACGCCCGCTCCTGAAGCAGAAGCGGCGCAGCCGCAGCCGGACGCAACTGAGCCGCAGTCTGAGGCGGCGTCCGATGCCCCGGCGGCGCCGGCTCCGGAAGAAGCGCCCGAAGAAACCACAACCGCGAATTGACAGATACCTCGCGGCACCGCGATTCCGGCGCGGACGACGGTATATGCGCCACGCGCCGGGCCGATGCTAGTTATACCTTACGGGCCAAGGCCAGTCGGCGGAGGTGCTAATCGTGAAAGACCTGATCGAGATGATTGTCAAGGCGCTGGTTGACGAGCCGGACCGGGTAGTGGTGAGCCAGGTGGAGGGGGAGAGGAGTATCATCTTCGAAGTGCGCGTGGCGTCGGATGATATGGGGCGCGTTATCGGCAAGGGGGGGCGCATAGCCAACTCGCTGCGCACCGTGGCGAAGGCCGCCGGCGCGAAGCAGAACAAGAACATCTGGGTGGACATCAACAAGCACCCCGATGAATGAGTAGACCCTTTGGGTAGATCGGGAGGATATACGTGGCCAATCTGACAGTCATGCGCCCGGTGGCGCTGCGGGTGATAGTCACGGAGCAGTTCAAGCAGGAGATGGACAAGGAGCTGCAAGAGGCGGCGGACTCGGCGCAGCGTCGCCTAGACCAGATCGACTTCCAGGCGCGACGGGTGCTGGCGGATCTGCAGCGCGCCGACCTCAATCAGGCAATGCAGGTGCGCCAGCAGATCGAAGCCGAGAAGGGGCGTCAGGAGTCGGTTAAGAAGGAATTGCTGGAGCGCGCAGAGGAAGTGCGTGGGCTCGAACTCGGCTCGGAGTTCCCGCGCGGGACGATTGAGAGCATGATCGAAATCAAGGAGGGCGATAACCTCTACGAGAAACTCACGCAGGCCGAAATCGTCATCAAAGACGGGATTGTCACGGAAATCCGTGACCCCAGGAAGTGACGCACCGCGGCAGCGCCCGCGCGAAGACGCCGAGATCGCCGTTGGGCGCATCACTGCCCCGCACGGTGTCAAGGGGCAAGTGCGAGTCGAGCCGCTGACCGACGTGCCGCAGCGATTCGCGGAACTGAGTGATGTGTCTCTCGAGCTTCCCGGGGGCGAGCGGCGCGGGGCCGTCATTGAGCGCGCCGCAGTCGGCCCGTCCCGGGTGCTGCTCAAGCTGAAGGACTGCGACGACAGAGACGCCGCGGAAGCGTTGCGGGGCGCGTACATCCTGATCCCGCGCGCGCAGGCGATTGCGCTCCCCGAGGGGCACTATTTCATTGATGATATCGTGGGGCTTGAAGTGGTGACGGTTGACGGGGAGGACCTCGGCCGCGTGCGGGAGGTGCTGCGCACCAAGGCCAACGACGTCTACGCGACCGACAGGGCCATGATCCCCGCGACGCGCGAGGTCATTCGCGGGATTGATCTCCGCGCCGGTAGGATCGTAGTTGAGTTGCCGGAGGAGATCTAAGGGCCGGTCCGTGCAGCACCCTTGGCGATGCCGATGCGAATTGACGTACTGACGCTGTTCCCGGAGATGTTCGCCGGCCCGTTCGATGCGAGCATCGTCGGCCGCGCGCGAGAGCAAGGGCTAGTCGAGATCAGGATCGTCAACACGCGCGACTTCAGCACGGAGCGCCAGCGCATAGTAGACGACTACTCGTACGGCGGCGGGAGCGGCATGGTGATGAAGGCGGCGCCGATTTTCGCCGCGGTCGAGGCGATGCGCTGCCCGGAGGAATGTCGCGAGCGCGTGGTGCTGATGACGCCGCAGGGCGCGCGTCTGGATCAGGCGAAGGCCGCGGAACTGGCGCGGTATGAGCACCTCGTCATTGTGTGCGGTCATTACGAAGGCGTGGACGAGCGCGTTCGCGAGCACCTGGTTGACGAGGAGATATCTATCGGCGATTATGTCTTGACCGGCGGCGAGCTGCCGGCGATGGTCGTGATGGACGCGGTCATCAGACTCCTGCCGGGGGCTTTGGGGGCGGAGGACGGGGCGGTGACGGATTCGTTCGCCTCGGGTTTGCTGGAGCAGCCGCAGTACACGCGGCCCGCCGAGTTTCGCGGTTGGAAGGTTCCCGATGTGTTGCTCTCCGGCAACCACGAGGTGATTCGAGTGTGGCGGCGCGAGCAGGCGCTGAAGCGCACGCTGGAGCGCCGGCCGGATCTGCTGGAGCGGGCGGCGCTCAGCGAGGAAGACCGCGGATTGCTGGAGAAAATCAGGGGACAGCGCGATGAATGAAGGCCGTCCCGACGGAGACGTGCAATGGGCAAAGTGATCATAGACCAACTGGAAAAAGAGCAACTGAAGACCGATATCCCGGAGTTCGGACCCGGCGACACGGTGCGGGTTCATCTGCGCATCACCGAGGGCGGCCGCGAGCGCACCCAAGCGTTTGAGGGTACCGTCATCGGCCGCGCGGGCGGCGGCGCCAGCGAGCAGTTCACGGTGCGCCGCGTGGCCCACGCGGTTGGCGTCGAGCGCACCTTCCTGCTGCACTCGCCGCGCGTGGAGCGCATCCAGGTGCTGCGGCGCGGCAAGGTGCGGCGCGCCAAGCTCTACTACCTGCGCCAGAAGGTCGGCCGCGCCGGGCGCATCAAGGAGGCCCGTTAGAGCCGCATGTTTAACCTGGACTCTCCGTGGAAGATCGTCGCCATCGTAGCCGCGGTCGCGTTGCTGCGAATGGTCTATACGGTGTGGCGCGGATCGCCGTATCGGGCGCTGATGCTCGAACTCTCCGATTCGCTCCTCATCGCGTTCGCCCTCGTCTTCCTGCTCATCAAGCCCTTTGTCGTCGCCGCGTTCTACATCCCTTCAGGCTCGATGCGGCCGACACTGATGGAACGAGACCGCGTGCTGGTCAACAAGTTCATCTATCGGCTCACCGAACCGCGCCGCCAGGATGTCATTGTCTTCCGCGCCCCGCCTCAGGCATCCATGGAGCAGAAGGACTTCATCAAACGCCTCATCGGCTTGCCCGGCGATCACCTCGAAATCCGCAGCTATGACGGGGTGTACATTAACGGCCGCAAGCTCGATGAGCCCTACATCGGGCCGCTGCAGGCCCCCGACTACGACTACGGCCCGGTCGAAGTGCCCTCGGGACAGTACTTCGTGATGGGCGACAATCGCCGCGACAGCAACGACAGCCACCGCTGGGGATTCCTCAATCGGGCCAACCTTCTGGGCAAGGCGATGATTATCTTCTGGCCACCGGGGAGAATGGCGCTTGCCAGGTGATGACGGCGATAGCGCGCCGTCGCGCGCGAAGGATCGCCTCCGCAAGCGGTCCCAGGCCGCGCGCAAGGGAGCGCGGACGCGTGCCGAGAACGCCCGCCTCGACGCCTTGTGGAAGCACGAGCGGGAGCTGTGGAACTCGGGTCATCAGCTCATCGCAGGCGTCGACGAGTCCGGCGTCGGGCCTCTGGCGGGGCCGGTGGTGGCGGCCGCGGTGATCCTGCCCCGCGACTTCAAGAGTCCGGGGCTGTGGGAATGCAAGCGCCTCGCCGCCCATAAGCGACCGCACTTCTGCTCGATCATCATGGAACGCGCGACTGCGGCGGCGGTCGGCATCGTGGATGTGGATGAACTGGACCGCATCAACATACGCCAGGCCGGGCTCAAAGCCATGCGGTTGGCGCTGTCTCGCCTGTCCGCCCAGCCCGACTGCGTGCTGGTGGACGGGTTCTCGGTGCCCGGCCTTCCCGTCTTCCAACGCCCCATCGTTGACGGCGACGCGTACAGCATGTCTATCGCGGCGGCCTCGGTGGTTGCCAAGGTCACTCGCGACCGCATCATGGAGCGGCTCGAGCGGCTCTATCCGGGTTACGGGTTCGCCGCCCACAAGGGCTACGGGACGCGCGCCCATCGCCTGGCGATCGAACGACTCGGCATTTGCCCGGTGCACAGGCGGTCATTCGCTCCGGTGGCGCGCTTCGTGCGGCCGGATGGGTGTGCTGCACCTGAGGGATGACGCCGAAGTCGTCCGCGGTCTGGGAACCGGTCCGGTCACGGTAGCGACCCATGGCCGAGCCCGCGTCGGTCGGAAATGGCGGCGCTCGCGAGGGTGAGTTCACAGGTTTATCCACAGGTGTGGAGAATGGACACACGGCGTGCGGCTCTGCATGTCTTGCAGCATATCCTTGTGGGGTTGGCCGTACGCGCACTGCCGGGCGTGACGATACGAGGATCCCAGCACCCGGGAGGCGGGTAGTGTCAGAACCGGCGATTCGGGACATAAGTACGCTTTTCGGCTTCTGGGCGAGCCGGCCGGTTGACGTGTCGCTCCAAGCTTTGTCGGCAGTTTTGGACAAACACAGCGTCGCGCGCGCGGCCACTTTGTCCACCGTGGGGATATTCGTGGATTCCCGCCGCGGCAACGACACGACTTGGCAGGCCGCGCAGGACGATGCGCGACTTCTGCCCGTCGGAACGGTTGACCCCAGGCGCGGGACGGTGTGTGTCGAGGAGTTGGCGGAGCGCGCCGAGCAGGGCTTCCGGATGTTCGCGCTCTTTCCCGAGACGCAGGAATGGTCGCTCGATCACGCGTGTTTCGCAGAGGCGCTGAAGCTGGCCGCGGAAGCCGGGGCACTGGTCATGGTGGAAGCCGGTCGCCAGGGCGCAGCTACGGTTATCGGCCGGATCGCCGAGCAGTGCCAGGCGCGGGTCGTCCTCTCCGGCGTGGGCTACCACAACTTCGGCGAAACCTTGATGGTCATGAAGACCGACCCCAACATCTCTATGGAAACCCACCTGGTGACCTCGGTGGGCGGAATCGAGTCGGCTGCGGACGAGGTCGGCAGCGATCGACTGCTGTTCGGGTCGCGCGCGCCGCTCAAGTACTTCTCGAGCGCGTATCTGCGCTTGAAGTTCGCCGATTTGTCGGAGGGTGACCGGGCGGCGATCCTGGGCGGCAACTTCGCCCGGCTGCTGGAGCAGGATTGACAGCGGGGCGGCTGGGAACGACATGCCGCGACGCCCAGTATCTTGCTGACGCCGATGAGGTGAGCAAGTGCCGATAATAGACGTCCATGCGCATTACGGGCCCTGGTTCTGGCCGGTCCGCGCACAGACGGTTGACGAAATCCGCGCCGGTATGAAGCGCTTCGCCATCGAGAGGGTGTTCCTGGCGAGCACGGTGGCGATCACCGGCGAGATCGAGTCGGGCAACGCGCAAGTTGCGGAGGTCATCGAGGGCTCTGACGACCTCTTTGGGTGGTGCGTCATCAACCCCAACTTCGTGGATCTCTCTCTCGAGCAGATACAGACCTACTTGCGGCGGCGGGATTTCATCGGCGCGAAGATGCATGCCGCCTACCACATGCAGCCGATGGATTCGCCGCTGACAGCGCAGCTGGTCAAGGCGCTGCTGCGCTACGACAAGCCGCTCATGGTGCAGGTGCGCAGTGAAGGGGAACTCGCGCGGCTTGATGCTCTGGCCGAGCAGTTCCCCAGCGCACATATCATCATCGGCAACATGGCCGGTGCGCACTGGCAGCCGGCGGCGCGGCTCGCGGACAAGCGCGTCAATATCGTGATCGAGTGCGGGGGGCGCGTGGCGGACCGGGATAAGATTGCCTACGCCATGGAGAAGGCAGGCCCCCATCGCGTCGTCTTCGGCACCGACCAGCCGCTGGTGCACCCGGCGTTCGCGGTTGGCGCGGTGCGCGATGCTCAGTTGGAGTCTTCGCAGAAGGACGCAGTGCTCCAGGGCAACGCAAGGCGCCTGTTCAAGCTATGACCGGACTCCACGCCGATGCGCGGCACACGCTGGATCTGTTCCTCGACCACGTCGCTCTCGAGCGCGGTCTGTCCAACAACACCATCGCCGCGTACCGGAGGGACCTGGAAGCTTTCCTGGCGTTCCTCGCCGAGATCGGCGCGCCGAAGCTGGCCGATGCCGACGAGTCTCACCTGCTGCGATATCTTGGCCGGCTGCGCAAGGCCGGCGCGGCGCCGACCACCGTGCTGCGCAAGCTGTCCGCAGTGAGATCGTTCTACCGATACCTCATGCGTGAGGGGATGATCGAGCAGGACCCGACAGCCAATATCGAATCGCACCGACTGGAAACCAGGCTGCCCGGCGTGCTGACGCTGGCGCAGGTCGAGGCCATGCTCGCCAAGCCCGACTCCTCCACCGCGCGCGGCTTGCGCGACCGCGCGCTGCTGGAGTTGCTCTATGCGACCGGGCTGCGCGTGTCCGAGGCGGTCGAACTCGAGATCGGCGACGTCAACCTGAAGCTGGGATTCGTCCGCTGCATGGGCAAAGGATCGAAGGAACGCATCGTGCCGCTGGGGCGCAAGGCGATCGAGGCGCTCGAGCCTTATCTCGCGTCGCGCAAGAGCGGCTCGACCGCGCTCTTTCCGGGACGCGCCGGCGGCAAGCTGACGCGCGTCGCGTGTTGGAAGATCATCAAGCGGTACGCGGCGCTGGCGGGAATCGCGGAACGTGTGTCGCCGCACACGCTGCGCCATTCCTTCGCCACGCACTTGCTCGAGCGCGGTGCGGACCTCAGGGCGATCCAGGAGATGCTCGGCCACGCCGACATCTCGACGACGGAGATCTACACACACGTCTCCGCGGATCACCTGCGGGAAGTGTACCAGTCAACGCACCCGCGCGCGTGAACGCGCGGAGGAGAGACGCGCGGCGTGCGCCCGCGTCTAGGTAGCGCGGGCGGGTGGGATCGGCCGTGAACAACCTGATTCGTATGGTGCAGCCGCCCGCGGCTGCGAATTAAGCATATCGTGAGGTCCGTGACGCCGTGAGCAAACCGGAAACAGCCAACCAGCAGACCAATGAGCAGCAACTCAAGATGGAGCGCATCGTCTCGCTCTGCAAGCGCCGGGGGTTCATCTTCCCGTCATCCGAGATCTACGGCGGCACCGGGTCGGTGTGGGATTACGGCCCGTTCGGGGTGCTGCTGAAGAACAACGTCAAGGCCGCATGGTGGCGCGCGGTGGTGCAGGAGCGCGCGGACATGGTCGGGCTCGACGCCGCGATCCTCATGCATCCGCGGGTGTGGGAGGCGTCCGGTCACGTCAAGAGCTTCACCGATCCCCTGGTGGACTGCAAGCAGTGCAAGCAGCGATTCCGCGCCGATGACCTCGCGGGCGACCGCTGCCCGGCGTGCGGCGGGGAGCTGACCGAGGCGCGCCCCTTCAACCTCATGTTCAAGACCTTCATGGGTCCGGTCGAGAACGACGCGGCGGTGACGTACCTGCGGCCGGAAACCTGCCAGGGCATCTTCGCCAACTTCAAGAACGTGCTCGTGTCGAGCCGCAAGAAGCCGCCGTTCGGCATCGCCCAGATCGGCAAGTCATTCCGCAACGAAATCACGACCGGCAATTTCACGTTCCGCAGCCGCGAGTTCGAGCAGTACGAGATCGAGTACTTCGTGCCGCCGGACGAGGCGGACCAGTGGTTCGAGTATTGGGTCGAAGAGCGCCTGAAGTGGTACACTGCCTTCGGCGTGAAGCGGGATAACCTGCGCCTGCGCGAGCACGGCGAGGACGAACTCGCGCACTACGCGTCGCGCTGCTCCGACATCGAGTACAACTTCCCGTTCGGCTGGTCCGAGTTGGAGGGCATTGCCAACCGCCAGGATTTCGACCTGCGGCAGCATCAGGAACACTCGGGCCGCGACCTCGCGTACTTCGACGAGGCGACGAAGCAGCGCTATCTGCCGCACGTTATCGAGCCGTCGGGCGGGGTAGATCGCAGCGTCCTCGCGTTTGTGGTGGACGCATACGAGGCGATCGAAGGGGGCCGCGGCTCCGCGGGAGCGGAGGTCGAATCGGTGCTGCGGCTGCATCCGCGGCTGGCTCCGGTGAAAGCCGCCGTGCTGCCGCTCGTCCGCCGCGACGGCATGCCCGACCGCGCGCGGGCGATCTACGAGGAACTGAAGCGCCACTGGTTCGTCGAGTACGACGAGGGCGGCAGCATCGGCCGCCGCTACCGCCGCCAGGATGAGATCGGGACGCCGTTCGGCGTTACCATTGATTCGCAGACGCTTGAGGACGACACCGTCACCGTGCGCGACCGCGACACCATGGAGCAGGTGCGCGTCTCCGCGGACCGGCTCGTCGAGTTCCTGCGCGACAAGCTGGGGGAGTGCTAGCCGGCGCCGGGATCCCGCCATTCCGAACGCAGCGACTCCTGCTTCGCAGGGCAGCAAGCGGAGTGAGGAATCTCGGCCGCGAGCAGCACACTCGCCTGAGGCGGGCAGACTTCGCCTGCCGCGCGGAATGACCTGCCGGCGTACGCAACTGCGGCGTCCGGGACAGCAATGGCGATTGACCCTCTCAACCACCTCGCGCGCGAGGATAAATGGTACCTCGCCAACGGACGTGGGGCGATGTACGCCCCCGCGTCGCCGCGTTTCCTCGACGCCCCCGGGTTCTGGGATGAGTCGTATCTCTATGACCTTCCACTGGAACGGCTCTTCACCGTCCTCATCCTCGACGAGCGGCACCGGCCAATCGCGTTCTCGACCCGCCGCCGCGTGTGGCGCCCCGACCGCCTGACCATCGAGCGCGAGGCCGTCGGCCTCGAATGTCGCGAGGATCGCGTCATCGTCGGCAACCACATCTTCGCCAGCCGCTTGACCCTCGCCAACCGAAGCGACCAGGCCCTGACGATCGCCCTCATCCAATGGAGCCTTCAGCCCAGAGCGGAGAAACTTGAGCGCGACGGGGTCAGCATCGGTCCGCCTCGGCGCGACGGCGCGGCGCTCGTGTTTCCCATCACCGTCCGGCGCGCGGGCGCGGAGGTCGAGCTCCACGCCGCCATCGGGGCGGACATCCCGCCGACGTCGCACACCATCAACCCCACGGAATGGCACGACACGTCCCCGCTGTGGGAGATGTCGGTGTTCCAGGACAAGCTGAGCGACGCGGGCCTTCCCGGCGAGGACGAGTTCGCGGTCGGGACTCGGTCTGACGGACTGGTGCACCTGGGTCTCCATTACCGGGTCGAGATACCGCCGGGCGAATCGTGGCATGTCAGCTTCGCGTTCGCCGCATCCACCGAGTCGGGCCACGCGGAGAGGGCGATCGGAAAGCTGCCGGAGGTTGACGTCGTCGCATCGAGTGAGAAGGGCTGGCGCAAGTTCTTCGATTCCGTGCCGTACTTCGAATGCAGCGACCCGTACCTCACGACCTACTACTGGTATCGGTGGTACGGCCTGCGCTTGCTGATGGTGGCGGCGATGGAGGGCAATCTCCGGCACCCCTGCATCTTTGAGGGCATCGGCGGGTTCCGCTGTCACATCTCCTACAGCGCTCAGTGCCACATGCTGGAGTGCTCGTGGATGAACTTCCCGTCATTCGCCGAGGGGAGCCTGGTCAACTTCGTCGAGAACCAACTCGACAGCGGCAGCTTCGCCGGCCACCTCGGCGTGGCGTGGCACGACGAGGGTTTCTACCACGCCAACTGGGGTGCGGGCGCCCTGCAGGTCTACAACCTGTTCGGCGACAAGGGCTTCCTCAAGACTATCTATGAGCCGCTCTGCCGCTACGCGGAGTACTTCGCGCGCGAGCGCGACCGCGCGGGCAGCCATCTCTACGACGTCGTCAACCAGGGAGAAACGGGGCAGGAGTACGCGAGCCGCTATCTCTTCGCCGACCCCGAGGCGGACACGTGGAAGCCGATTCGCCTCAAGGGCGTGGACGCGACGGTGTACATCTACGAACTTCAGCGCAGCCTGGGGGAGATCGCGGAGGAGCTTGGCAAGACCGACGACGCGCGGCGCTGGCGTGCGGAGGCGGCGGCCACGAAGCAGGCCGTGCGCGAACGCATGTGGGATTCCGAGCGCGAGGAGTTCTGCGACGTCTTGCCGGGAACCTGGGAGCGCTCGCCGCACTCGCCGGCAGTCGGCTTCTACCCCTTCATGACCGACATCGCCGGGCCGGAACACGTGAACGCGCTGCGCCGCCATCTGCTTAGGCCGCAGCGCTTCTGGACCGAGTTTCCCGTGCCGACTTGCGCAGTGGACGATCCCTTCTTCAGCGCGGACGCGGAATGGAAAGGTAAGCGCCACGCGTGCCCCTGGAGCGGGCGGGTGTGGCCGATGACGAACAGCCATGCGTGCGAGGCTCTCGCGCGCGCCGCGCAGCACCTCGATCCGTCGCTCGCGGAGGCAGCCGCGGAACTGCTGCGCCGGTTCGTGCGCATGATGTTCTTCGACGGTGACGTGCGGAGGCCGAATTGCTACGAGCACTATAACCCGCGCACCGGGATGCCGTGCCTCTACCGGGGCGTTGATGACTATCAGCACTCCTGGGTGGTTGACCTGATTATCAAGTACGTTGCCGGGCTCCAGCCGCAGGCCGACGGCGGGGCGGTGGTGCATCCGCTGCCGATGGGTCTGGAGCATTTCACCCTTGACCATGCCAGGCTCCGCGATCGCGACATCAGGATCACGTGGCGCGCGCCGGAGTTGCAAACCGACGACGCCGGGCTTAGAATATACGTCAATGGCGCTGCGCGGGCGCAAGCCGGGGGCCTGGAGCGCATCGAAATTCAGCGATAGGGGGCAGGGATGTCATTTCGTCTGATACGGAGCCTGCGTACGCTGTCGTCCGAGGTGTACATGGTGTGGGACGGCGAGCGGCGCGTCGGCCAGGTTGACATCCACTACGCGGACGCCACCGTTCATGCGACCGTGCTGCTCGAAGCGTATCTGTCGCCGGAGCAGCAGCAGGAGCTGTTCGCGCAGCTCGACGAGGACATCGTGTCCTCGTATATGCCCGTGTTCGAGCGCGAGGATTTCATCATCGTCGTCTTTCGCGGCGAGGAAACCGAATCGTTCAGCTACCCGCCGGTGATGGAGGAGGAGTAGGCAGCGCACACCGCCATGGCCACCCCGGCAGAAACGCCCAAACGCCGCCGCTGGCGGCGGTACGTGGGCTCCTACGCTTTCCTGCTGCCGAACTTCCTCGGCTTCCTGGTCTTTACGCTGCTGCCGGTTGCGGCGGCATTCGTGCTCAGCTTCACCGAGTGGGGCGTCCTCGACCAGCCGCGTTTCGTCGGCCTGCGCAACTTCGACAAGCTCCTCGCATTCCACCGCGAGGGCTCCGGGCTCGTCGCCAACGACCCGTACTTCTGGAAATACATCTGGAATACGGTCTTCCTGATGTTCGGCATCCCCCTGTCCATCGCGGGATCGCTGTTCTGCGCCCTGCTGCTCAACCAGCGTCTGCGCGGAGTCGTGTTCTTCCGCACCCTGTTCTTCCTGCCCGCGATATGCTCCGCCGTCGCCGTGACCCTGCTGTGGAAGTGGATCTTCCAGGAAGACTACGGCCTGCTGAATGTCTGGCTGCGCAATATCGGCATGACTCAGCCTCCGCGCTGGCTCGTCAGTACCGCGTGGGCCAAGCCCGCCTTCATTATCATGAGCCTGTGGATGACCGTCGGGGGATACAACTGCATCCTCTACCTCGCCGGGCTCCAGAACATCCCGGGCGAACTCTATGAAGCCGCCGACATGGACGGCGCCAACTGGTGGCACAAGCTGCGTTACGTGACCTGGCCGATGCTGTCGCCGACCACGTTCTTCGTCGTCACCATGGCCATCATCTCCGGCTTCCAGGGCGGGTTCATCGCGGCGTACATGATGACCGGCGGCGGCCCCGCGGGCGCGACGACGACGATCATGCTCTACATCTACCAGAACGCGTTCCAATGGTTCCAAATGGGCTACGCGGCGGCGATCGCCTGCGTCTTGTTCGGCCTGATCTTCGGCTTCACGCTGCTCAACTGGCGCTTGAGCCAGCGGGTGGCGTTCTTTCAGTGATGACAGCGCGCGGCGAACAGGCTCATCATCTGCCATGTCGCACAGCCGCTTTCGGCTGTAGATTGGTGTTATCGCAGTGAGCGAGATGGACGATAGACGGACGACAGGCATGCGGCGGCGTCGGCGCAGCGGCCGCAGCAACGCGCTGTTGAAGATGCTGGCCTACGCGGCGCTCGGTGCCATCGGCTTCGTCATGGCGGTGCCGCTGGCGTGGATGATCGTCACCTCCCTTAAGGATCCGACGCAAGTCGTGGTCTCACATGACAGGTGGTTGCCGACGCGTCAAGTCACGAACCAGTACGGCCCGATCTACACCGCGGTCATCAACGGGCGCGAGATGCGCGGCGCTGAAGTCGGACGCACGCCTACGGCGAAGCGGCTCCGCTTAGTGGAGCCGTCCGACATGGTGGGCCAGGTCGTGGCCGTGCCGTCAGGGGCAGCGCGCCCCGTCGAGCGGCTCCACCTGGAGTGGCGCAACTACATTGGCGCATGGAAGGCCATCAGGGTGGAGTCGGCCTTTGCGGGGCTGCTGCAGAACGCCGACGGCTTCCTGGTGTTCTACATCAACAGCATCATCGTCGCGGTGTTGGTGACGCTCGGGCAGGTCACGACCAGTTCGCTGGCGGCATACGCGTTTGCGCGCCTGCGCTTCCCCGGTCGCAATGGGCTGTTCCTCGGCTATCTCGCGACGCTCATGGTACCCGGCGTCATCACAATGATTCCGGTGTACATTCTCCTCTCGCGGCTGCGGCTGACCGACACCTACTGGGCACTCATCCTGCCCGCCATGTTCTCCGCGTACGGGACGTTCATGCTGCGCCAATTCTTCCTGACCATCCCGAGTGACCTGGAAGACGCCGCGCGCATTGACGGCGCGAGCCTCCTCGGCATCTACTGGAACGTCATCCTGCCGCTGTCGAAGCCCGCGCTCGCCGCACTCACGACGTTCGTCTTCCTCCACACCTGGAACGACTTCATGTGGCCGCTCATCGTCATCGACAGCCTCAGCCTCAAAACGCTGCCCATCGGCCTCGCGCATTTCCAGGGGCCATACCTCACGGAGTGGCACCTGCTGATGGCGGCCTCGGTGATCGTCATGGTGCCGGTGCTCATAGTCTTCATCGTGGGACAGCGCTACTTCGTCCGCGGCATCATCCTCAGCGGCTTGAAGGCGTAGGCTGGAGGAACCGCCGAGTTGCGGGCGAAAGCGGTATCAGTCAGCGGCGTTCGCTCGCCGTGGCGAGATGAATCGCGCTCGGGCGCCATCGACGGCAGGCGCGTCGCACCATCCGCGATTAGCTGGCAGGCCCGGGATGTTCGAAGACGACAATCCGTACGTACGCGTGCTGCTGATCCTCGTGGCAGCGACGGCACTCGCCTGTATTCGGATCTTCGCTCCCTCACTCATGCTGCTGCCGTTCCTGGTAATCCTGGCGGGACTTGTGCTCGTGGCGCTCTACGTACTCGCATTCGATGCATGGACGCTCCTGGCAGGTGTCGTGTCACGCCGCCGAGCTGTGCCGGCCCAAGTCGTCCGCAAGTCCACCCGCATGTACGGCTATGATTCGCCCCTGTCCGGCCGGGGCATCGTGCAGGCGATACTCAAGCGCTCCGTCCGTCCGCGGGGTGCCGCTGGCCTCCGGCACGTTTGCTGGCTGACGTTTGGCACGCGCGACGGCGAGATGGAATTCGCTGTTCCCGAGCCGCTCTATGCAGCACTGCCCATCGGCTGCGAAGGAACGCTCACCTTTAGGGGTGAGCGGTTCGTCAAGTTCGAGCCGCACGTGGCCGAGACGGAGAGCCAGGGCGCCCTCTCGCGTCGCCAGAAGACGATGCCGCGGTAGCCCACTCCCCGCGCGCCGCTGCTGCAGCGCGGCGCGCGATCCAATCCGGTGCTGTCGGCTGACAGGAGCCCACGCGCCCGGTGTGGGTCGCTCCACTCGACGCGCAATCCGGGGCCAAGCCGTATCCGGCCGCTGGCGCCTCGACATGCGCGTGCAGGGAAGCCGCTCCCCGAGACAGAAGCCGACGATGTAACCGCGTGGTGCGACCATCCGCGCCGCGCGTGTCGTGGAAGGAGGTATCCGTGAGTAAAGTTGAAGAAGCCATCCGTTCGACCGTCGCGCGCATCGTCAGGAAGGAGATGAGGGAAACCGTCGTCCCTCTATCGCGAGACGTGCGCGAGATGAAGCGGACGGTCTCGTCGCTCGCGCGCTCCGTAGCGGCACTGGAGAAAGCGGCCGAGGCGCAAGCCCGAGAAGCGCAGGCGGAACTGATGCGCCTCGATGCCCCTGAAGCGGAGGTGCAGGCTGCTCGCTTCTCGCCGAATCTCATTCGCAAACTGCGCGCGCGGCTGGGGATCACGCAGGCCCAACTCGCCGCGCTCGTCGGCGTGAGCACCGGCGCCGTCACCTCGTGGGAACGGGGCGATACGTCGCCGCGCGGCGGCAACCGGGTTGCCCTCGTTGCTCTGCGCAAGCTCGGCCGCCGCGACGCGAAGAGGCTGGTCGCCGAGAAGAGCGCCGCCGCTCCCGTGGACAAGCCCGCGAAGCGGAAAGCGCCGCGCCGGAAGCGCAGGACGAGAGCGCGCTCGCGTAAGAAGTAGGCCGCGGCGCCTGCCCATGCCACTGACCAGGATACACGGCGTTGCGCAGACAGGCCTGCTCGGCCTGTCTGCGCTGTTGTGTGCGTTCGTTGCCAGCTGTTACTGGCTGCGCCTCGACGGTTGCGCCGCGGTGACGTTCCTCCCGCCATGGGTGTGGCCGGCGCCTGGGCTGGCTCTCGCCGGCCTGGGGTGGCGCGGCGGCAGACGCGCAGTCATCGCCGTCCTGCTCCTGTGGTGCCTCTTCCTGATCGCCGTCCCCGAGGAATCGAGAAGCCTGGCGCGCTTGCGCCGGTGGCCGTCGCCGACGTGGGAGCAGGCTCATGCGCGCGGTCAGGCTCTGCGGGTCATCTCCCTCAACTGCGGCATGGAAGGCACCAAGGCAGCAGCGGAAGTCGTGCAGCACGATCCCGACATCGTGCTGCTTCAGGAAACACCGGCGAAGGCTGAGGTGGAGGGTCTCGCACGGCGCCTCTACGGCAGCCAGGCCGGCCTCGCCCGCGGCGTTGACACGGACATCATTGCCCGCGGAACCGTGACCGCCGTGCCGCAAAGCGGAAAGGTGCCCTTCGCCTACATCGAGGCCGACGTTCGGCTCGTCTCCGGCATCGAAGCGCAGGTCTTCAGCGCCCATTTCCTGCCGCCGGTGATGCGCTTCGATGTGTGGTCGCCGTCGTGCTGGCGCGACCACGCCGCCAAGCGCGCCGTGCACCGCGAGCAGATGAGAGAACTCGCCGCAGCGGTCACCGCCGTGCCTCCGCGCGGGCCGGTGATTCTAGGCGGTGATTTCAACGTCCCCGGCGGCGACGCGATCTTCCGCCTCCTGCGGCCCCGCCTGCACGACGCATTCAAGGAGGGCGGCCTCGGCTGGGGGAATACCGTTCTCAACGACACGCCGGTCTCGCGCTTCGACCAGATATGGGTGAGCGGCGAGTTCCGGGCGGCAGCCCTAGTCGCGCGAGAGACGAAGCACTCCGACCACCGCATGGTGATCTGCGACCTGATCGTGCGCGATTCGTCACGCTAGAACTTGCCGCGCGGGGAGAGCAGGGAATGAGGAGATGATGCTTCATCCCCGTCACGAACGGAAAAGCAAGCGCTGGCATAAGCCCCTTGCTGTCGCCTCGCTCGGCCTCGACATCCTGCTCCTGTGGGTGTTCCTGACGGTCGGCACGTGGTGGGCGATTCCGGTCTGGTTGCTCGTATGCGGGCCATTCATCATCGTCGCCCTGGCCGCTCTGACTGATCGGCTGTAAAGCGCCGGGCCGACAGGTGATCGCTCGCCGCCGTCGTAATTGAACCCGGCATGCCGGGAGGCGTTGCGCGAATTCGATCCTGTAATCCGGTGCGCAGTGTGATGCTGAGCCTTCGCGCTGAGGGCAGTCGAGAGCAATGAAGCATCCCGGCTGCGTCAGAGCGAAATCGTTCGCTCGGTCACGAACCACCTCTATTGGGGATGCCTCGATCGCATTGTGCTGTAACCGGTGTTCGTATGAATGATGACCAACTCGCAGTTGATGGCGGGCAGCCGCTGAGGAGTTCGGAAGATCCGTTGCCGGACGTGTTCCCG
>CP070648.1:2325238-2328706 GCA_020354555.1 Armatimonadota bacterium | reverse complement strand
GGCCAACCTCGGCCAGACCTCACCGGCGTACGTGGACTGGGACGGCGACGGGATACCCGACCTCGTCGTGCTCATCGGGCGGCTGTTGCTCTTCCTGAGGAACGTCGGCACCGCCGCCGCGCCGAAGCTGCTCGGGCCGAACGAGATCCGCGCAGAAGACGGCGCGCGCGTCATCAGCCACAGAGCCAAGCCCGCGCTCGTGGACTGGGACGGCGACGGGTTGGTGGACGTCATCGGGCACGGCGAGGACTTGCAGCGGTTGATGCTCTTCAGGCGCTACCGCGACACGGCCGCGGGCGAGCTGAAGCTCCGGCCCGGCGAGCCGCTTAGGTATGCGGACGGAAGCCTGATCGTTCCCACGGAGTGGCACCGCTACACGAAGTTCTACAACGTCGGCGACTGGAAGGGCACGGGGGCCTACGACATCTTCCTTGGGGTCAGCGATCAGATCCTGCATCTGGAGAACGTCGGCACCAACGAGGCGCCGGCCTTCCTGCCGCCGGTCAGGCTGGCGGTGGATGGTGAGCCGATCAGAGTCGGCCACCACGAGTCCCTGCCCGTGCCAGTGGATTGGGACGGAACCGGCCGGCCGGACCTCTTCGTCTCCGGCGAATCGGGCCTGTTTCACCTCTTCCGCCGCGCCTACCTCGACGGCGATCACCGCCGCATCCGGTGCGAGATAGCGGAATACGAGGGTCAGGCGAAGTAGGCCCGTCCCGTCCCATCAAAAGGTGCACAGGAGAACGGCCATGCGCGTCAGAAGAACCATGCAGGGCGGGCCTGTGCCGCCGGCGGCCGTCATTTGCGTGCCCGCGCTAATCGCGCTCGCCGCCTCAGGAGGTCAACCAACTATGGCGGAATCAGTCACCCAACCCAAATCGCAGCTCGTCGTGCCCAGCACGCCCGAGCACGCCCGCAACGGCGAGGCGGATATCATTCAGCTCAAGAACGGCGACCTGCTGCTCGGCTACGGCCGCTGGGACCGCGACGGCGACGACTTCGGCCGCGCGGAGGTGTGGAGCAAGACCTCCCGCGACGGCGGCAAGACCTGGGGCGACGACCGCGTGCTCGTCCCGAACGAAGGCAAAGTGACGACGTTCGAGGTCGGCTTCCTGCGCCTCCCGGACGGCGACATCCTGATGTCGTACTGCGTCAAGGACTCGCGCGAGGACTGCTCGGTGTGCTTCCGCCGCTCCTCCGATGACGGGCAGACGTGGACCGACCGCTTCAAGTACCGCGTGCCGCCGGAATACAGCGCCTACACCGCGATCAACAACGACCGCTTGGTGCAGTTGACCGGCGGGCGCATCCTGCTGCCGGTGTACGACGGCTGGGCGCGCGGGCGGATCCTGCTCAGCTTCGTGCTCTATTCCGACGACAACGGCAAGACGTGGCGCAAGAGCGCCGACGTGGACATCCGGGACATCGCGCCCGATGACACCTGGGGCGCGGGCGAGCCGGCGGTGGTCGAGCTCAAGGACGGCCGCGTAATGATGATCATCCGCACCAACCTGGGCATCATCGCCAAGGCGTACTCGAGCGACCAGGGCGCGACGTGGAGCAAGCCGCAGCCGATCCCGGGCATGGTGTCGCAGTGAGCGCAGTAGAGCATCGCGCGCCTTCCCCAGACCGGCGACCTGCTCCTGATCTGGAACAACAACACCGCCGACCGCGACCCCCTCAACTCGGCGATCTCGAAGGACGACGGCGAGACCTGGGAGAACCTCCGCATCGTGGACTCCGGCGGCAGGCTGTGCTACACCAGCATCACGCCGGTGGACGACCGCGTGCTGCTGACCTATTACAAGTTCCCCGAGGGCCTGAAGCTGCAGTCCGTGCCGTACCAGTGGTTCTACGAGAAGGAGTGATTCGCCGCGCCGGCGGCGGGGCGTATTGCGGAGCTGCCGGGCGGGCGTTTCCAGGCCCGCCGTGGGACGCGCGTTCCGGCCGAGGAGATTCGTGCGCATCGGGATTCTGATCGCAGCGACTGTCATATCTCTGGCAATCATCACACCCCGGAGGGATGCTATGGGCGCTGGGCACAGCGAAACCCCGGCCTGGATCGGCTCGCAGGCCGGGATCAGCGAAGAGGTGCTTCCCCCGTGGACGCCGCTCGTGGTTGACCGCAGCGAGGGCGTGCTCGTCGTTTCGTGCTGGGGGCGAAGCTACGAGTTCGGCAAATGGCCGTTTCCCAGCGCCATCACGAGCGGCGGCAAGTCGCTGCTGCGCGGGCCGATTGAGGTGCGCGTGCGCCCGACCGGAAAGGTGCGGACCTGGACCTTTGAGGAGCCGGAGCTGCTCGAGGCGCGGCCCGATCGCGTCCGCCTGTCCCAGAAGGCGACGAGCAATGACCTGGTCCTGTCCGCCGAGACGACCATCGAGTACGACGGCATGATGCTCATCCGTTGGGAGCTGACACCCAAGCGCGCGGTGCCGGTGGAGCTGTTGACCTTCGAGATCCCGCTCCACTCCGAGCGGGCCAGATACATCTACTACTACCCGCACTACGAACGCTCGTGGTCCGAGCATCGCCCGGGCGAGCTGACGCCCGAAGGCTTCGTTGACAACTTTCGCCCGGTGATGTGGCTCGGCGACGAGGAGCGCGGCCTGGAATGGTTCGCCGAGTCCGACGAGAACTGGATCGCTGACGACCCGAGCCGCGTCACCGAAGTCAAGCGCGAGGGCGACCGCGTCGTGCTGCGCCTCAAGGTGGTTGACTCATCGCTCCGGCTGTCGCCCGACGGCGACCAGCCCTCGCTGTCCTACACCTTCGGTTTGCAGGCAACGCCGATCGCGCCGGTCGAGAAGGACGCCTGGGACTACCGCACGTTCCACATCTCGCAGCCGACGTTCGGCGTCGAGACGCGCCTCGATATCTCGGAATCACAGCTTGACGCCCTCAAAGCCGCCGGCGTCCGCACCGTCGCCTTCCACGAGCACTGGACCGACATCGAGTCATACACCGAGACGACCTACGGCGACCAACTGCGCCGCTTCGTCCGCGCCTGCCACGACCGCGGCATCCAGGTCCTGATCTACTTCGGCTTTCTCATCTCCGACCTCGCGCCGGAATGGCCGGCGTACGGCGACGAGTGCGTCATCCAGCCGCGCGGCGGCTACGAGCCGTACAACTATCCCCCGCAGCCCCTGCAGAACGCCTACAAGGTCTGCTATCGCAGCGTGTGGCAGGATTTCCTCGCCCACGGCATCGCCCGCCTCATGGCGGACTACGACCTCGACGGGGTGTACCTCGACGGCACCGCCGACCCCTTCGACGGCTGCGTCAACCGGAAGCACGGCTGCGGCTACGTCGCGGCCGACGGCAGCGTGCGCAACGAGGGCGACGTGCAGGTCCGGGTACCGAAGCCCTACGGCGTGCCGTTCGGCGCGCTGTTGCCGCAGCGAAGGCATGCCGACAACCTGGTCGTGCCGGTCTGCGTCAGCGCGAGCCATATCGCGTTCGGGTCG
>CP070648.1:2295309-2325138 GCA_020354555.1 Armatimonadota bacterium | reverse complement strand
GACACCGGCCACGCGCGGCTGTGCCCGGACGGCCTGGAGATCGCGGGCTGCATGGCGGGGCGAATGATAACCATTCACCTCCAGGACAATGTCGGTGAGGGCGACGCGCACCTGATGCCGTTTGACGGGACGGTTGACTGGAATGGCGTCGCGCGGATGCTCGACGAGGCCGGTTACACCGGGCCGTATCTCTACGAGACGGCGCTGCCGACGGCGGAGGACGTCATCCGCCGCGCGCGGAGGACGTCGGAGAAGATCGAGTCCATGCGCAAGAGATGACGGCGACGCGCGGGCTGCAAGAGTTCGTTGCCGCGAGCGACTCTCTCCACCGCCGCACTCCGCCTACGGGCGCCGCCCTCTCCGCTCGCGCAGACGGCGGCGGAAGCCTCCAGGCGCGGGGCCGGCGGGCCGATCAACGCGCACGTAGATGCTGTCGGCGATCTGGTGGTCCACCGCAACCTGCGTCTGCCCCACCTCGAACACGTAGGACGGAACCGTCTGAATCACCGATACGTCGGCGCCTGGGAGCGCGCCCATGGCGATGAGCTTCTCGAGGGTGGCGCGTTCGTTGGTATGGATGTAGGCGATGCGCCCGGATGCGCCGGGGGAGAGATCAGCCAGCGGCGCGACGACGGGCAGCGTCGCATCGCGATTCTCAACGCAGCACGGGCCGGGTGGAATCGGTGTGCCGTGAGGACAGAACCGCGGGTGGCCGAGGAGCGTGCAGATGTGATCGTCAATCCCCCTGCGGATAATGTGCTCGAAACGACAGGCGGCCTGATGAACCACCTCCTCGCCGACGTCGAGCACGTCGGTCAGCAGCCGCTCGGCAAGGCAGTGGCGGCGCAAGATGCCTGCGCCCTCCGCGCGCCCGGGCTCGGTCAGAACGAGCCCGCCGTCGGCGCGAGTCACGAGGCGCGCGGCGACCAATTCGTCCACAGCGTCGGGCGCGCTCGGCTCGGGTAATTCGGAAACAGCCACGGCCGCGCCGGGCCTGTCGCGGGTCGCGACGAACAGGGACTCCAGTATCTCCTCAGCTTTGTCGCTTAGCTCCACGATTAGCTCCTGGGCGCGGCGCCGTCGCCGCGTCGTGGTTACGTTTCGCGCTGAGCGCGGCCGTCCTCGGAGTTCCTGCGCCCCCGCAACAGGCTGCCGGCCCAGCGGGTGAGGCGGGCGAGACGGGTTTCGCCGGGCATCTTGTAGCCACAGCGGGGGCAGCAGATCATGGTGCAGCCGCGGCCCAAGGGGCAGCCGACACACGCCGACCGCGCCTGTTCGCGTCTAAACTCGCTGCCGCACATCGGACACCTCATATCTTCACTCCCAGGCCCGTCAGCGCCGCATTGAGCATGTAGCCGACGCCGAAGGCGAGAGGGAATATGAGGACGGCGATCGCCAGCGCTATCTTCCAGCCGCGCTCCTTCCACATCATGAGGAACTGGGCGATGCAGGGCAGGAAGAGGGTCATGGTCACCATCGCCACGACGAGCTGCACGCCGTCGAGCGCTCCGCTGGAATCGAGATCATAGAGTCCGGCTGCGCCATAGTCCCGGCGGAAGAAGCCGAACAGGAAAGCCACGGCCGCCTGGGGCGGCAGGCCGATGAAGCGCACAACTGGCTCCAGCCCCGACACCGCCGACTGGAATATGCCCGTGAGTTGGCCGACCCAGATGACCACGCTCGCGAGGATGAAGAGCGGCAGCACTTCCATGAGATACCACTCCATCCGGGCGTAGGTCTTGGACAGGATGTTGGGGAGGCTCGGCAGGCGCAGAGGCGGGATCTCCATGTAGAACGACGGCGCCCGTCCGGGGACGAGCCGGGCCGACAGGAAGCCGACGAGAAGAAAGACGAGTCCAACCACGCCCGCCCATATCGCCAGGCCGAGCGGGCGATGCGCGAGCAGCGCGAGGATGACCCCCAACTGCGCGGAGCACGGTATGGCCAGGGCGAGTAGGAGGGTGGCGATGATGCGCTCGCGGGTTGTCTCGAGCACGCGCGTCACCATCGTCGCCATGGTGTCGCAGCCGAAACCGAGCACCATCGGGATCACCGCGCGGCCGCTGAGGCCGATCGCCTTGAAGACGCGATCGAGGAGCATCGCGAGGCGCGGCAGGTACCCGGTGTCTTCGATGACGGCGAAGACGAGAAAGAACGTCGCGACGATGGGGAGGATGATGGCGACGGCATATTTGATGCCGAGAGTGATGATGCCGTAATTGCCGACGAACAGGCTGCTCCAGACCGGCCATGGGATGATGCGCTCGATGAAGCGCGTGACGACGGGAATTACGTAGCCGTCGAAAACGCGGCCTTCCAGGAAATCGACCGCCACGCCGGCGCCGAACTGGCCGACGAACTTGTAGAGGCCGAGATAGAGCACGACGAGCAGGATCGGAACGCCCGTAAGCGGCGTCATCATCAGGCGGCTGAGCGTGTTGCGCCAGCCCGACGGCGCGCGGGTCGGGCGAGTCGCGGTGCGAGCGATAATGCGGTCTGCGCTCCGCTGCCGGGCCAGCGTGATGGCGTAACGCAGCGGGTCGCGATGGCGCGCCCGGGTACGAGCGATGATATCCTCGATCTGCGGGAGCAGCGCGGGTTCCCGTGCCTCGACGAGCGCGAGCATGTCCTCGTCTTCCTGGAGCAGCAACACCGCCACCGCCCGGTTTGACAGGCCGTAGTCCTGCGTCAGCAGAGCCGCGATCTGCGCCACCGCCGCGTCGAGATCGGGGCCGTACTCGACCTGCGCCGGCGGGCCAACCGTCTCGCAGTTTTGGCGGGCGATGCGCTCGCCGATTCGCTCGCGCAAAGCGCCGGTGCCGCGTCCGGTCGTCGAGACCGTCGCCACGACCGGGACGCCGAGTTCCCGCTCCAGGCGCTCGGTGTCAATAGCGATGCCAAGTTCCTCGGCCTCATCCATGACGTTGAGGTCGAGGACGAGCGGCAGGCCGGCCTCGAGCAGTTCGAGAGTGAGGGGGAGCATGCGGCGGAGGTTCTTAGCGTCGCTCACCTGGACGACCACGTCGGGGCGCTGGTGGATCAGAAGCGAACGCGCGACGATCTCCTCGGCGGTGATCGGGGAGAGCGAGTACATCCCCGGGGTATCCACGACTTCCACGTCCACGCCCGCGATCCGGCCGCGGCCGCGGCTGACTTCGACTGTCGTGCCCGGGTAGTTGGATACCGTGGCGTAAGCGCCGGTGAGGCGGTTGAATACGACGCTCTTGCCGACGTTGGGGCTGCCGGCGAGGACGACCTTTGCGGTCCCGTCGGCGACGCCCTTCGCGGTGGGCGCGTGGCACGAGCGGCCGGGGAGGAGCGCTGAGGAAACGCGTCGCAGGAGATCGAGGCTCATCGCCCACCCCCTGCAAGGCGGGGCGCACGCGAAGCCGAGCGCTTGCTTCGCTCGGCAGACGCGCGACACGACGCGCATTCGCCCGTCGCCTCGACGGTGAACTGCTGGAGACGGAAGCGTTCGCTGCGGGCGAGTGCGCCCACGGCACGTTCCACCTCCGCGCGCCGCGGCAGATCGACTTCGGTCACCGCGCCGCAGCGAGCGCAGACGAAATGGACGCGCTCCTCGTGCTCGGCCTCATAGTGGCCGTGGCGCTCGGACGGGCCGGCGGGGCGCACCAGGCCGAGGCGAACGAGCAGCGTCAGCGTGCGATATACCGAGCTGAGGTCTATGTGGACACCCTCTGCGATGAGCGCGCGATGAATGTCCTCGGCGCTGAGGTGCTCGCGGCGCTGTTCCAGGACACGTACAACCGCCCGGCGCGGGGCGGTGGCCTTGAGTCCCGCAGCGCGCAGCTCTTGGATCATGGACGAGTCGGGCATGGTCACCTAACTGCAAATATTTTGCAATTACAGTATACCACGTTTGCGGCGATTGTCAAACGCCCCCGCGGCCGATGTGACCGCGCTGGGCGATGAACCGGGGGCATCACAGATCGCGCGGATGGTGGGCAGAGGTGGAGCCGGCTTGCGGGTCGGCGACGTCGCCGACCCGGAGCAGGCCTCCGCAGTCTCCCGCGCCCCGAGCATCTAGAGGCGTACAACCCAGCTGCACGGGGAACGCTGCGGCACGCCGCGGCGACGCGGCGCCGTCCTCTTCGGGCCTGCCGGGAGCGCGCCGACCTCCCCCCTGGCCGGGGGATGCGTTAGGGCGCCGAGCGTCTCCAGCGCGCTCCGCTTGGCCTACTCGAGGTCCGCGCGGCGGATGAAGGCGACGGAATCGAGTTCGATGGCATCACCGGGCGATCCGGGTGGATCAATACGGATAGCGGTGACTAGACCGCGCCAGCGCGGATGGGCGCGCAGGTCAACCGCGTACTCCTGGAAGTCGCCGGCCGTGACCGCGAAGCCCTGCTGCGCATCCGCGGCGAACGGCTGCCCGCCTGCGGCGAAGTAGATGGATGCCGGGCCGCTCCGCTGCGCGCGCATGCGGACGCGGAGGCCGCCGAATTCCTCCGTGGAAGCATCGAGACCGACCACGCCCATGTAGGGGTCGTCGCCGGTGATGGAGGTGGCGGCGATCCCGTTCTCCACCTCGATCGGCGTCATCGAATGCATGGCGTGCCAGCCCTGCGCGCCGGTTTCGAAGTCCCACGCCGTGCGCGCGCCTTCGCCGCGGAAGGCGGTAACGCCGCGAATCGTCACTGCCACCGGCGCGTCGGCGCGCCGCAACTTGATCTCAACCACGCCGAGCACCGGATCATACCGGTATCCCGGCTGCGCGGCGAACTGCTCAACGCGCGCCACGTTCGTTGCGTCGGCGACCACCTGCCCCGGCCCGGCGACGCCGACGAGCGTCGCGTACATCCACTCGCCGGCGGGATACCGCAGCAAGAAGCTCACGGAGTCGGCATCGCACCGGACACCGCTGAGCTGCCCGGCGGCGAGGAGAGTCACCGGCGTGCCATTCAGCTTGGGCGTTTCGGTGTGCGGCTCGAGATCGCGCCCGATGAGCGGGAAGACGTTGTTGAGGATGCCCTGCGGGCCGAGCATCAGGCCCCAGGAAACGCTGCCGTCAATCATGCCGACGCTGTCGGGGTAGAGGCCGAGGTAGTCCGGCTCCAGGCGCTGCTGGATGATGCCGCTGCGGGTGACGCCCTCGGCGATATGGCGCCAGTCGTAGGTCTTATCGTATTCGGCGAGGCGCTGAAGCGACGACGCATAGGCGAGGCCGTTCCATTGCACGAGGCGCCCGAACCAACTGCCCACGTACCACGTCGCGCCGAAAACGGGAATGGAGCCGTAGCGCATCGCTTCGAGTCCCTCCTCCGGCGCCTGCCAAGTGTACAGGAACGGCAGGCCGGATTCGGCCCAGTACACCGCGCGGCGGAGGTGCGTCTCGTTGCCGGTGGCGAGGTAGCCCGCGAGGCATGCGTCAACACCGTGTGCGGCAGCGAGGATGTCGGGCGTGTGAAGCGGCACCTCCCAGACCTGGGCGCCCCGCGGAACCTTGAACTGCTCCATGAATTCGAGGCCCTTCAGTCCCGCGGCGAGGAGGCGTTCGTCGTGGAAGATGCGCGCGGCGCGCAGCAGGAGGTTGACGTTGCCGGCAACGGTTCCGAGGGTCGTCCTTCCCGGCTCGCCAAGCGGGCGATGCTCTTCGTCTGGCTTGAAGTACCAGCCGCCCTTCTCGTCCTGCGACGACATGATGGAGTACGCGCGGCCGCGGAGGTCGAGGAGGGGCTCGCTGATGCCGCCGATGTGGGCGGCGAGGTTCAAATCGCGCTGGGAGCCGATGCGGTCGAGGGCCTTCTCCTTGAGGTCCGGATAGGGGGCGTCACCTCCGAGGACTTGGGCAGCGAGGATGTAATGCAGCGCCACGCCCGGCGAGCGCCCCGGCGCCCAGCCCTGGACGCCCATCCAGCCCTTGTCATCGACGTAGAGAACTTCCTCGTAGCTGCGAATGCTGAGGGCGATGGTGTCCTCATAGCTGCGCGGCAACTCCGGCAGCGGCGGCGTGCCGTAGCGTTCGTACCACAGGCGCACGGCGTCGCGGACCGATCCGCGCGGCATGGCGAAGATGCGCTGCTTGATGGTCAGCGGCTTGCCGGGCTGAAGCTCATATGGCCGGTCGGCAACGAGATGATTCTCATCCGTCCATTCGGGAATCGAGGGCGCGAATAGCTGCATCAGGTGGTTGTCCTGATTGTCGAGGAAGTTCGGCGAGGCGAACACGGCGGTCGGGCGGTCGTGCTCGCCGTCCCATTTCTGGGTCACGTCCCACATCATGCCGACCACGCCGCCCTCTGGCGCACCGATCGCCATGAGCGGCATGGTGATGCGGTTCGGGTGCGGGGCGAAGCGCACGTTGCCCGGCGGGGCGATGTCAAGCGTGCTGGACGACTTCTCGCCTTCGACCAACCACTCCAGCCCGGCGAATAAGCCTTCCGCTTGTTCGCCATCGAAAGTGCCGTCGCCAGCCAGGAACTTCGGGCCGGCGACGCGCAGCAGTTCTCCCGGTTGGCTTGGCATGAAGATGGATGTCACCGCAAACTCCGGCAGGGCCTCGTCCCGGTCGAGCCGGATGAAGATCTTCAGGTCGCCTTGGGCTTCACCGGAGACCACGCGGCCGCGCATCTCTACGCCGAACGCGGTGCCGCCCTGAACGGCCACAAGAGGGAGTACCGGGGTCAGGCGAATCCGAGCCTGTGGGGGGTCGCCGCCCATGCCGATCAACTCGCAGAAGCTGGCAATAGTCGCCATCGGCTTCCATGCACCGTCCCAGACGCAGAGCAGCGCCGGGCCGCAGCCCTGCTCGTTGCGAATGATCATCAGCCCCACCACCTGGTTCGAGATCCAGATGCCCTCTTCGATCTCGACGGCGCGCGCGTCCGTGGGTCGAGGCAGGCGGCTCAAATCGACCCCGCGGCTGACCACGAGGTTTGTCTCGACCGTGACCGCGGGCGCTGCCGGCGCGGTGACGCGAACGGTCAGCGGCGCCCGGCCCGCCAGCGAAGCCACGATCGGCACGGAGCCCGTCCACTTCTCGCCCGGGGCAAGCGAAGCCGGCCCACGTACAGTCGGCGCTTCGCCGCCTATGGCCGGCGAACTCACTGCGATCTCGACCGGCCCGACCGACTCGCCCCCGACGTTCTGGAGCGCCACCGTGAACTCACGCGGCCGGCCGACGAACAGGATCGGGGTCTCCGGGGTGATGCTCAAGGCGAGTTCGGGCGGGCCGGACGGGGCGGCGGTGAGCGCCACCGAGTCCACGCTGACCGTCGCGGGTTGTGCAGACGTGGTGAAACTCAAGCGTAGGCGGGAGATCCGCGCCGCATCGCCGACGAGGTCCGGCACATCGATGAGATAGGTCTTCATCTCCCCGTCGGCGACGGCGGGCACGGCAAGCTGCTGCCGCCCGCCGAACTTCGCGTTTTCCTCCGCGAAGGCGACGATGATCTGCTCGACGCCTTGGAGCGCCGCTCGGATGGTCAGGTAACGGAGCAGCCCCGGATCGCCGTCGAGTTGAGGTGACAGCAACGTCGGCCGCTGCCCAGCAAGCGAAGTGACAACGAGTTGGCCGTCGCGCGCCTCGAAGGTTTCGATATCCGACTGCGGGATGAAGCCGTCGAGGCCGCGGTCGAACTCCCACACGGGCTGTTGCGGCACGGAGTCGGGCTGCGGGAATTCGACGACGGCGATGTAGTCAATCCACACTTCCTGCCCTTCGCCGCCGGGCGGGTCGAAGCGCAGGCGCGTGACGCGGTCCTTCCACAGCGGGAACACATGGTAGGTGTGGAACTCACCGTCGGCGATCATGCTAAAGCCGATCTCTTTGCCCGCGACGAAGCCGAGGTCTTTGCCCTGGGTGCTCGATGCCCAGAAGAACTCCGCGCCGCCGCCGTCTTTCACCTTGGCGCGGATGACGACGGCCTGGTAGTCGTTGGCCTGGATGTCGAAACACTGCCCTTCGCTGCAGATCATGTACGGGTCGCCGCCAGTGACCTTGCCGTGCAGGACGCCGTCGCGGACGGCCGGTGGCCCCATCGAGTGCGCGGGGTACCAGCCGTCGGCGTCGGCCTTGAACTCCCAACGAACGAGGGGCTTGGGCTGCTCTTGCGCGCTGGCGGCACAATGCGCGAGAGCAGAGAGGGTCACGGCAGCGAGCAGGCATTGCCACGGTCGAGGTATCACAGGTCGCCTCCGGAATGTGTTCGATTGCGCCGCCCGACTGTTTCGGCTGGCCGTGGGCGCTTCCTGCCTGGAGGATGCGCGAGCGCGGCGGGGAAGTATTCGGTCACCCCGGCGCAAGGAGGCGCGCATGCCCGTTATCGAGGTAGAGAAGGTCATCCCGGCACCGCCCGATGTCGTCTACGCGGCGGCGAAGGATATCGAGAGATTCCCGGAGTTCATGCCCAATGTCCAGACGGTCGAGATTCTGGAGCGCGAGGGTTCGCACACGAAGAGTCGGTGGGCCGGCCGCGTCGAGGAGTTCAGGCGCACCATCGCGTGGGTCGAGGAGGACGACTGGGACGACGCCAGGCGCGCGTGCACGTTCCGCGCGACCGAGGGGGACTGGGACAAATACGACGGGGTGTGGACGTTCGACGAGCATCCGGACGGGACGCTCGTTTACCTGAAGCTGGACTACGATTTCAACGTGCCGTTGATCGGGCCGCTCATTAGGGGTTTGCTGGCGAAGCTGGTGAAGGGCAACAGCGAGGAGATGCTGGAGGGCCTGGCGCGGCGCGTCGCGGCGGGGTAAGAGTGAGACTCAGTGGCCGCGGATGGACGCGAACCAACAGCGATGTCGCGGATGCCGGACGGCACGCGGCGGGGATGGCATCCCCGCCTTGTACCCCTGGGGCCCGCGAACATGCGCGCTGATCCGCGGCGGATACTGGTTCCGGAGACGACATGGAGTACAGCGACAAATATCTGGCGTTCATGGGCCTGGCGCCCAAACGGATTCCGCACTGGGAGCACTGGTCGTGCCCGGACGCGGAGACGTACCTGACCGGCATTGACTACTACGAGCACCCGCGGCGGTGCCGGTTGAAGCTGCGCGAGTTGTATCCGCAACTGGAACTGGGGATCCCGGACACCGACGATCCCAAGCCACGGCCTACCCTCGACCTCGATGACCAGACCTCGAGTGTCAACGACGAAGGCCGACGCCGCGTGCGCTGGGGTGACGGCGAGAGCGGCTTCTGGGACTGGGGCAAGTTCTTCAAGACCGCCGACGACGTGTTCGCGTTCTCGCCGCTCGCGCAGGGAGACTTCACAGACATCCCGGTCGTCGAGTCGCGCGACTACTCCGACGAAGAGAAGCTCTACGAGATGTACCGCAAGGGCTATCCTGCGGAGCACGGCGCCAAGGCACCCGAAGGCTCGACTGCCTCGGCGGGTTTCTACAACACGATGTTCATGTGGCCGCTGCTGACGTTCGGCTGGGAGCTGTTCCTCGAGACCTGCCTCGACCCGCGCTTCGAGCGGATCATGGACGAGTTCGCGGAGATCAACCGGCGCGTCTTCCGCAGCTTCGCACGGTTGCCGGTCAATTTCGTGGTGTGCCACGATGACATCGTGACCTCGCGCGGGCCGGTGTGCTCGCCGGCGTGGATGCACAAGTACATTTTCCCGCGGTACGAAGAGTTCTGGGGGATAGTCAAGGCGGCGGGCAAGGAAGTCATCTTCATGTCCGATGGCTGCGTGGACGCGTACGCCGATGACGTGATGGCGTGCGGCGCGCGAGGGATCATCTCCGAGCCGTACACGGACTACAAGCGGATCGCGCGAAAACACGAGAACTGCTTCCTCGCGGGCGAAGGCGACAACCGCATCCTGACGCGCAACGATCCGGACGAAATCGAGGCGATGGTTGACAGCATGATCGAGACCGCTGGGATGACGGGCGGGTACATGATGTGCGTCGGCAATCACATTCCGTGGAATGTCACGCCTGAGGGCATCAAGCGGTATCTCGATTTGTCGGCGGAGCGGGCGCACAGATAGGGGCGGGCATTGCGCGCGCGATCCCGGAGCGGAGACACCGATGACGATGGGCCTGGGGCGATATCGAGGCAGCGCTGGGTGGGTGGTTGCTGTCGTGTTGGCGGTCGCGACAGTGTCCACGGCAACCATGGGGAGGGCGGCGGCGATGGAGTTGAAGATCGGCGACGGCAGCGACTGGGCATTCATCAACGGGGCGTGGAGCGAGGATGCCAGCGGGCGCATTGACTGCCCGGATGCGCGCGACACGCACTCTCTCGCGTTCTATCTGCCGCAGGCGTTCACCGACGTGACCGTGGAGTTCGAATTGATGGCGAGCTACCGCGAAACCGGCTCCGGCGACGCGGGAGTCATTCTCCGGGCGCAGGACGCCAATCACTACTACTGGGTGCGGTTTCCGTGGTGCGGGCAGCAGCTGCGGGCGAAGCATTTCTGGGCCGCCATCTCCAGGGTTGACGAGTCGGGCTACATCAGAAACCTGAGGCTCGCGATGATGCCCGGCGTGCCGAGTGAAACGGATCGGTGGTACAAGCTGCGCGTCGAGTGCGCAGGGGAGCGGATCCAGGTGTGGGTGGACGGGCGGCCGGGGCCGGTGGTGACCGATGCGAGCTTCCGCGCGGGGCGCATCGGGTTCGCGGGATACGGCGGCTTCTCTGTGCGGAATGTGAAAGTTGCGGGGAGCGCGGCGCCCGCTCAGCCGTGGGACGCGGAGACGCGGCTGCCGCGCAACTGGTTGCACCCGGCGCCGAGCATCGCTGGCGGGCAGAACATGCCTTCGATATGCCGCGCGCCGGGCGGAGATCTGCTGCTCGCGATCCCATCGGAGAACGCGACTTTCCTCGTCCGTTCTATTGACAACGGGCGGACGTGGGGCGCGCCGCAGGAATTGCCCGCCGTGCTTCACGGCGGCGTGGTGCACGCCACGAGAGGCGGCCGGTTGGTCGTGCAAGTCATCAGCGCGGAACCGCGGCAAGTCCTGATGGCCGAATCGCAGGATGACGGGCGGACATGGTCCGAGCCCGTCGCCGCGGAACTGACGGGAGAGTGGCCGGCGGACCCCGCGAGACTCAGCCCCTACGGGCCGCTATTGGAGCTGGCCGATGGGACACTCGTACGCTTCCTGCTCGGCGGGTCGGCCGGCAACGAGGGCAAGAACGTGGTGCAGTGGGGCTCGATTCACTGCCAGGCGTTCGCGATCCGTTCGACCGACGGCGGCAGGATCTGGTCGCCGCCCGTGAACCTCGACCGGCCGAGTTGGACCGGGCAGCCAGCGGGGACGATTGACGGCTCGTTCGATCTCACGGAACCGGTTGCCGCGGTGCTGGGCGACGGGCGCATCTTGTGCTACATCCGGCCGATCTACTCGCCGACGATGTGGGAGACGTTCTCTGACGACGGCGGGGAGACGTGGGCGTCGGCGCGGCGCGGGCCGTTCCCCGGGTATGCGCCGTGCATGACGCGGACGAGTTCCGGGGCGCTGCTGGTGGCGCACCGGTTTCCCGGGCATTCTATCAACGTCAGCTATGATGACGGCGTGACGTGGGACGAGGGCACGACGGTTGACTTCCCGGTGTGGGCGATGGGGTGCATGATGGAGGTGGAGCCGGAGGTCGTGCTCTTCGCGTACATGGACGCGAATCGCCAGTTCCTGCGGGTGCAGCGGATTCGCGTGACGCGGGACGGCCTGGAGCCGCTGCCGGTTGGGTCGAGCGCGCCCGCGCAGCTGGACCCGACCGGCGGCGTGCGCGACAGGATGTGGGTGTGGGGGACGCGCGAGGCGCGGGGCGGCGGAGAGAGCGGGTTGGCCGCGTACGCGGAAGCGAACTCGGCAGCGCGGGCGGCGATGCTGGGGCTCCGCAACATCATCATTGCGGGCGGCAAGGTGCTGGAGCAGGCGGAGGCGGTGGAGCTAGCGCGTGAATCGGCGGAGCTCGGCGGACGGCTGGTGTACGAAGTATGCCCCGGCGAGATGACCGGCCACGCGGATGATTACGCGGATGATGCGCGCGCGGCGCACGCTGCCGCTGCCGCGGTCGGGGCGTTGGAGGCGGTTCTGCTCGACGACCTGACCAGCCAGCAGGTTGCGGGTCGCGGGATGCCTGTGGCCGAACTGGCCCGCCTCTGCGACTTGCTGCGATCGGGGCCGCGCGCGCTTCAGGTCTGGGGCGTGGTGTACACCATGAACCTCGATCATCCGCAGTTGAGCGAGTACCTCGAGCACCTGGATGTCATCAACCTGTGGACGTGGCGGGCGGAGGAACTGCACGAACTCGAGACAAATCTTACGCGCTGCGAGGCCCTGGCGCCAGGCAAGCCAATCGTGCTTGGCCTCTACATGTACGACTACGGCGACGGGCGGCCGATGCCGCTCGACCTCATGGAGCACCAGTGCGAGGCGGCGCTGCAGTGGCTCCGCGAGGGACGCATTAAGGGGATGGTGTTCCTGAGCATCACGAACGAGCCCGCAGCGCTGGAGTGGACGACGGCGTGGGTCGGGCGCTCGAGTCGCCGCGGCTAGCGCAATGCGTTCGTGGGGAGCTACCTGACGCGGAAGCGCCAGGGCTGGCCGCCGGTGCCGGGGGTTCCGCCGAGGAATGACCCGTCCGCTCCGGTGGCCCGCACGTGCCACCGATACGTGCCTCCCGGACTGAGGCGAGAGCCGGGCACGGAGGCGAGCGGGCCCTTGGCTCTCGTTGAGAACACCTCGCCGCCGGTCGCGTCATCCAGGATAGTGAGCGTGTACTCAGCGGCGCCGGGGCAGTCATTCCAGCGGAAGAGGACCGCGCCCTCGCGTTCCACGGCCGCCCCGGGTTGCGGCACGAGCGGCTCCAGCACCATCCCGAGTTCGAGATCCGCCACCGTCACCGCGCCGCCTTGCAGTCGCACGGGCGGTGCATGCCGGTTGAAGTAGCGCGGGTTGTCGCCGACGTACGCATAGACATGGTAGGCGCCGGGCGGGATGCCCCAGAACTCATACTCGCCGTCAGCGCCGGTCACTGCGTGAGCGCCGGGAACAAACGTGAAGCCGTCCTCGCGCACGAGCCGGAGATGAATGCCTGCCTTTCCCTTCCCGTTGAAGGTGGCACGCCCGGCGATGCTGCCGGGGCGCCGGCCGCCGCGGCTCGGTGAGGAGCCGGGACGGGAGATGGTGGCCACGATTCTCTGCCCGACACTACACCCAATGCCGAGCGCGCGGCACCCGGCTTCGAGCGGGATCATTACCCTGTCATTGACGCGCTCAACCGCGACCGGCAGCGGGATGATCCTGCCCGGCGCTTCGGCCTCCGCCTTGCCGGGTGAGAACGCAGTCCACACGGCGTCACGGCGGATCACCGCTGCCCCGTCGGTCGAGCGCACGTACACCTGCCCGCCGGCGATGTGCGCAAGGTCGCGCACCCAGACCAGGACATGACCGTCCTTGAGCACGGCGGGCGCCTCGAGCGGGGCCGATTCGCCGTCGAGCAGCACGAGCGGCTCGGCGATCTGCGCGACGGCGACGCCGCAAAGAACGACCGCCACCATACAAGCCAGCACAAAGGTTCTCGCTACCACTCCAGGTCTCCCTCCGGGATCGCGGCGAGGCGGACGTCGTCCACGCCCGCGGGCAAGGGGGCTTTCACGGCGGGCGGCTTGCGTTGCTCCTGCGGCTCGGAGACAGCGGGCGCCTCATGTGCGGGGGCGACCGCGCCCGGAGCGCGGTACACGTGGCGCACGACGCGGCGAGCAGCGCGCCCAGCAGCAGGCGGAGAAGTCGGCTCCGCTGAGTCGGCCGCGACGGCGGTGGGCGCGGATTCGTCGGGTTCAGCGGCGACCTCTTGCGTCCGCTCCGGTGGCTCATCCCGTTGCATCCGCGCAGCCACGTGGGCGCGGTGGCCGCCCCCGGCAGTCGGCGACGAAACGACGACCGCTTCGCCTGCAGGGGCCTCGCCGCCCGGCAACCGGATGCCGACAAGCACCCCGGCACCGAAGACGACGGCTACGGCAGCGGCAAAGGCGAACGCGGTTGACCACTTGAACGCGCTCGGCGGCGGCGCGACGGCCCTTTGCCTGTTCACCTGCTCGGCGATGCGCCCCGCGAGTTCATCGGGCACTCGGACGGGTTCGGCGGACGCGACCGCGACGAGGGCCCTCATCTCATCAACGGCGCGGCGACACTCGGAGCAGCTCTGGAGGTGCGCTTCGACCGTGGAGCGATCTTTCGCATCCAAATCGCCCGAGGCGTACAGGGCGACGGAATCTTGCAGTTTCTTACACTCTCTCATGCTAGGCCTCCCACTCCGCCGTGCTCAGGTAGGGCGCGAGCGTCTCGCGCAGGCGGCGCGTCGCCCGCGCGAGGTGGCATTTCACGGTGCCGGTTGCGCAGCCCGTCGCGCTTGCTATCTCGTTCAGGCTGAGTCCTGAGACGTGGCGCATGGTGAAGACGATGCGCTGCTTCTCCGGCAACTTCGCGATGGCCCGGAAGACGACGGTGCGCAGCTCGATGCCTTCGACGGCCGCGCCCGGATCAGGGCCGTTGCTTCTGAGCAGGCGTTCCTCCGCGCCGTTGACAGTGTTCTCTCTGCGCCCCTGGCGCAGGCGGTCGATTGCGCGGTTCGTGGCGACGCGGTAGAGCCACGGGCCGAGCGAGCCGCGCACGCGCATCCGCGGGAGTGATTGGGACAGCTTGACGAAGACTTCCTGCGCGACGTCGGCGGCGTCATCGCGGTCGCGGAGCACCCCGTAGGCGACGCCGAACACGGTACGCATGTGGCGCTGCATCAGCTCCGCGAATGCCGTCGCATCGCCGGCGCTGTAGCGAGCTGCGATTTGCTCGTCGCCTTGCTCCACTCGTACACCCACGCTGGGGCGCGCCATTGCCACCGCTTCCATAGCCTGCTCCTGCCGGGGCTGTTTTAGTACGATACGAGCTAGGCTGTGCGGGGGTTTACCGGTGCGCCCCGTCCTGCCGAGGATTTGCGAGCATAGGCAGCATGGGCGCCGGCGGCCGCCCCAAGTTCCGTGCGTAGTATTCCGCCCACGCTGCAGCTCTCCCTGCGCGGCGCCGGTACCCGGTCACCCGGCCGACGCGAGCGCGGCAACGATCTCCTCTGTCAGCTCGGCGGTGATGCGGCGCTGGGCCTCGTAGACCTGCGGGTTCTCGCGGTCGGACATCACGGCGGCCACCGCCGATGCGATAGCTTGCTCGGCCTGATCTGCCAGATCCCGGCGCCCGACAGCACGCGCCTGCTCCCCGGCCTGACGCAGCAGCGACAGCACCCAGTAATCCTCGATGCCGTCGCGGTAGGCCTCCCAGCGCTTGCTGGGGACGATCTCGCGGCCCTGGTATATCGCGAGGTACTCGCGGTCATTGCGCTCCTGCCACTGGTCGGTGCCCGTGCTGTTGTAGGTCCAGAAGCCTACGCCGCTGATGCGCTTGTCCCACGCCAGCCATCCCTGGCTGCGGTAGTAGCCGACCGGAGAGAGCGCGTGGCTGCTGCCGGAGGTGTCGTAGGTCCACACCGCCTCGCCGGTTGAGCGCAGGAAGTCCATGCGCTCGACGTCCTCGGGGGTCTGCTCCTCGACGATGCCGCGGTGGGGTTGCCAGATGTCAATGTAGGGATCGAGCCGCTTGAGGTCTGCAAGGCTGACTTCGAGCGAGCCCTGGAAGAAGTCGTAGTACATCTGAATGCGCGGGTCCACGCTTTTGGCGAACTTCGCCGCGCGCAGCAGGTCGGGGATCAGCTTCTTGCCGGCCTCATCAATGGGATACCAGGCCCAGTCCGTGTAGTCCAGTCCCAATGATTGCGCATGCTCCGCCATTCCCTTGAGCCACGTTGCGCAGAGCTTCTCCCAGGCGGGGGAAAACATCTCGACGGCGCTCGACAACCGCGGCGAGCCGGTCAGATAGAGCAGCCAGCCCTTGGGCCGGTGGTACAACTCGAACAGCGCATCGTGCGCGGTGAAGTCGAGCGCTTCGAGCAAGTTGCCGGCGGCGTCGGCCTTGGGCGGCGCCGTGGAGGCGCCGACGAAGGGGTAGACGGTCGTGTGATGCGCGAGGAGGTCATCGGCCGCCTCCTGCATCTTGTCGGCGGTCGTCCCGGCGTGCAGATATGCCCACTGGCACGACGCCAGCGGAGAGCGCCCTTGAAGTGCGAGCGAGCGAACCGTGATCTCCAGCGGCACGGTCTGCGTTTCGATCCCCGGTGTGATGGGGTCGAGCGCGATCTCGCCGCGGTATACGCCCGAGTCCAGCCCGGTCGCGTCAACCGTGATCCAGATCTGGGCCGCCTCCCAGGGCGGGACGGTGACGCTGTTGATGGCGTCGAGGCGCGGCAGCGCATCGGGGTAGAGCTTGCCGTCCCTCGAAGGCGCGAAGACGACGCGGCGGAGAGTCAGCGCCTGCTGCGCAGGTATCGCAGCACCGCCGTCATCGCGCTTGAGGTTGCCTGGCAGCACCCGCAGCGGCAGGGGCTCGATCCTAGAGCTGAGGATGTTGAGTGCCACGGGGTGCCTCTCGCCGCGACAGAGGGTAACACTCAGTAAGCGTGCGGCTTCACCTGCCGGCACGGCGTTCGCGTCGAAGTCGGCGTAGGGCTCGACCGCCCAAGCGGCGAAGCCGCGCTGCTCGCTGTCGCCGGCGGCGAGCGCGAATCGCGCCTTTTTCGCCAGTTGCCGCGCTCGCTCCAGCAGCGCGGCGAATTGGCCGGCGACATCGCGCCGTTCCGATTGGGCTATGCTATCGAACCGCGGCAAGTCAAGTTCGGCGATGCCGGCGCCGATGTCGTCCACGTTCATCAGAACATGCCTGGCTCCTTCGCTGCCTGCGGCGCGAAGGGCAATCGCCGCGTCGCGCGCGCGGCCGAGGAGTCGCGCTATCTCTGCTTCGTCCCGCGCGAAGGGCACAATGTGCACCCCGCGTTCGTAGCGCGCGGGCGCGGCCTTCCCGCTCGCGGGCTGGACGTTCACGCTGAACCGATACTCGCCGCGAGCCAGGATTTCGTACGCCAGCTCGTAGGATTCCTCGCCTGTTCCCTGGCGGCGCTGCATGGAGAACGTGCGGTTCTCGGGCGCGGCGACTTCGAGCGTGACGATGACGTCGCCGCCCGCATCGTTGCCGATCATCACGCGGAAAACGCCGTCGCCCATGAGAAGCGAGCCCGGATCTGCCCTGGTAATGCGAATGGGGACGCGCACCTCCCGCGCGAAGGCGCGGACATCGGCCCGCCCGGCGGGATCGCCCCGAAACCCCGACCACGCGACCGCCGCGCCGGACGCTGACGCCGGCGCGAGAAACACGTGCACCTTGCCGCCTTCGTCGGGAACGACGAGGCTCAGGCCCCGCGGTCCCAGGACGACGGTGGGAGTGGCGTTGAGGCGACCCGTGAGTTGATGCTGTTCGAGCGGTTCCCCGGCCGCGGAGAGGACATGGAGCGTGCCGGCGTGGTCGCCGACGATGAGTTCGAGCATGCCGTCCGCGTCGAGATCGGCGATGCACGGCGGAGCGACGGCGCGAGCCCCTAGGCCTTGCGACCAGAGCTTCTCACCGCGCGCGCTGAGGCAATAGAAGTCGCCGTCCGTGTTGACGAAGAGCACCTCCGGTCCGGTCTCAGGGACGACATCGGCGATGGCCAGGCTCGAATCCACCGGCGCGCCTGAATCGAACTTCCACACCAAGTCGCCGGATCGCCCGCCCAGGACGTAGACGAAACCGTCGCCGGAGGCGGTGACGACTTCGGCATGCCCATCGCCGTCGAGGTCGGCGATGACCGGGCCGGTGTAGGCGTCCGCATTGGTCTTGAAGATCCATTTCTCGTGGCCCTTGGCGGTGAGGCAGCGGATGATGCCGTCCTGCGCGCCAAAGACGATTTCCTGAGCGCCATCGCCGTCAATGTCGCCGACGGCCGGAGGGCAGGCAATGCTGACGCCCGACGGCGCGGCGTGGCGCCATACGATCTTCCCGTCGCGCGAGAGCGCGCAGAAGCCGCCGGTCTCATCGCCGACAACGATCAAGCGCGGGCCGTCGTCGGAACGCAGCCCGGGGCCGCGTAACCCAAGGATAGCTGGACTGCTCCAGCTTATCATCTCGCCGATGCGAGTCTCCCACAGGACGCGGCCGCGCGCGTTGAGGCACCGGACGCGCCCCTTCCAGTCGGCGGCAATGAGTTCGAGCCCGGGCTCGGGCAGGAGGTCAGCGACAGCCGGAGGCACGGCCATCTTCGCCATGCCGCGAGCGACCCACTTCGGCGTGCCGTCGGCCGTCATCGCCACGACATCGCCCCCGGCGGTGACGAACACGATCGCTGGACTGCCGTCGCCATCGAGATCAACCACGGCGGCCGACGCATGCACTTTCGCTCCCGCGTCATAGGTGGCGCGCTCGACGAGCAAGTCGGCACTCGCCGGCGACAGCAGGAACGTAAGAAGCGCAACCAGCATCACAGCGCAACTCGCACAGGTTCTTCCCATGACACGCAGTCTCCCGTTAGCAGTGCTGCTTCCTCGGATTCGCTTCGGCGGTGGCGCGTCCTGCCGCGCGTTGCTCCTGTCGCAGGAGAGGACTCCCGCGCGCGCGAAATACCCGTGACATGGTGAGATGCATTTGCCTGTTTGGAGCGGCGATTCTGCTTGCTCTAACGCCGTGCCGGGGCAGCGCCGCCGACGGCATCAGCCTGGTGCGCGACGGCGGGTTCGAGCGATCCGCGGGCACCGTCTCCCCTGCCTGGACGGTCCACGGCTCGTGTGAGGTCGTGCGCGATACGCGACACAGCGGCGATCAGTCGCTGCACGTGAGCGGCGAGGCGCTCGTGGAGCAGAGCCTGCTGTCGCTCACCTCCGGCCAATGGTATGCGTGTAGCGGATGGCTGCAGACACGGGAGGTGCGACCGACGAGTGCAGGTGGTCATGCGTATCTCGCGGTCTACCAGTACGATGACCACGGCGTAATCGTCGCCTTCGAAGACTTCGCGCGCGCGACGGGCACCTTGGAGTGGACTCGATATGCCTATGTCTTTCAGGTCAACGCCGGCGCGACCCACGTGTCGGTGCGCGCGGGGATATGGGAGGCGACGGGCGAGGCGTGGGTTGACAATCTCACTCTCGTGGAAGGGCGCCAGCCCACGGAGTGGACACCTGACATGGATGCAGCGCCCCAGATGACGGAGCGGCCGGAGCGCGTGGCGATTCTGCGCGACGATCTGCCGGTCGCAGGCGCGCCATCATCGCCGGATTACCTGGCGGGGCTCCTGCGGGCGGCGGGGGTCGAAACGCGGTTCCTGACCGCGGAGGAACTGGCCAACCGGGGAATCCTCAACCGCGCGCAATTCGACCTTGTAATGCTCCCGTACGGTCCGACCTTTCCGGCAGAGGCGCACCGCACGTTCCAGCAGTTCCTCGTTGAGGGCGGCGACTTCGTGAGCACGGGGGGATACGCCCTCGACAACCTGGTCGTCCGCACGCCCGCGGGATGGCTGCCGCAGATGGAGGCCCTGAAAGCGCAGGAAGAGCAGGTCCCTATCGAAGGCGGCTTCGAGGGGGCACCGTGGCACACGAGCGTTCCCGGGACGTGCGACGTGGTGAGCGATGTGGTGCGTTCGGGCGCGCATTCGCTGCGCGTGGGAGTGGCGGCGGGTGCGGACGTTCTCAGCGGCGGCTGTTACCGGGAGGTCGCGGCCGAGCCCGGGGAGGAATTCGTCTTCTCGGGTTGGATTAGGGGGGGCGCGTTGGGGCGCGAGGCCGACGGGTTCGCGTACCTTGCGGTGTACCAGTACGCTGACAACGGGGGGCTGGTGACGTTTCGCGATATCGCGCACGTGACGGCGCCGCAGGACTGGCAACGGCACGAGTGGCGCTTTCGCGTGGCGTCGCGGGTAAGCAAGCTACGGCTCATTGCGGGGCTGTACAACACGAGCGGGACGGCCTGGTTCGACGACCTGGAGTTGGCGCGAGTGCCGCCGGTGGTACAGATCAACACACGCAGCGGCGTGCCTCGCGACGCCCTGCAGGTGGCGCCGCTGCAAATCGGGGTGTTCGATCCGTCGTATCCGCTGGAGCGCGCGGCGTACGCTCGGGGGTGCGCTGACGGCTTCGCGTTCCCCGCGGATCTCATGATCGAGGGTCCGTTCGAGGGCTATGCCGCGAGCGGCGTGGTGGGCTGGAACAATGCACGGTGGATCTCGCTCATCAACGCGCATGACCGCTACGGGCGATTGCGGGGAAGCATCGGCGCGCTGGTGCATAACTACGCGGGTCATTATGCCGGCTCGAGTTGGGCGTTCTTCGGAGTGACCAACCGCGACATATTCGCAGCCGACGAACGCGCGCTCGGACACGGGTTGGTACGCCTGGTGAAGCTGATGCTGGCCGGGGTTCATCTGCACAATCCCGAAACGGACCGGGCGTGTTACGAGCAGGGCGAGGCGGTCAAGGTGAGCGTTCGCCTGTCGAATTCGGGGCAGCGAGTGCGCCGCGCCAACATGCGATTCGACATTGAGCCGGCGACCCTGGGCGTCGGTGCGCCGGACGGATCGCGCGACCGCCGGGTGACGGTGGACGAGGTCGCTCGCGCGATCGCGCCCGGTGAGACAGCCGTGATTGAGGCGGAATGGGATCCGGGTGCGTTCGATCACGATTTCTATCGCGTGACGGCGGCGCTGGCGCTTGACGGGCAACCGGTTGATCGGATGGAGACGGGTTTCTGCGTCAGCGCTGAGAACGCGGTTGCAGCCGGGCCCGACGTGACATTCGCGGACAACTACGTCGAGGCCGACGGCGTGCGCCACTTCCTGCTGGGGACGGACACCTACGGGAACATGTTCTGGTCGGCGGCGCATAACCCGCTGACGTGGGCGCGCGACCTCGGGATGATGCGCGATAACGGCGTGACGGTGTACGAGAATCTTCAGTTCAACCCGGCGAGCTTCACGACGCCGTTCGTCGCCGACGAGCGCACCGCCCGGCAGGTGCAAGCGATGACGCAGCTGGCGCAGCAGCTTCGGCTGATATACGTTCCCGGGTTGCTCATCGGGTGGGACACGGCGACGAGCGAAGAGGAGCTGAAACAGCAGGCGGGGTGGTGCGAGAGCTTCGCGAAGATGCTGTCCGGCACACCGGGGGTCATCCACTACACGAACGGCGACTTGCGGCTCAACATCGAGGATACATCGGAGATGCGGGCGCTGTACGCCGCGGTTCTGCGCGACCGGTACGGCACCGTGGAGGCACTGCAAGAGGCGTGGCGCGAGGAGCCGCCGATTACGGGATTCGAGCAAGTGAGCGTGGAGCGGCCCGCGTCGCGGGGGTGGGATGACCTGCGCGCGCGCGACCGCAAGCTGTTAGAGCAATGGCTGGTGCGGCGATGGCTGAGTGCAATGCACGAGGGATGCAAGGCGGGGGACGCGGACCGGCCGACGACCGTGGAGTTCTACGGAATGCCCTTCGCCGGTATTGACCTGCGCGCATCCTTGGGCCCGATAGACATCGGCAACATGGGCTACTTCGGGCTCAAGGGCAGCGACGTCGAGCGCTTCCCGGCGCAGTTCAGGTTCTCCGATATGCGGGCGTACGGGCAGGGGTTGAGCATCGGCGAGTTCGGGTGCAAGACGCATCCGGCGTGGGCCGGCACCGGGGATTACCACGAGACCCGCACCGAGCAGGAGCAGGTTGATCTCTACCTTGCGGTGCCGCACTATGCGCTCGGGCTCGGTGGATGTAAGGTGCACAACTGGTGCTGGGCGGATGCCGAGGAGAGCGTATTCCCGTGGGGCCTGGTGCACTCGAATGACCGCGTGCCGAAACGCGTGTTGAGCGCGTATCGCAACACCGCGCTGTTGTTCAAGCATTTCGAGCCGGAGTATCGGGAGCCGGAGGCGTGGGTCGTCGTGCCAACGAGCCACCGCCTCGGGCCGAACGGCGATCAGGTCTATCGGGCGGTGCTGCAATGCATCAACGCGCTCATCGGCGCGCACGTGGATTTCGGCGTGATTGATGAGGATAAGCTCGCCGAGTCGCTGCCGGCGACCGCGCGAGTGCTGTTCTGGCCCCTCCCCTACTGCCCGAGCGATGAGGCCGCGGCTTCTGTCGAGCGGTTCGTCCGGCGGGGCGGGGCCGCGTACATCTCCGGCGACATCAGCTTCGACCCGGATCGGAAGCGGACGCGGGAGGACCGACTCCAGCGACTGGCAGGAGTCCACTTCCGCGGCGAGACCTTCGCGGGGCTTGCGCTGCCACGCGGCGAACCGCCGCTCGCGCGGGTCGACGGCGAGCCGTGGTTCGGGCTGCGCTCGTGGCGCGGGTGGCCCGCGCTCGAGGTCGCGGAGGCGGGAGCCAAGGTCATAGGGCGCGGTACTGGTACTGCGGATGAGCCGCGCCTGATGGTCAATCCGGTCGGCGCGGGCTCAGTGATGTACACGCCGGACGTTCTCGAAGCGATGTCCGACGGTGAGAACACACTGGGCACGGTGTATCGCGCTGTGCTTGATTTCGCCGGCATCACGCGCCTGCACGTCGAACCGGACAGTCCGCGCATCCACGCCTTCTGCGTCCCGACGCGGGACGGCGGGGCGGCGTATGTACTGTTCAAAACGGACGCCGGCGGGAAACGTCGGATCGAGGTGCGCACGGAACACCATGGGTACGCCGTGACCCTCGGGCCGCAGAAGCCAGGCTTCATACTGGAGGACAAGGCGGGGCGCACGCTGGCTGTTGAGGCGAGCGGCTCGATGTCCCGTGACGGCAAAGGATTGGCCCGCGCGAACGCCCATTTCATGGTGATCGCTGGGGATGGGCGCGATTTGCCCGATTCGCGTGCACTGTTGCTCATGCCCGCCGAAGCGGGCAGGATTCGCGTTGGGGGTCGGCTGGCGAGCGAGGCGGCGGAGACCCGCGCCCAGGTTGGTGAAGTGAACGGAGGCAAGTGGGCAGCGTACGAAACGTTCACGCCCGGCCTGTCCCCGGCGGGCATCGAGTTGGAGATAGACCCTGACCGCGCCGTGAGCCTGATACTGATTGCGCCGCGGCATGACCTTGCTCGACTCGGCGCGCGCGTCGCGCGCACGCTGGCGCAGCCGTGACCTTCGTAGGAAGCGCGGCGGAGGGCGCAGAACAAGGCGCGTGAATGCAGGCGGGCCGATCGGAACATCGGCCGAGGCAATGGTCCGTGCCACCGGACGTACGACCGAGGATCGCGGCGTGACTTTGCCGGCGCCAGCGCGCGATCAACAGGGGCGGGCCGCACAAGCGAACCATCCATGACCTTCCGCGCTGTCGCGACCGGCGCAGTGTGCGCGCTGCTGCTGGGCATAGGTATCCCGTTCAGCGACCTCGTGATGCGGGGGACGTGGGTCGGACTGACGGCGTTTCCGATCAGCGCCTTCTTCGTATTCGCGCTGCTTGCGACGGCGGGCAATGGACTGCTGCGGCGCCTTCGACGCCAAGCCTTCACCGCCGCCGAGTTGCTGCTGGTCTTCAGCATGATGCTGGTCGCGGCGGGGATTCCGTCATTCGGCATGACCGGCCTGCTCATCCCCTACCTCGCCGGGCCGTCGTACTTCGCGACACCGGAGAACCGCTACGAGGCCCTGTTCCTGCGCTATATCCCGGGCTGGGCGGCGCCGAAGAATCCCGATGCGATAACCTGGCTCTACGAGGGATTGCCGGCAGGCGAGACGATCCCGTGGGGTGAGTGGGTGGTGCCGCTGGCGGCGTGGACGGCGCTCGTGCTGGCGGTGTACGTCGTGTTCTTCTGCATGAGCGCGATCATCCGCCGCCCGTGGGTGGATCATGAGAAGCTCGTCTTCCCGCTCGTCCAATTGCCCATCGAAATGGCGCAGCAGCGTGACGACCCGGGGGGCGTGCCCTTCCTGCGCAACCGCTTGATGTGGACGTTCTTCGCGGTGCCCTTCGCGATTCATACGATGAACGGATTGCACTCCTACATTCCGGCGATGCCGTATCTGAACGTTCACTTCATTAATCTCAACCCCTACCTGCAGGGCCGGCCGTGGGATGCCATCGTTCCGGTGTTCTTCCGCTTGCCGTTCAGCATCGTCGGACTCGCGTTTCTCCTGCCCACCGAGCTGTCGTTCAGCCTGTGGTTCTTCTACGTCTTCTTCCTCGGCCAGCAGCTCGTGATCAACGGCTGGCTCGGGTACCGGACCGACTCAGTGCAGGCGTATCCCGTGCGCGAGTTCGTGGCGCATCAGATGATCGGGGGAATCATCGTCTTCGGGCTGTATCTGCTGTGGACGATGCGGGGGCACCTGAGCGAGGTCTGGCGCAACGCCTTCTCGCGTACACCCGGCACCGATGACTCGCGCGAGCCGCTGTCCTACCGGGCGGCGATGATCGGCCTCATCGCGGGGCTGCTGTTTATCGCGGGGTGGGGGGCTTTCGCGGGCGCGGGATTCCTGGCGACGCTGGGGCTGTTCGTCCTGTTCTTCCTGGTGCACCTGGTGGCGGTGCGCCTGGTGTGCGAGGGCGGCATGCTCTACGTGCAGCATCCGTTCCGGCCGCTTAACATGCTGCTGGCGGCGGCGGGGACGCAGCCGTTCGCCGCGCGACAGATCAGCTTCCTGGTGTACTTCGATCACTTGCTGATGCTCGACAACCGCAGTCCGCTCATGCCCGGGGTGGTGCAAGGCTACAAGATGTCCGACTTCGGGCCGCTGCCGCGGCGGGGGCTCACGTTCGCACTGGCGGGAGCGATCCTCATCGCGCTGTTCGCGTCGTACTGGTCGTACCTGCGCCTGATGTACCGCCACGGCGGGTTGAGCCTGCACACGTGGTTCACGACGTACTACGCGCACAATCTGTACTCGACCTGGACCGCGTCGCTGATTCAGCACGGCGAGAAGCCAGCACCCGAGGCGATGCTGCTGGTGATCGTGGGCGCGCTGACGATGTGGTCGGTGATGTCCATGCACCGGATGTTCCTGTGGTGGCCGTTTCATCCCATCGGCTACGTCATGGGCGCGTCGTGGCCGATGATCAATTTCTGGTTTCCGGTTTTCCTGGGCTGGCTGGCAAAGGGGTTGGTGCTGCGGTTCGGCGGCTTTCGCATCTATCGCATGCTGCTCCCGGGCTTCTTGGGGCTGATCTTCGCGGAGTTCTTCAGCGCCGGGCTGTGGGTGGTGGTTGACTTCATCACCGGGGTGAAGGGCTACGAGATATTCTCGTTTTGAGAAAAGACAGGAGCATCGCGCGCCCCGGCGAAGCAGCGGCCAGGGCGAGTTCATCGGGGCGGTCTGCGGGAGCGACCGTGATGACGAATCGCGTGAGGATCATCCTGGCAACCTGCTTGGTTGTCTTCGCCGTCGCGGCGGTCGCGGCGGCGCAACAGCGGCCGCGGCTGCGCGTGCGCCCTGACAATCCCCACTGGTTCCAGTACCGCGGGCATGCAGTGGCGCTTTTCGGCAGCGGTCTGTGGACGATCATCCCCGACGCCAGCGTTGACATCGCTGACCACAACCGCTGGTATGCGGAGGCCGGTGCCAACGCCAACCGCGCTACCCTGTTCGCGTTCTGCACGACGGTCGCGGACGGCAACGGCCTCGCCCCGTGGCCCCGCACCGGCCCCGGGAGCGCGCGCAACGGCCGCCCGAAGTTCGACCTTGACCGCTGGGACGAGCGCTTCTGGCAGCGGCTCCACGAGTACTTCTCGGACTGCGAGCGGCGCGGCATATTCGTCTTGCTCCAGATGTTCGACGAGCCGTATATCGAAGGCGCCGAGGAGCGGTGGGGCAGCAACCCCCTTCAGCCCGAGAACAACATCAACGACATCCCCGGGCTGCCGCGCGAGGTCAAGGGCGGCCTCGCGGCCGGCGCCGAGGCCGCGTTTTACGACCCCGACAACCAGGCGCTGATGCGCTACCAGGATGCGCTGATCCAGCGTCTCCTCGACGAGACCGCATCGCGCTACGGCAACATCATCTACGAGATCGGCAATGAGATCAACATGGACAGCCAGACGCCGAAGCAGGTGGAATGGCAGCGGCACTGGATAGATTTCTTTCAGCGTTACGAGCGCGAGCGCGACGTCAAGCTCCTGCTCACCAATGACACGCGGCGCGAATTGGCAATCGCCGGGGCGAATGGCTTCCCGGTCATCAATGACCACGGCTTCGGGCTGCCGGCGGGGAACAAGATGACCGCCGAGGCGATCGCGCAGCGCGTGTCGCAGGACTTCGCCGACTTCAAGCGTCCGATCATCAACTCGCGACCGGTGAGCGACCCCGACCGCAGCGATTACCCCGACCGGGTGACGGAGGACCAGGGGCGGCGGGTCTTCTGGTCGTATTTATTGAGCGGGGGCCACGTGATCGGCTTCCGCACGACGGAGGAATCGTGGAAGGGGGGATGCGCCGCCGAGCGGATCGTCGGTGAGCTGCAGCGTTTCGTCCGTGGCGTCAACCTGACGTCCCTGCGGCCCCGGCCCGACCTGGTGACGGGCGGGCTCTGTCTCGCGGATCCAGGCGTCGAGTACGTCGTGTACCTGCCCGAGGGCGGGAGTGCGACGGTGGACCTGCGCGACATCGGGCGAGGCGAGACGCTGCCGGTCGTGCTCTATGATCCCCGCCACGGAACGACAGCGCCCATGGGAAAAGCGAAACGGGCTCGTACCTTCACGGTCGCGGCGCCCGAAGAAGCGGCGACACAGGACTGGGTGTTTCACATCGGCGGGCCGGGCAAAGCGCGGTGATTGGCGCATCCGCGCAAGGAGCGGCGCGGGCGGCGGCGAAAAGCTAGGCCGGAAGCGGGTCCCTGGCAACGCGGCGGGGGCGCAGAGCATATTCATTGGAGGTTGGTCATGATCGCGAGGATTCTGTGGTTCCTGTTGGCGCTGATGATGGCACTGTGCAGCGCGGCGTGCGCGGAGGTAGCGCAGCAGGCGCCAGCGGGCGCGATGACTGAAACGTCACGAGTGGAGCAAGGTTTCGAGCCCATATTCAACGGCGTTGACCTCAAGGGGTGGCAGGTGATGGGCACGGAGTCGTGGTCGGTCGCAGACGGCGCGATGACGTGCAGCGGCGAGGGCGGGGGGTGGATTCGCTCCGAAGGGCAATATCGGGACTTCACGCTACGCCTGGAGTACAAGATCTCCCCCGGCGGCAACAGCGGCATATTCATCCGCTCGACGCTGCTGGGCAACCCGGCGTTCACCGGGATGGAGATTCAGGTGCTCGACGATCACGGCAATCCGCCGGATACCCACAGCGCCGGCTCACTCTACGATGCGGTCGCGCCGGTGGTCAACGCATCCAAGCCCGCGGGCGAGTGGAACGATGTCGAGGTTTCATGCTGGGGCGATAGTCTCGCAGTATTCATGAACGGGCAGAAGCTGTACGCCATCGATCTCGCGGATCCGGAGCTGAACGCGACGCAGTCGGACGATCGCAAATTCACGAACCGAGCGCAGTTCGGGTATATCGGATTCCAGAATCACGGCCAACCGGTTGCGTACCGCAACCTCCGCATCAACGAAGGCTTCCGGCCGCTGCTCAACGGGCGCGATCTCGACGGTTGGCAGGTCGTGGATCCGAACGACACGTCGTGGTCGGTGCAGGACGGGCTGCTGACCTGCAGCGGCGAGGGCGGCGGATGGATCCGCACCGACGCACAGTACCGGGATTTCATCCTGCGCCTTGAATACCGGATAGCCCCGGAGGGCAACAGCGGCATATTCGTGCGCGCGCCGCTTGAGGGCGCGCCATGGGTCGCGGGCATGGAGATCCAGGTGCTCGACGATCACGGCAATCCGCCGGATACCCACAGCGCGGGGGCGCTTTACGATGTCCTGGCCCCGGCGGTGAACCCGTCCAAGCCCGCCGGGGAATGGAACCAGGTGGAGATCGCCTGTTGGGGTGACAACCTACTCGTCATCATCAACGACAAGAAGTTGTACCAGATCAGCCTGGCAGATGAGGCACTGAACGCGGCGCTGCCGGAGGACCGGAAGCTTACCGACCGGGCGAAGATCGGGTACATCGGGCTGCAGAATCACGGGTCGCCGGTGGCCTATCGCAACATCCGGGTCAACGACGGCTTCGCGCCGATATTCAACGGCCGCGATCTCGAGGGATGGAAGACGGTGGACCCGAACGACACCTCGTGGTCGGCGCAGGATGGCGTCCTGGTGTGCGACGGCGGCCGGGGCGGCTACATGTACAGCGTCAATCAGTACGGCGATTTCGTGCTGCGGATTCAGTACAAGATCGCGCCGAACGGGAACAGCGGGGTGTTCTTCCGCATCGGCGACATCAACGATTTCCCGGGCTCCGGCGCTGAGATTCAGGTGCTCGACAGCTACGGCGGCGATCCGAGCCCGCACGGATCGGGCGCGGTCTACGGGGTGCTCGGGCCGAGCAAGAACACCGCGCGTCCCGCCGAGGAGTGGAACCAGTTCGAAATTGCATGCTGGGAGGGGCGGCTCACGGTGGTGATGAACGACGAGACGGTGATTGACGTGGGCATGGACGAATACGCCAAGTTGCAGAGCTTGCCTGCGGAGGGGCATCTCGGCCTGCAGAACCACGGTTCGCGAGTCGAGTACCGCGACATTCTCGTAAAGACGCCGTCGTGGGCGCCGTTCATCGCCGGCGCGCAACAATAGGGCGGGACGAACGACAACGCTCGCAGTGGAGGCATAGCCAATGACAGAGGATAAGAAGATCACGCGCAGGGACTTCTTGAGGCAGTCCGCGATCGCGGCCGCGGCAGCAGGGATGTACTCGATGGCGTCGCCGAACGCGCTTGGCGCAAACGACCGGCTCAATTTCGGCGTCATTGGCTGCGGCGGGCGCGGCACGGGCCTGCTCCAGGATCTGGTCAACCGGTCGAAGAACGCCGACGCCAACATGAAGGTCGTCGCGGTGTGCGACATCTACGAGCCGCGCAAGGAACGGGCGAAGGGGATCTGCGGCGGCGAGCTGTTCCACGAGTACACCGACCTGCTCGCGATGGACGACCTCGACGCCGTGGTCATCGGCACCCCGGATCACTGGCACGCGCGGATGTCCATCGACGCGATGAACGCGGGTAAGGACGTGTACTGCGAGAAGCCGATGACGCTGTACTGGGATGAAGCGAAGGAGGTCGCGCGCGTCCAGGCGATGACGGGGCGCGTGATGCAGGTCGGCGCGCAGTCCGCGAGCGATGACCGCTTCTGGAAGGCGAACGAGGTAATTCGGCAGGGCGGTGTGGGGAAGTTGCTGTGGACGCAAGGTGGCTCTAACCGCAACTCGCGCGAGGGTGAATGGAACTGGTGGATTGACCCCGCGGCGAGCCCGGACAACCTGGACTGGAAGCGCTTCCTCGGCTCCGCCCCCGAGCGTCCGTTCGACCCGGAACGTTTCTTCCGCTTCCGCAAGTACTGGGATTACTCCGGCGGCATCGCCACCGACCTGTTCTACCACTCGCTGGCGCACCTCCAGATCGCCCTGACGCCCGAGTTCCCGAAGCGGGTGTCCGCCGGCGGCGGCATCTTCGCGTTCCACGATCGCGAGGTGCCGGACACCTACCACACGATCATTGACTACCCGACCCATCACACGGTGGTGCTCACGTCGTCCATGGCCAACCGCCAGGGCGTGGAGGACATCATCCGCGGGCACGAGGCGACGTTGTACTTCCGTGGGCGGGGAGTGGTCGTCGAGCCGGAGAACGAGTACAAGGATGAGCGTCAGGGGCTCGAGGTGCCGTCGGAGCCGCGACCGGATCACATGACCAACTGGCTCGAATGCGTGCGCAGCCGCAAGCAGCCGCACTTGGACGCCCAGGCGGGATACAAGGTCATGGTGGCGATCGCCCTTGGCGTGAAGGCCTATCGCGAGAACACGGTCGTGCAGTTCGACCCGGAGAAGGAGCGGATCGTGTCCTGACGCGCGAGCCAGG
>CP070648.1:2287586-2295209 GCA_020354555.1 Armatimonadota bacterium | reverse complement strand
TTTTGTATGCTCTGTGCGACAATTCGTGCGGAGATACAGGGCTGCCCAGGGGGCGTGGCGGCGGCTCCACTCAAGGGCTTGACCCACAGATGCGGGAGCGAAGCCCCGGGACTGGGGCGAGAAGAAGGCATTCCCGACACTCAGGCGTCGTAAGGGGCCCGGAGAGCGCCCTGCCGATTGACAGGCGGGAGAACGGCGGGGTGAGGAGGGGAATGAAAAGTGGGAGCGACAACTCGATGCGGTGGTGGATCGGCGGGCGGCTGCCGCATGCGGGAGCTTGCGGGGCGGTCCCCGCCATGTATGCCGATCGAGCTAGTTGGGGTGGTCTGCGAGGCTCAGATGCGTGCGATCGCGGGTGTCCGCCAAGTTGTCAACTTTGTTCTTTGACCAGCGAACCACCCCCATATACACGGTCAGGATAATGGCGGCGAGGATGAGGATTATGGTCAGGACGACCACAAGTTCGATAAGGGTGATCCCCCGCCGCCGCCGTGCCGCCATGCGCAACCCATGCATTCAGGTCACCTCCCCCGGCGCCTGTCCGCTGCACGCTGGGTAGACATTCGCTGCGCCTGACTGCGTTCCCTCGTGCACGGGCGGTACCCGGGCCCGTCGGGCCACCCGGGAGTGAGCCTCCGTGGTTGTCTCATAATCGGCCTGCTCGCAATTCACTGGCCGCGGAAACGTCATTCAGAGCGCAGCACCGAGCGCAGGCGAGGCGCGAAGCGAAGAATCTCGCCATCGCCGGCGCAGTTGCGGGACAGCTTCCTACATCTGCCCCATGAGCTTGTGCACTTGCGGAATCACGCGGACGTGCGGAATGAAGCGCTTGGCGACGGCTTGCAGGCACAGCGTTCGTTCGGGCGACGGCGGCTCGGGGCCTTCGGGCACACGTGTCACCGGCTGAAGCACCAGCGGAATCTGAGGACTCACCGACGCGACGAGTCGGCAGGCCTTCTCGACTTCGTCATCAGCCGTGGCCCCTGCGAACACCGCTTTGACGAACAGGGGGGCCTCGCCGCGGCTGAGAAACGGCCGCGCCGCATCCAGGAATGCCCGGTGCTCGTCCCAGGACTCTATCCCTGCGGCGCTGGGGAGCTTCACGTCCATCGCGATTACGTCAATCGCGTCGAACACGCATGACAGAGCGCCGGGAAGCGTGCCGTTCGTCTCGAGATGCACCCTCAAGGCTGACCCGCGAACGCGCTCCGCTATATCGCGCAGGAGCTCGGGCTGCAACAGCGGCTCGCCGCCGGTGAAGCTGACAGCCGAATGAAGCCCAGCAGGGGAATGCAGGCGCACAACGAGTTGCGCTGCGCGCGCTGCATCGAGCGGGTTCGTGTGCTCCTCGAAGTCGCGCTGGCCGGGGGTCTTCTCCGCGCGACAGTAGAGCGCGCGGTCGCGCGCCCAGGCGGTGTCGCAGTATGAACAGTGCAGGTTGCACCCGGCCAGGCGGACGAAGATCTGTCGCTCGCCCACCCAAAGCCCCTCGCCCTGGATGCCCGAGAAGATTTCCGCGATGTATCCTTTTGCCGTCACTGTCGCGGTTGGCCGGCAGACGCCGTGTGGCGAGGCTCGGGGCTCCAGTCCAGCCGTTCCACGGCCAGCGCTTGCGCGGCGGCGCCGACGTTCGCTCCACCGAGACTGCCCAGGGAGTCGAGCATCCCCATCATAATCCGCCGGGTCTGCGGCGAGAAGCGTCCGAGGTGTAACCAGTCGAACGCGATCACCTTGTCGCCGTCGGATCGATCAACGCGCGCGCCGACGCGCGGCTTATCCTCGCTCCCGTTCCACATCGCGTCGGACACGGTGCGCGCGAAGTGCTCCATGTCTTCGCGGTCGAACACGATACCGGCATCATAGGCGTCAACGACGAAACCGATGTCTATGTGACCGTGTGACGTGTCCTCGACGTGCGCCATCCGCCGCGCCTCCTCGTCCCACGGCCCAGCGTAGTCCCAGTAGTTCCACTCGTAGTGGCTGCCGACGAGGCGCAGGTTGCGCTTGAAGAAGCGGGCCATGCGCTCGGCGCGCCCGCGGTAGAGGGCTTTGCCCGTGATGCGGTAGAGCGCGATGTGCGTCCGCGCCAGGGCGAGGTACTGGTTGTGGGGCAGCGATGCGCCGGGGAACCGCTGCGCGGGATCGTTCTGGAACGCATAGACGCCCATCCCATCCGGCACGTCGTGCCAGTATGGCTCCCATTTCGGGATGAGTTGCGTTTCCATGACGTGGAGATACCGGCGAGCCGCGTCGCCATACATCGCTGTCAGTCGTTCGCCGCTGAGGACGGCGGCGCAGAACTTGGCGATGGGAGTGAGGATCATGCCGTCGTGAACGATGTATTCCATCGGCTTGGGTGCCTGGGTCCTGACGATGAATCGGTCGCCCGCCTGCAGTTCACCCTCTACGAACAACACGACGCCCGGGATCTGCTTGATGTGGCCGTCCTCGGGCATGTCAACCACGCCGAGTTGTTCGCCGGTCGTCTTGTCGGTGGCTTCGATCGCCCCCGCAGGCGTGACGCGAAGCTCGTAGTCGTGGCCGGTGACCTTGTGCGCGGTCTCGATATCAGAGATGCGCGCGGGATCCGGCTTGATGGTCGCCCGGGATGTGTTGCCGCCGTCGGCCACCGCTTCGACGATTGCGACGGAGTAGCGCGTGGTGCGCCAGCCGGGCTGCAGTTCGTCGCCTGGCGACAGGTTGCTGAATATCACATCGGCTCGCTGCCGGATCCTATCGAGCCACGCGGTGTCGCCCGTCGCCTCGTACATCCAATAGAACGTCGTCAGGACCGTGGCCTCGCCCCAGGCAAGGGTGCCGGAATCCGCCGACTTGTGGTTCTCGTCCGCGTCGAGCGCTGCCAATCCCCCTTGCATCTTTTCGATGAGCGGGTTGGGCGCGGTCACCGGCTCACCCCATCCCACAAAGCCCAGCGTCGCCACCGCCGCAAAGACACCCAGGCCGATCCATCTTGGCAGTGCCATCATTCATTCCGATTCCAGCGGCAGTGTTACCGGGCCGCCGCTGCGCGCGGATCTGTACACACCGAGGATGATCTCCACCGCGTGGCGAGCGTCCTCGCCGGTCACCATCGGCTTGCGGTCTTCGCGGATCGCCTGGGCCAGGTCGGCGATCTGGCGCGCATGACCGGTCATCGTAATCGCTGTGGGGTCGGAGGCGGCGCCGTCGCGCTCGATGGTAAGCGACGCGCGCACCCCTTCGAGGGTCTCGCCGGGCACCTCCCACTTCAAGAGATCGTCGCCGTCCACGCAAATCGTGCCCTGATCGCCGTGGAATTCGAGGCGGTGATTCATGCCCACCACCGAGGTCGTGCCTTCCAGCACGCCGAACGCACCGTTGGCGAAGGTCAGCGCCGCAACCGCCGTGTCCTCGACTTCGATGTTACGCACCAGGTGATCGGCGCGCGCGAAGATCGTTGTGACCGGCCCCATGATCCACTGGAGCAGATCCACGCAGTGGACGCCCTGGTTCATGAGCGCGCCGCCGCCGTCCCATTGCCAGGTGCCGCGCCACCCCGCGCTGTCGTAGTACTCCTGGCTGCGGAAGTACTTGAGATACGCATCGCCGAGCACCATCTTACCCAGCGTGCCCGACTGCACCGTATCGTGCACTTTGCGCCACACCGGCTGCGTCCGCCGCTGGAATATCACCCCGAGCTTGACCTCCGCCTTGGCACACTCGGAGATCATGGCGTCCATCTTGGCGAGGTGGATATCCATCGGCTTCTCACACATCACGTGCTTGCCGGCGCGGGCGGCGTCTACGGCCATGTCCGCGTGCATCCCGCTCGGCGTACAGATGCAGACGGCGTGGATGTCGTCGCGCGCCAGCAACTCGCGGTAGTCCGTATGGTGCTCCGCGCCATGCTTCTCGGCCAGCGCCTTGGCCTTCTCCTCGATGACGTCGCACACGGCGACCAGCGTGGCTTCCGGCGCGGCTGCGATGGCATCGGCATGCGTCGGTCCAATGACCCCGCACCCGATGATTCCGAAGTTTGTCATCTCGCTCACGGCAAGCCTCCGATATGAGGAATGTAGGCGCACGCGCGCCACCGTGCAAGATACGAGGCCGGGATGGCATCTCCCTCTATCGGCGGGTTGGTCCGATCAGGCCAAGCGGATTCACATGCGCTTCGCTCCCGAGACGCTGGGGTCTGGCACGGCACGAAGGCGTACGCGCGGGCGTCAAAAGGGGTGCGCGCGAGCCTGAGAAGTGGTAAAATACACCGGGAAGGGACCAGGAGGAGTTCATTGATTCGACGGATTGCGTTTGCCGCGCTCGGCGCGATTGTGGCGGCAGCGGTCATCTCCGGCTGCGGCGTATCCACCGGAGGCAGCGAGGGACCGACAGCCACTGCCATGCGACCGGTAGGGCCGGCGGCACCCCCCGCTACGCGCGCCGAGCAGGCAACGGCCAACACGGCCGCCGGCCCGGGGGGCCAGGTCACCGTCTTCCTGCACACCGTCGGAACGGGGTTCCAGGCCGCCTCGGTTTCGTTCGACGCGGCTTCGCTGATGCTGCAGGGGGGTAAGCCGGCCGCTCTCGACCTCGCGCCCGCCGCGAGTGTGGATGCCGGCAGCTTCCAACTCATCGCACACGGACCGACGCCGCCAGGCACCTACGACAGCCTCAAGCTGACGGCGAAGCCCGACGCCGAAGCCAACACGGTGACGTTCGCCGCCGGCCAAGCTCCCGCGCCCCTGCGCTTGCCCGAGAGCATGGACCTCGGTCTCGAGGATGCCGACTCGGGAGCCGACGGCAGGCTCCTGCTCGTCGTCACGGCGGACTTCGCTGACTTGCCTCGACAGGACGACGTCGCCGTCGCCGCCCGCCGGTTCCGGGCCGCCCCGCTCGCTGAGGACGGGGCCTGCACCATCACAGGCGAGGTCGCGCCGTCGGCGTCGCTCGCTCGTGTCCATGCGTGCTGGGGCGAGACGGGTATCGCCATCGCTATGACCCAGGCCGACCCTTTCACCGGTGAATACTCACTTGCCGGCCTGCCGCCCGGACGCTACCAACTGCGGATAACGGCCGCCGGCCATGAGACCTACCGGGGGCCCGAGGAACCGGTGGCCCTCGCCGCGGGCAAGACCGCGGAACTTCCCCCCATTGTGCTCTCGCGCGCCAAGGTGCCGGCTGGGCTGTAGGCGAACGGGTCCGGCACGAGAGTTGCGGCGCATGATGACACCCGTGTCGAGCCGCGGGCACGGATGAATGCGCCACGGAGGCTTATCATGGGAAGTCGTATTCCACTCATTGCCCTAGGTGTGCTGCTGGCTGCGGCGGCGGTACTGGGCGCTGGCGGCTGCGGCAGCAGTTCCGGCACGGTTAGCACCGGCACCGGCCAGATCGCGATTCTGCTCACCGATCAGGCCGGCGAGTTCGAGCAGGTGCTGGTGACGGTGGCCGAGGTGCGGGTGCATCGCGACGGCGGCGGCTGGGTGACGGTCGCGGACAAGGCGGCCATTGACGCGTTCATCACCCAACCGGTTGACCTGCTGTCGCTGCGGGACGTGGAGAAGCTGATCGGCGTCGCCTCACTTCCCGCCGGGCGCTACACGCAGTTGCGGCTGGTGCTGCTGCCCCAGGCGGAGGTGGTGCTCCCAGGCGGGGCGCACCAACCGTTGAAGATCCCCAGCGGCCCGCAGACCGGTCTGAAGGCGCTGAACTTCACCGTGCCCGATGGCGAAGTGGTCTATCTGCTCATTGATATCGAGACCGATCGCATCACGCACACGGACGGCGGCGCGAACGAATACATACTGCCGCCGACCGCCATCTCGGTGACCGTGTTCAACGGCCCGTTCGGCATGCTGCGGGGCGCCGTGAGCCCGCCGGACAGCGAGGCGGCGGTCACGGCGTACTGGGCCGGGACCAACGTGCCCGTGGCGCAGATGACCATCAACCCGGACGGCACGTATGCGATACCAGACTTGCTCGACGGCTGGTACTACCTACTGGTCTCGGCGGTGGGCTATGAGCCGTTCGACTCGCGACCGGCGCTGTATGAGGTGGTTCCGAGCGGGATCACTGACGTTCCGCTGATAACGCTGACGCCGTTGCCGCCGCCGACGCCGTAGGGGAAGCGCGCGCGCGAGCCGTGCGACGGCGATATGGTCGTTGATTGAAGCCGGTGGGCTGCACGTTGTGCAGGCGATCGGCTCAGGGGAAAGAAACGGGGGCGCGGTTCGCGCCTCCGTTTGCCCTTCATCATCACTGGCCCGACGACTGAGTCGCTGCCCCGCGCTGGACTCCGCCTGGTGCACGACGTGCGGCGCCGCCCGCGCTTGACAGGCCGCGGCAGCGCCAATATCATGGTGCCAGATGCCACACGCGCTATCCCGGAAACAAGACCATGTCCGATACCGCAACCGAGTCTGACCCCGGCTTCTCCCGCCCCGAATGGGACGAGTACTTTATGCTCCTGGCCAAGCTGGCGGCAATCCGCTCGACGTGCTTGTCGCGGCCAGCGGGGGCGGTGATCGTCCTCGACCGGCAGGTCCTGGCCACGGGCTACAACGGCTCGATGCCGGGCGTCGCCCACTGCACCGAGGACGGTGTGTGCTTCCGCCGCAGCTTCCGCGCCGGAGAGGATGACAAGTACGACGTGTGCCGCGCGATCCACGCCGAGGCGAACGCCATCGCGCAGGCGGCCCGGCGCGGCGTCAGCATCGAGGGCGCGACGCTGTACACCACGCTCGCCCCGTGCTTCGTCTGCACCAAGCTGATGGCAAGCGCGCGCATTGTCCGCGTCGTGTACGAGCACGAATACGAATCACCCGACCGCGAGCGCGATGAAATGTGGCGCGGGGCGCTGGCGGAAGCGGGCATCGAGTGCGAGCAGCTGACCCTCACCGCCGCCACGATCGAGCGTGCGCGCGAACTCATGTCGTCAATCACGTCGGTGCGCCGGCCACTGTCGGATACCGGCGAGCCGTTGGAGGAGTAGTCGTGATTCCAGGCAGCCAGCCCGTCATCTCCGTCGTCGGACGGACTCTCCCCGAGGCCTGGCAGAACGCCATGGTCGCCCTGTTCGCGCACGGCTTGGGCACCGCGACGTCGTTCGACCGCGCGGGCGATCCGCAGAGCAAGGACGCAACCGTCATCATCACCGTCGAGGAGCCATTTGCTGAACCGCGGTTACACAAGAAGGCCATTCCGGCGGGTCTGGAGGAACTGGAGATCTACCGGCTGGAGGTCGTCGCCGGGGTCCACAATCACTGGATCAATCGCTTCGGCGACGAGTGGAACTACACCTACCACGAGCGGCTGCGCGCCTATGACGCCGGAGACGGACACAAGCTCGACCAGATCGAGACCATGGTTGACCTGATGGCGAAAAGCCCTGAGCCCTTCCGGAGGCGCTACCAGGTGGTGACCTGGATTCCCGCGGTTGACCCGTTCATCCTCGATCCGCCCTGCCTCCAGCGGCTCCATGTCCGGCTGCTGCCCGGGGCCGAGCCGGGCGCGCTCGACCTCAACCTGAACACAGACTGGCGCTCTCGCGACGGCTACAAGGCCTGGTTCATGAACGCCTATGCCTTCACCGATCTCCAGCGACTGATCGCGAACGAGCTCTCGCGGCGGATGGAAAGGCCGGTG
>CP070648.1:2279152-2287486 GCA_020354555.1 Armatimonadota bacterium | reverse complement strand
CCGTATCATTCCGGCAACATCCAGCAACGGTGAATGTTTGCGACGGCGCTCACTCAGGGGTCGTGCTGGCTCCCCCTCAAAATCAATTATTACGAAATCTTTTCCCGTGAAAAGCACCTGTCCCAGGTGATAATCACCATGGCAGCGAAAACGTTTCGCTACAATCCTCTGTTTGCGTATTGGCTGATATCGTCCTATGATGTCATTCTCCAGACTAATTACGTTAAGCGCGTCTTCCCTTGAATCCTCCGGGATTTTTGATAGTTGCTCCCGCAGAACTCGCAGTGTCCTGATGGTATTGGTACGCATAGACTGATAAAGGGAGGTTTGATACATAAAGGTAATAGGTTCAGGAGCAAAGTCTGGATCATCCGTTACTGATGCCAGAGCTTTGTGCAGTTCAGCAGTGCGCTGCCCCAGTAGTTCTGCTGAATTTAGATATGGTCCAATTGTTTCTTTTGCCAGAGGAGGCGGTTCCTTCCGCGAGGCTAGCAGGTGCTTGCGTGGAACAGGAGGTAGTTGAACAGTGGGATGAGCTAAGACATCCTCGAGATAACGTTCCAGAGAATCCAATGTGTAGTGCCAGGCATCCCCTTCATTGGCCACGAATTCCTGTGCAACTGCTAGGCTTATTGTTTGATACCCTTGTCGATTGTACTCTAGCGCTCCGACGACCTGAGAGACGTTTTTAAATTTTGTTTTCTGCGTGAGAAAACGACCGATCTCAAGATCGGGATTAATGCCCTCATCAGGAGAGCGGAATAACTTAACGATTAATTTATCACCATAAACCACCGATGTATTTGACTGTTCAACATTTAACGTAGTGGGTTCCAGAGCAGAATTGACTATTTTACGATAATCACTAAAGATTCTCGTAGGCAGGGCTTTCACTTCACCAACTTTCCCTTGATAACTACGCCTGCCGCCTATCGCTTTTAATAGAAAAATATTGAAGCTCCTATCCACCATGGCATCGTAGAGTACTTTTTCATCGCCGTTTCTACCTTTAGGCTTTAAGTAAGCTACGATATCATTAGGACATTTGGCTATAACGTTTGTTGCTTGAACACTTGTAGCAGCCATGAGCGGTAGTACATAAGTCTCAGCTTCGCCCTCTGTATAATCAACTTCTAACAAAATAAAGTAAGCTATAGAGTTATTAAGAGATATGGGAATAACGTCTCGAATCTGTGCTGCCCATGGTTCCCGAGATTTGCCGGCGGAGACGACGATGGATGGAGCGGAGGCGGCGACAATGAAAAGGCTGGAAAGCAGGAACGCCCTCATCACCGGCGGCGCCGCCGGCATCGGCAAATCGATCGCCGTGCGCCTCGCCCAGGAGGGGGCCAACGTCGCCATCAACTACCTCGATCAGTCCGAGCAGGCTCAATTCGTCGAGGCGATTGCCCGCGAAGCGTGCGAACTGGTCAGGGGCTATGGCTGCGAGGAATTGATTGTGCAGGCCGATGTCTCCGACGAACAGGCGGTCGCCGAGATGTTTCGCGAAGTGCTCGCGCGGTGGGCGCGCCTCGACATCGTCGTCAACAATGCCGGCATTCAGAAGGCCGGCCCCACTCACGAGGCAACGACCGACGATTTCGACGAGGTGCTCGGCGTGAATCTGCGCGGCGCGTTCCTGTGCGCTCGCGAGGCGATCAGGCACTTCCTGTCGCGGGACGGGGGAGGGGTCATCATCAACAATTCGAGCGTCCATCAGATCGTGCCCAAGCCGCAGTACATCGGTTACTCAGTCAGCAAAGGCGGCATGGCGAATCTGACCCGAACGCTCGCCCTGGAATATGCGGACCGGGGCATCCGCGTCAACGCCGTCGCCCCCGGCGCCATCGTCACGCCGATGAATCGCGCGTGGATCGATGACCCGCGGAAGCGAGCGGAGGTGGAGAGCCATATCCCGATGGGCCGCGCCGGCAGCCCCGAGGAGATAGCGGCGGTGGTCGCGTTCCTGGCCTCGGACGATGCGTCGTACATCACCGGTCAGACCATCTACGCGTGCGGCGGGCTGACACTGTATCCCGAGTTCCGCACCGCGTGGGCCTCCGGCGAATAGACCGCCCGGCGATTCACGGGCACCACCGCATTCGATCCGCGCGCGGCGCTTGCGGCGGTGCTCTCTAGCGCTTCGTGATGCGCAGAATCCGGAAACCCCCGGCCTCGATCGGGAACGCGAGTTGGCGCAGCCCGCGGCCCTTTCGCGGATCGCCTTGCTGCCATTGCCCCAGCTCGCTGTTGTACATCTCCACCGCGTACTCGTGGTCGTCGGCCAGCAGTTCCGCGATCGTAATCGGCACCGGGATCGTCGTCTCCGCCGAGCTGCCGACGCAGATCAGCAGTTCGCCGTCCTTGCGCAGGGCGAGACGGTGGGCTCGGTAGTCCAGGACGTGCACGCGGTTCGTCACGTCCTCCTCGTAGTCATGCAGCGTGTGATCGGTGTCGAGCTTGGCGTTGGCGTAGATGTGCAGCCCGTCGTTCTGCCGCGCGGCGTAGAACGACACGGATCGCCCGCAGTGCGGCAGCCTACGCAGCCCGATCCACTGCCACTGCGGCGGAATCAGCGGCTGGCAGCGGCAGCCATCTCCTGTACCTATAATGCCGCACGCGCCCTCCACCGCCGCCCACAGCAGCCGCGGCGGCTCCCACGGCGAAAGCCTCATCCCACGGTTCACCAGCGATTCCCCGTCGAACCATTCCGAGAACTGCCCGGGCACAGTGTTGTTCGCCAGCGGGTTGCGCAGGTAATGCGAATAGGAGCTGTGGAGTGCCTCGGCCATGAACTCGGGATGGTACGGAGCCGCGGCGGACGCGTACCAGAACGTCACCCCCGGCCACACCCCGCCCATGAGGCCGACGTTCTTCATCGGCTCGTATTCCGGGCTCTCGCGCGACACCGTGCGCAGCCCGGCGGCGGTCGTGAAATCCGGCGCGTTGAGACGGCTGATGATCTGGAACGACGTCTCGTTGTCGCTGACCCCGAACATCACCGGGAAGATCTCATCCGCCGTCACGTCGGTATGCACCGCGCCGCGCGTGTCAATGTTGAGGTAGTACATGCGCGTGTTCGGGTTGAGTAAGTGCTGATTTATCGCCGCGCGCAGGGCAGCCGCCTCGCGGGCGAATTCCTCCGCCGCTTCGTCATCGCTCAGTCCCTTCGCCATCGCCGACAGCGACCGCAGCGCCGCGTAACACTCCGCGTTGATCTCGGTCACCGCGCCGTTGATCTGGTAGTTCGGGATGACGTTGCGCCACGAGGCGATGCCCCAGACTTCGACCCCCTCCGCCGACGAGTACACCAGCCCCCGCTCGTCGCGCTGGGACAGCAGATACCTCCCGGCGCGCTCCGCCGCCGGGTACAGCTCGCGCAGAAAACCCTTGTCCCCAGTCGCCAGGTAATGGTGGCATACACCGAGCACGAACAGCGGCGTATCGTCGTTGACATTGAGATCGTAGTCGGCGCGCTCGCCGGTCAGCGCGCTGTAATACTCCACGATCTTGCCGTCGGGATACTGGTGCCGCGCCAGCGCGCGTAGCAGTTCCCGCGAGATATCGGGCAGCAGGTAGTCGCACCCGTACGTGTACCACACGACGTCTCTGCCGACGACATTGGACGACACGCCCGGCTCGTTGGTGAAAGCGATCCCCTGTGGATACGCCCCCATTACGCGCAGCATGTTGACCTTGGCCCAGAACACACCTTGGTTGATGATCGGGTCCGGCGTCTCCACCATCGCTACGGACAGCGTCGGCGTCAGATAGCGGATCGTGTCGGCGAGCGCGCGCTCCGGGTCCCGATGCGCGAGATAGAGTCCGCGCGCGGCCTGAGCGCCTTCGGGCGCGAACGCGAGGACGAAACTCAACGACCGACTTTCCTGCGACTCCAGGGACAGGTTCGCCTGGAGCGCTCCGAGAATGGCCCCGGTCGCCGACGTGTCGTTGCGCAGCCCACGCGCCCAGCCGTCGGCATAGACCTGGCTCACATCGTGGGTCGTCTCGTAGCTCGAGACCGGCGTCGTGCAGCCGAAAACGCGGACCCAATCGGGATGTTCCCGGTTCCGCGCGACGAATGCTTCCAGGTCTGGCTCGTACTCCGCCATGACGTCAGGAGGAGTGCTGCCCTGGAGATCGCCGTACGCCGACACGCGCAGCATACGAGTCTCATCGGACTCGTTCCTGATATCAATGCTAACGAACACCACCGCCGGGTCGGTCCCGCCGGACTTGGGCAGCAGGATCGTCTCGACCACGTGCAGCCCACCGCTGAGGCGGATCGTACGGCGCTGCCGCATCGGATGGATCTCGACCGCCGCCGGGCCCTCCTGTCGCAGCAGCGTGAACCGCGGGTCGCCCGCAGCCGGTTCTTCCCCGCTCCTGAGCAATGACTGCAGCGGTCGATCGCCCGGCACGGCATAGGTCACGACCATCGAACCCATGACGTCTGCCCCGAGATCAAGGCTGAAGACCTTCTCGATCGCGCCCGACGACTTGCACGTCACCCATAGCTTGTGATTGCCGAGGCTGGGTCCATACGGCAGAGCCGTGTCCGCCACAAGGTAGAACGGCAACTCGCCCGGCCGCGGTTTGGCAAACGTCACTTGCCGCGTCGGCTCCAACTCCCTGCCAGTGTCTCCCGCGCTCATAGGCCTCTCCGTGCCCTCATGATTGGGGTTGATCCGCCGAGTGCGCCCTCAGCGCTTGCCGGAAGTCCGCCGCCCGCCGCACCGCCTCACAGGGCGAACCGCTCGTGCCTGATGCGTCCTTTGGGCACGCCCAGGTCCCGGAGCGCGGCGATCACTCGGTCCGCCATCGGAGGGGGCCCGCAGACGTAGCAGACGCTCCCGGATAACCGGTCGCCGACCAAGCGCCGGATCTTCTCGCGATCCAGAAGGCCGCGTTCCCCCTGCCAGCTTGCATCGGCTTCGCTCAGAACGTGCACCACTCGCAGCCGCGGCCGCTCGCCGGCGGCAAGTTGCTCCAGGTCCTTTCGGAACGCGATGTCAGCCTCGGCCCTGTTGCCGTAGAGCAGAATGACGTCAACGTCGGCCTCTGTATCGCGCATGTGCCGCAGCATGCTCATCAATGGCGTGATGCCGATCCCGCCTGCGATGAAGGCGAACTTGTCGCTTTGCCGCGCCAAGACATAGCTGAACCGCCCGTACGGCCCGCGCATAGACACCGCGTCGCCGGGCTCAGTCCGCCCGATGGTCGCGGTGAAATCGCCGGACTCCTTGATAGTAGATGCGAGCGCAGGCTCGACGGGGCTGGAGCAGATCGTGAAGGGGTGCTCCTCCACGGGCAGGTTGCGTGCGCCGCGCCACAGCGTGATGAAATGAAACTGCCCGGGTCGAAATTCGAAATGCGGCTGGCCCGGCGGCGGCTCCAGGCGCAGCGTCCACACGTTGTGGGTCTCCCGCACGACCTCGGATACGCGGTACGCCGCGCGCCGCGCGAGCGCCGGCGCGATCACCTTGTGATAGCCGTAAGCCGCGGCGACCCCCGCGAGCATCACCCACCACAAAGCCCGCATAATCCCGCCCCGCAAATCCTCCCCGGCCAGCATGCTGTGGACGAAGGCGATAACGAAGATGACGGGGGCCACGTTGTGCAGAACGCGCCACCTCTCGTAGCGCAACCGCAGGCCCTGGCGCAATACACTCGTGACCGCCTGGACGATGAGCAGCAGCAGCGCCAGCTTGGCGATCACGATGTACCAGGGGAGATCGAGCCCGATGAGCAGTCGCCACCGCGAGCCGTCGAGAGCCAGCAGCAGCGGATGCAGGGCGATCAGCGCCACCGCCGCAACGGCCGCCGCCTTGTGATAGCGAAAGACGACGTCCAGGCCGAACGGCCGCTCGATCCATCGCAGCCGGGCCGAGAGAACGAACTGCATCGCCAGCAGCGCAATGCCGACGAGCGCAAAGCCCTTGCCCAACTCGCGGAAACTCAGCGGCGGGACGTGCCCGCTCGCCGCCTGCACCAGCACCGCCACGATCAGGGGAAGCAGGACGAGAACGACGTAACCGCCAATCACGACCGCCCCCCAGGACCGGCTCTCCCAGATCGCGGCCCCGGAGAGTCCGCCTGCGCCCTTAGGGGTGTCGCTGATGCTCTCCGGCCGCTGCCGCGCCACCCGCCTCCAGACAACGATGAGCAGCACGCCTAGGACGACGACCGCCGCCGCCAGGACGCCCCACGGCCCTCGCCGCACTTCGCCGCTCGCCGCTCGGCCCAGCGCCGTTGCCTGAGCCGCGGCGACCGCGTCGAAGTGAGCGATAATGGCATCGAGTTCTTCGGCGGACCACTCGTAGCGCGGCATCTTCGTGCCGGGCTCGATGGCCTGAGGGTCGCGAAGCCATGCGCGCAGCCGGTCCCCCGAACGCCGCTGCGTCACGTCGGTCAGGTCGGGGCCGGGACCGGCGGCGCCTGCCCCTCCGAGCGCGTGACAGCCGGCGCAATTCCGCGCATCCCAGATCCGGGCGCCCGCTGCCGCGAGCGAGTCGCCCTGCGCCTGGACAGACGTTGGCGGGGGAGCGAGGGCCGCAAGGACCAGCGCTGCCACGATTGTGTGGTAGGGCCGCATTGACTGGCACACCCCAGAATGCTGTCTGCTTCGGGTTAACCACGAAAATTCCCGTCATTGGCCGCGCGTCCTGTCCACCGTGCGGGCCAATTGGGGCCATTGTGCGACGTGCCGCCACGCTGCGCGTCGCGAAGCGAGCGCTGGCCTGGCAAGTGTAGAGGTGAGCGCCGTGTTACTTGCCGAATAGGTCTGGAAACTCGCGCAGGAGTTGCAGCGAAATCATCGTCTCGTTGCGGCGCTCCGCGATGGTACGGCCGAGGCTGCGCTCAACCGACAGGCGCGCGGTGGAGCGGTCATCGAGCATGTGACCGACAGAGCCACCAAGGCGCAGCCGATCACCGCCGGGCTGCTCCCACCGCGCCGCCTGCACGGTCAGCTCCTGGCGCCCGCTGAGCATGCGGTTCCACTGCACGAATTGACCGTTCGCATCGCCGTCCGCATCACGCCCGACCACGAGTTCCGCTCGCCACAGATCCGGCCCCGCGCTGTATTCCGCGTCCAGGGCGATGCGCAGCTTGTCCGTGATCTCCAGCGCGGGCATGTGACCACCCGTGTCAGGCTCCGCGCCGTGGCCCATCACCGGATCAACCAGCGTGGAGAAACGCGGCATGTCAGCGCCGTAGAGAACGGAGGCGCCCGCAGTCAGAACGCCTTTCGGCAGGTCAAAGCGTCGCGCCAGTCGGCCGACGACAATCGGGCTGTCGTTGTTGTCGCTGCGCGCGCCGTTGCCGCCCATCAGGGCAAGCCAGTAGTCATACTCTCCTTTGTAGCCCTCCAGGCTCAGCCCACGGTCGATGCGGATGCCCAGGCTCTGGGGAAAGAGGCTCTGCAGCGGCCGCGTGTGGGTCTCGTAGTAGGTCAGATTGCCGAATGGCACGACGAACTGCCCGAACCGCAGGCTCGGCTTGCCCAGGCCGAACTTGTACAGCGCGTAGACGTTCGCGAAGTGCATCTCCTTGCCGCGGCCGTCCACGCCGTTCATGTCGGTGGCGTACGGCCACTGTATGGCGAGATCCAGGATATCCCGCTGCGCGTTGGAGATGGTCGCGGTCGTCTCCAGCTCCGCCGCCATGAGCCTCCCGCGAGTGGTTGACATCTCGGGATCGTCCATGTACATCCCCTGGACATCGAGCCGCCCGTCAACCCGCCAGTTCGAGATGCGCCAGTCCTGCGCGCACCATGCGCCCGACGCCGCGGCGATGACCAGCACCCCAGCCAGCAGGTGTCGAATCACGTTCCCTTCCCCTTAATGCACCGCAGGGCGCTCGCCGACGACGGCGCCGTCGCGCAGTTCGATCACGCGGTCGGTCTCCGCGGCGAGGCTCGGATCGTGGGTGACGATGACGATGCCGAGGCCCTCGGCCTTCAGGCCGCGGAAGATGTCCATGATCGCGGTCCGCGATTGACTCTCCAGGCGGCCGGTAGGCTCGTCAGCGAGCAGTAGTTTCGGCTTGCGCACGAGCGCGCGAGCGATCGCCACACGCTGCATGTCGCCCCCGTTGAGCTGGTGCGGCAGGGCATGGATCTCCTTGAGCCCGACTCGGTCGAGCGCCTCAAGCGCCCGGGCGCGACGGCGATCTTCTCGCGCGAAGACCATCGGTAGCTCCACGTTCTCCGCCGCCGTCAAGGTCGGGATCAGGTAGAAGAGCTGGAAGATGAACCCGACGTGGTCGCGCCGGAAGCCAACCAGCTCCCTTTCCGGCATGCCGGTGACTTCGGTGCCGCAGATGCGGATGCTG
>CP070648.1:2210232-2279052 GCA_020354555.1 Armatimonadota bacterium | reverse complement strand
TCATCATCGGCACCGAGACCGCCTACCACGCGGACTACGTCGAGGCTGCGGCACGCGCGGGCAAGGACATCCTGCTCCAGAAGCCGATGGCGCTGACGCTGGAGGACTGCGATCGCATCCTGCGCGCGGTGGAGTCGTCGGGCGTGCGCTTCAGCATGGCGTGGCAGATGCGCTGTGACCCGCAGAACATCTGGATGCGCGAGGCCGTGCAGTCCGGGACAATCGGCAAGATCACGATGCTCCGCCGCCGCCACGCGCTGACCACGCAGTCGTGGCCCGATTTCGACGAGAGCTGGCACGTCAGGCCGGAGCTTAACCGCGATATCTTCATGGATGACGCCGCACACCCCGTTGATTTCCTGGCATGGATGCTCGGCCAGCCGGTGAGCGTGATCGCCGAGATGGACACGTTTGTCAACCCCAAGATCCCGAACGACAATGCGATTGCGGTGTATCGCTTCGAAGGCGGGACAATCGGCATCGCGGAGTGCTCGTTTACCTGCGTCGCGGCTGAGGAAACGACGGTCATCGTCGGCGACAAAGGGACGATCCTGCAGTCGTTCGGCGACGGCCCGTCGTGCGGATGGGTTGTCCCGACGCCGGAGGGCACGCGCGGGTTGAAATACATCGTCGCCGGCGAAAATGCGTGGAACGTCGTGGACATTCCGACGCCGCCGAACCACGGCCATCGCATCGGCGGCGTGGCGCGGCCCGCCGTGGAGTTCTTCCAGGGCAAACGCGAGCCGATCGCCACGGCGGAAGAGGGCCGGCTCAACGTCCGCATGCTGCTCGCCGCATACGAGGCTTCACAGACCGGCCAGCGAGTGGCAATCTGAAGAGCGCGTACGCCCCGCTTCGGACTCGGCCTGAGCTATTTCGCCCGCAGGTACTGCACGTCCCCGTGGCAGGCCACGCGCGCGAAGGCCCAGAAGTCGGAGGCGCTGGGCGCGGCCTCGTCCTCGGCTCCCTCTGGGGTGACTTCGGGCAGGGAATGCATGCCCGCCCCGCGGATTTCGAAGGCCAGGATGCACTCCGCCCCGGGTTCGAGGTCGAAGCCCTGCGCCGCCGGATGCACGGATGCCTGCGCGAACTCACCGACCACGCCGCCCCACGTCTCCAGGGGAGTGACGATGTCAACCCGGCCCTGCACCCGATCCGTGTTGGGGTTGCGCACGGTCACTTCGAGCCGATCCTCGACGCGCCGGAATGACGCGATCACCGGCTTCATCTCGCCAACGGGCAGCACTTCCTGATACACCTGCCCGCCGATTTCCACCTCGGCGCGGATGTACGACGGCTTAGCGTCGGCGGGGATAATGACCGCCAACTCGTAGTCCTGTTCGCCTCCGGGTGGGAGTCTGAACGGAACCTGCTTCGGCGTGATCGTCCAGCCCTCGGGCACGGAGATGCGCACCATGCCTGTCGCCTCGGCGTCCACGACGGCGCTCGCAACGCTGAGGGTGAAGCGCGTCGTCGCGCCGATGGGCGGCGCGCCCTCCATCATCACGGTCACGGGCTGATTGCCCATCGGCGCCGGGCCGAGGTTGTGCTCCCAGTATCGCATGTGCGAGTGCTGGACTACCTCGCGTTCCGGCCCGAAGCGCTGGCCCGCAAGCAGCGACCGGCGCTCCGTCTTCAACTCGACGGTCTCAATCCCGTAGGGGCGAAGCTCCAGAGCTGCGCGTCCGCGCTCGACCGGCAGCGGCGCGCCGCGGCTCTCCAGCGGGTCGGACCGCCACGCCTGTGCGATGGACGGCTCCCCTGAGATCTCCACTCGCGCGGGCTGGCCGTGCCCCTCGTAGAAGCGCGCGATAAGGGCGTTGGCCTCGCCGTCCTCGCGCCGCGCCCCCATGGCCGCGGGATAGCCGCGCGGCTTCAGAGCGGTGAGGAACACGTTCGACGGTTCCAGGCTCAGGAAGCTCTGGCGCGGCGGCAACCCCCCCGGCGCGGCGCCGCCGGACGCTTCCTGCACCGCGCACTGGCGGGCGACGAGCGGCTGGTTGAATTCGTAACCGCGCCGCGTCACCTCGCCTCGCCGCCAGTCCCCGCGATGAGGGTACAGGGCGTAGCAGAATCGGTGATCCTTGTGCTCGGGGACGAAAAACGTCTCCAGCTTGCCCTCGCCCCACGGATGGTTCGGCCACGCCGTCGTGTGCATGAGCGCGAGAGCCGCTGTGCTGTCGGTCTCGAGGCTTGCGCCGATGTTGCCCCGGTTGATGACAGCCACCCCGTAGTCCTCCGGCGGAGCGTGCTCCTCGTCAACCGCATTGCTCTGAGACGGCAGCGATACGACGCCGTCCACCGCATCCTTCTCGAATTCGTCCAGCGCGGCCGTGACGGCCTCCGCATCGCGCGCAACGAGCAGCAGCGTCGGGAGCCGCCTGCTATTCAGGGGCGGATCGAGAGTCAAAACGAAGGCATACCCCGGCCGCTGTGTCGCCTTGTCGGCTTGCTCGCGCACATTGGCTGGACATGCATCGAGCAGTCGGCCGGCATGCGCGTTGTCGCCGCCCACGGACAGTGAGAAGCGGAACGTTGTATTGAGACGATCGGCCTCGAGATCGCCATCGTCCGCGAAGGCAGCTGCGGTGACGCCCTGCGCGGCGAGAAAACGGGTGAGGCGTTCCCCCGCGCGCCTGGATGCCGCGCCGGAGCCCGTGATGACGTCCGCCCAGCCGATGGAGAAGCCCGCTTCCGCGCGCCCCCTCGCCCTGTGTGCGACGACGCGCAGGCTGTTGCCCGCCTCCATCCAGTTCTGCGCCGGGAGTAGAGCGCAGCCCGAAAGGGATTGGCCCTGGAAGGTCTGATAGGCCAGGCACCCCGCACTGCGGCGGCGCGCCACCGCCCCGAAGCGTTCCTCGAAAACGGGCATGACGCCGTCCAGGCTGAGAGGGAATGTCGCCACGAACAACTGGTGCTCGCCGCGGTAGCCGCGCAGGTCGGTGATGAAATCAATCCGCGGCACGCCCGGATAGAGGGCGATTTCCTGCCGGCGGCCGGCGCAGTCGGGCGCATCGCCCTCGGCGATGATGCGCTGCATCGCCGGGCCGCGCTCGACCCACAGCCGCGCCGTGCCATCCTTGGTGAACGCTTGCTCGCCGGTGGTGAATACGGTCCACGCAGGCTGCCGTCGGTCCGCCTGTTCGCCGAGCACGGCCAGCTCGTTGCCCAGCAGTCCGCGCGTCAACTCGAGGACCTGCCGCTTGGCTTGCCGGTCGAGAATGGAGATGATTCCGCCCCCCGCCGACGCGGCCGCGCTAATCGTGTAGTGCTCATTCTCGATCGTCGCCCGGTCGGTCTCACGTCGCTCGCCGCCCCGAGGGGGGTTGCCGGCGGGCACGACGTGGTAGACCGAGTACCCGAGCGCGGGAACGTCGTGCGCGATGAATGCGATCTCCGCTTCGGCGATGGATTCACCCTCGCGCCGTTCGGCGACAAGCTGGCACGCCACGTCCTTGCGTCCCTCGTCGCGCAGCGCGAACCCCGTCACCGGCGGGTCGAAGCGGATCCGGGCACGGCAGACGTCGGTTCGCTGCCACGACAGCGGGTTGAAAACGACAAGCGCGGACAGTGCCTCCCCGCGCGGCGGCGCCGTCTCGACGACTCCCGCGAGCGCGTCGAGCACGTCGTTGTTGATGCGCTCGGCGATGTCGAGAGCTTCGCGGTACATCGCCATGAGGTCGAGGAAAGAGATGTCGCACGGGGTGCCGGTGATGGCGTCGTGATGCTGGCCGAACATGAGCAACCGCCACGCCTTGTCGAGCGCGGCGTGGGGATAGTCCGCGCCGAGCAGCCACGCCATCGAGCAGAATCGCTCGGCGGTGAACAACGCGTTCTCGGCGAGGCGATTGGCGATCTTCAGCTCGATGCGCGAGACCGTAGTCCCGGGATGGTACATCGCGAGGTCGCGGGAGCTGATTGGCAGTTGAGTCGCGCCGGCCGCCAGCCGCTCCTCGAGCGCCCCGAGGTATTCCTCGGGCAACCCGACGCGCATCGCCGGCTCGCGCTGGGCCAACTCCTCGCCGCGGCCGAGCAGCCACTTCGGGGGCGGCGCCATATCCATACCGATAAAGCGCAGGTCAATGTCGAGGCCCGATGGCTGCGGCCCCGTGTTCACCTGCGGCCCGGCGAAGACGTTCTCCAAGAACTCCTCCCACGACTGCGGGTTGAACCAGTAGTGCTCGTGCTTCTGGATGACCTCCGACCCGTCGAGCGCGAGCGCGCGGCACAGCGGCGCGACGCCCGCGATGTCCTTGGAGAAAACGCACGCGGCGAAGCCGAGCTGCCGCAGGATCTGGGGCAACTGCGGGCAGTGGCCGAACACGTCGAGCGGCAGATAGACGCGCGGCGCGATGCCGAGGACGCCGCGCTGAAACAGCCGGCCGTAGATGAGGTTGCGGAGGATGGCCTCGCCGTGGATCGACGTCTCGTTGGGCTCGTTGTACCCGCCGTTGAGCTCGACGCGCCCGTCGGCGACCAGTTGGCGGAGCGGAGCGCGCTGCTGCAGGAACGCATCCCAGTACGGCTTCAGGTAGTCAAGCTCCGAGAGAACGAACTTGAAGCTCGGATCCTGCTGCGCCGCCTCGACGTATTGCTTGACGAGTTCGAAGGCCTGAGCGGTGTACGTCCGCTGGTCCTCGAGCCAGACAGGGTCGTAGTGGAAATGAGGGACGAGGTAGATGAGCGGCGTGTGGGACATGATCGCGGCTATCCGTCCTTGTGCGTGATCCCGCCGATTATAACATTAGATACGCGGCAAGGCAAAACGAATCCGCCGCGAAATGACCGGCGCAGAGGTCCAGGCCTGCGGCGATGAGGTGCGTCGGCCTGAGAAGCCCACAGCGCGGGCAGGCCCGGCGGATGTCAAGGTGGAATCCCAAATGCGTCGGCGCGAGGTACATCACGAGAACCAAGGTGAGGACGACGTTCGTGAATGCATACGCGACTCTGGTCATCACAGTGCTCTTTGCGGCGTGCTCCGGGCTTGCCTTCGGCGCCGAGGCGATACACGAAGCGGAGCTGATCTTTCCGCTCCAGAACCGCCACAATCACGCCTCGTGCATCGTCGAGTGCCCGAACGGCGACCTGCTCGCATGCTGGTACCGCGGGGTCGGACCGGAGAAGGGCGACGATGTTGCCGTCCTCGGCGCGCGCAGGCGCAGCGGCTCGGATCAATGGAGCGAGCCCTTCGTCATGGCGGACACGCCGGGGTATCCGGACGATAACCCCTGCATGTTCGTCGACCCGCAGGGGCGCCTGTGGCTTTTTTGGCCGACGCTGCTCGCCAATGAGTGGGGCACGGCGCTGATGAAGTACAGGATCTCGTCCGACTACCAGATGCCCGAAGGCCCGCCGGTGTGGGACTGGCAGGACGTGCTGCACGTGACGCCGGACGACTTCGAGGCGCAGATCGCCGCGGGCCTTGAACGCTACGCCAAGCAGAATCCGCGCCTGATGGAGCGTTTTCCGCAGGCCGAGGCCTATGCCGAGAGGATTCGCGAGCGCGCTGCCGGCAAGCTGACGCAGCGCGTGGGCTGGATGACGCGCGTACACCCAACGCTGCTGCCCGGCCCGACGTCCGACGCGCAAGCTCGCCCACCCGCTGGCGCGCAAGCCCGCCCAACAGCCGGCGGGCAAGCCTCCGGGCGGCTGATTGTCCCGTTGTACACCGACGCTTTCTCGATCTCGATCATGGCGATCACGGATGACTGGGGCAAGACATGGCTGACAAGTGAGGCGCTGGTCGGCTTCGGGAATATCCAGCCGAGCGTAGTCCGCAAGAACGACGGCACGCTAGTGGCGATGATGCGCGAAAACGGGCCGCAGAACCGCATTCGCATCAGCGAGTCGAGCGATGACGGCCTCACGTGGACCCCGGTCGGGAATATGGACCTGCCCAACCCGGGTTCCGGCGTCGAGGTCATCCGCCTCGCCAACGGCCACTGGGCGCTCGTGTACAATGACACCGAAGAGGGCCGTCACAGCCTCGCCGTGTCCATCTCCGACGACGAGGGCAAGACGTGGAAATGGACGAGGCACCTGGATCTGTCGGAACGCGGCCAGGGCTCATATTCGTATCCTTCGATCGTTCAGGCGCGCGACGGCACGCTGCACGCGACCTACAGCTATCATGTCGGCGACCGCGGCGAGTCCATCAAGCACGCGGCATTTGACGAAGAATGGGTGATGCGCGGCGATGCGGATTGATGGAGCGCAGGCACAGCGGACGTCGCACAGTCGCCGCGCCCGCGATGCGCACGTGCCGGACGGCAACAAATCGGCAAGTGATGAAGTGACGAACGAGCCGTACCGTCAACCGGAGGTGGGACTGATGAAGTTGCTGCTGGTGCTGGCCCTAGTCGTGGTGACCTGCTGCCACGCGGCCGCCGCGGCACCGTTGTATGAAACCGAGTTTGTGTTGCCCGAGGAGCGCTTCTTCAACCACGCGCCCTGCATTATCGAGCTGTCGAACGGGGATCTCCTGACCTCGTGGTACCACGGGCTGGATGGTAACAAAGGCGAGGTCATCATCGAAGGCGCGCGCAAGCTCGCAAGCTCCAATGCCTGGAGCGGGCGGTTCACGATGGCCGATACGCCGGGCTATCCCGATGACAACGCGTGCATGATCCTCGACTCACAGGGGCGCCTGTGGCTGTTCTGGGTGACGCTGCTCGCCAACGAGTGGCAGTCCGCGCTCCTGAAGTACCGGATCTCGACCGACTACCAGATGCCGGAGGGCTCGCCGGTGTGGGGGTGGCAGGAGGTGCTCCACGTCACACCGGTGGATTTCGAGAAGCAGATGAAGGCGGGCATCGAGCGCTATCTTGCCGCGCACCCGGACCTGGTGGAGCAGTTCCGCACGGAGGTAGATGAATACACGGGCCGGTTGCTCGATCGGGCCGCCGACAAGGTTCAGCAGCGCATCGGCTGGATGCCGCGGGCGCATCCGACGCTGCTGCCCCGCCCAACCGCCGGCGAGCAAGCCCGCCCACCGGCCGGCGGGCAAGCCTTGGGGCGACTGATCGTTCCGTTGTACACAGACGCCTTCTCGATCTCCGTCATGGCCATCACCGACGACGGCGGCAAGACGTGGATGACGAGCAATCTTATCATCGGTGGCGGCGGCATCCAGCCCAGCGTCGTGCGCAAGAGCGACGGCATGCTTGTCGCCATGATGCGCTCGGCCGGGCTGGAACCGCGGATTCTGGTCAGCAAATCCAGGGATGATGGGCTCACGTGGAGCATGCCGACCACCACTGACTTGCCCAATCCCGGCGCGGGGGTCGAGGTCACGCGGCTTGCCAACGGACACTGGGCCCTCGTTTACAACGACGCCGAAAAGGGGCGCCACACCATGGCGGTGGCGATCTCCGACGATGAGGGGGAAACCTGGAAGTGGCAGCGGCATCTGGAGGCGGTGGAGGCGGGGCGAGGATACTTCGCCTATCCTTCGATCATCCAGACGCGCGATGGGATGATGCATGTCGTGTACGTTTTCGAGATGTCAGCGGGCCGCGGCATCAAGCACGCGGCGTTCAACGAAGAATGGGTGATGGAGGGCGACTGAGCTTGGGTGCGTTTCCGATTCCGAGATACATCTTCGACATCATGCTGATTGCGGCGGCGCTGATTGTGTGCTGCGCCGAGGCGCGTGGGGCGGCGTCGTTCCACAGGGCGGAGCTGATCTTCCCACTCGAGGACTACCACAATCACAGCTCGTGCATCGTCGAGCAGCCGAACGGCGACTTGCTCGCGTGCTGGTATCGCGGGGTGGGGCCGGAGAAGGGCGACGATGTGACGGTCATGGGCGGGCGCAAGCCCCAGGGCTCCGACGCCTGGAGCGAACGCTTCGCGATGGCCGACACCCCTGGCTACCCCGACAACAACCCGTGCATGCTGGTGGACCCCGAAGGCCGCCTGTGGCTGTTCTGGGTGACGCTGCTCGCCAATCGGTGGCAGACGGCGCTGCTCAAGTACCGCGTATCGCGCGACTACGAGACGCGCGACGGCCCGCCGGTGTGGGAATGGCAGGACGTGATTCCCGTCACTCCCGCCGACTTCGAGGAGCAGATGAACGCCGGCCTCGACGCGTACTTCGAGCGCTATCGCGATCTTGCGGCACGCGCGCCGCAGGGCGCTGTGAAGCACCTGCGCGCCACCCGCGACCAAGCCGGGGACAAGCTGTACCAGCGCTTGGGGTGGATGACGAGGGTGCATCCGATACTGCTGCCCCGCCCGACGGCCGGCGGGCAAGCCTCCGCGCGGTTGATCGTGCCGCTGTATTCCGACAATTACGACGTCTCGCTCATGGCCATGACTGACGACTGGGGGCGGACATGGCAGACGAGCGACGCGTTGGTGGGTGTCGGCAACGTGCAGCCGAGCGTGGTACGCAAGGACGACGGCACGCTGGTCGTCATGATGCGCGAGAACGGGCTGCAGCGGCGCATCCGCATCAGCGAGTCGCAGGACGACGGCCTGACCTGGAGCCCCGTCGAGAATATGGACCTACCCAACCCGGGCGCGAGCGTCGAGGTCATCCGCCTCGCCAACGGCCATTGGGCGCTGGTGCACAACGATACCGCGCTCGGCCGCCACAGCCTCGCCGTCTCCATCTCCGACGACGAGGGGAAAACGTGGCGGTGGACGAGACACCTCGAGCGATCCAGCGCGGGAAGCGGGTCGTATTCCTACCCGTCGCTCATCCAGGCGCGCGACGGGACGCTGCACGCGACGTACAGCTACTCGCCGGGCGGCGGCCGCGGCGAGTCCATCAAGCACGCGGCGTTTAACGAGGAGTGGGTGATAGAGGGGGATGGAAACTAGGCAGCGAGGTGACGCATGGCAGACATCCTGGGTGTCGGGAAGCTTACCGTCGCGCTTGTTGTCCTGATGTGCGCGGGCGGGCTAGCGGCAGGGGCTTGGGCAAGCGCGGAGATGAAAGTCACGTCGTCTGAAGTGCTCGTCGTCGTCGGCGACCGCGCGTGTCAGGCGTAGTTGCAGGTTGCAGACGTCTTGGCGCGGCGCATCGCCCGGCGCAGCAGCGTCGAGGCCGCGGTTGTAGCGGAGGGCAGGCTCAAGCGCGGCACTGGCGACATCGCCGTGTTCATCGGTTTGCCCGCCAATCACGACCGCCTCGCCGCGCTGTGCGGGGCTAAGGGCGTGCGTGAGCCGGATGAAAGCGACCCCGGGCCGGAGGGCTTCGCGGCGAAGACGGTGACCACGCCCGCCGGCCGCGCGATCCTCGCCGCCGGAGTGGACAAGCGCGGCGTCCTCTACGCGGCGGGTGAGATCCTGCGACGGATTTCCTATGGCCTCGACGCCGTGAGCGTCCCCAGCATTGACGTGCGCACTGCCCCGGCGTTCCGCTACCGCGGCTCGTCCGCCAACCAGGGCGGCACCATGCGCCAGATCACCGGCGCGCGCGGCTGGAGCACGGAAGAGTCGCATGAGTACACCATCCACCTCGCGCTCGCGGGGGCGAACTGCTTCTACGCCGGCGGCGAGTACTTCGACTTCGTCAAATCCTTCGACCTCATGGCCGAGACCGGCGCGCGCCCGAACGAGATGAAGAGCCCCTTTCCGCAGGAATGGCAGGCGACCGAGCGCGGCAACTGGGTCTGCCCCTCGATTCCCGAGGCGCGCAAAGCGCTGCTCGAACAATGGGAGCAGGACTTCGCCGCGCGCCAGGATCACGACGTCCTGCGCATGTTCGCCGGCGATCCGGGCGGGTGCCGCTGTCCGCGCTGCGCCCCGTGGGGCAAGACCTTCGTGCTGCTCGCGGCGGAGATGGCGAAGATCTGGCTCAGGCATCACCCCAACTCGACCGTCCAGATCGCCAACCAGGATCTGGACAACGCCGGCGACCAAGCCGTGTTCGATTACCTCAACGAGGAGCCGCGGACGTGGCTCTACGCGATCTGCTACGGCCCCGGCAGCAACGCGATGTCGGAGTACTTCCGCAGCGAGCTGCGCGAGGATCTGTTCGCCTATCCCGGCCACGGCCCCATCAACCGCTACCTGCGCGAGATCCTGAACCAGATCCCGAAGTACCAGAGGATCGTTCACTACTCCGACATCACGCACTGGATCAGCGCACAGTACCAGGTCGAGAATCCCGAGCCGCACGTCGTGTCGGTGTACGGCCGGCGCACGTTTCACACGCGGCCGCGGGCGTACTACGACGTATTCCAGGCCATCATGCCCTTCGCGGAGGGCGACATCATCTACTCTGAGGGCTATCACGACGAGTTCCACCAGTACATGTGGAACCGGCTGCTGTGGGATCCTAACCGCAGCCTCGACGACGTGATGACGGAGTACGCGCGGTTGCATTTCGGGGATGACGCGGCGCCCGAGATGGTCGAAGCAATGCTTCAGTTGGAGAAGAACCTCGAGGCGCCGCTGGCGACGAATGACGGCGTAGAGCGGTACTATCTCCTGGTCAAGTCTGCGGGATGGAAGATACCGCCGCACCTCATGGGCGATGACCACCGGTGGCGGCTGCACATGCAGAAGGCGGCGCTCGACAAGTACCTGCAATCGAAGCTGCGCCGCGAGATGAACCGGGAACAGCGCGCTACGCGGATCATCGAGAGAGCCGCCGCGGCGCGAGACGTTGCGGCGGCTGCCGCAGCGGAAGCCGTCCTCGACGAGCCGCTGGAGACGCCGGACATGGCCGCGCTGCGCGCCGAGGCGGGCCGGCTCGGGGAGGAGAGCGACGCCATCTTTGGGGTCCGCAATGTCGGGTACTTCCGCCTCGACGAGGAACTAATACCGCTGGACTGGCTGCGTGGCCAACTCGAGCGGGCGCGCGTCGCAGACGGTGACGAGGCACTACGGATCCTTGACCGGATGGTGCGCTATGAGGACCCGGGCGATGGTGGGTTCTACGACGATGCCGGCAACCCGGCCCGGCAGCCGCACCTCGTGAAAGGCGATACCTACGACGTGCGCCGGTGGATGGATCCCGCGAATCGGCCCTCGCAGAACACCATCGCGTTCAGCTTCGATGACGGAAAGGGCGTCGTGTTCCGCTACACCGGTCTGGATACTCAGGCGCGCTATCGGGTGCGCCTGACGATGGTGACTCCGCGCATCCCGAGGTCTGAACTTCCAGCCGGCGCCGTCCGTCGGACGCAGCACGTCGTGGCCGACGGCGAGTACCTGGCGAAGGACATCGAAACCCCGGAGTACACCGCGCAGCAATTCGAATACGACATCCCGCAGTCGGCGACGGCGGACGGCGAGCTGGAGCTGTGGCTCGAGAAAGGCACGGGCGGGATGGCGACAGTGGTGTCTGAGGTCTGGCTGATGAAGAATCCGTAGGGCCGCAGCATAGGGTTGTCTCAGAATCCGCTTGCTTGCGATCCGCTGGCCCGAACACGTCATTCAGAGCGGTGCGCTGAGCGTAGGCGAGGCGCGCAGCGAGGAATCTCGCCATCGCCGAAGCGATTGTGGTGCCAGCTTCCATGCTGTGCCTCGGTATCGCTGCCGGCCCGCGCCGGCGCCGCTGTCAACCGCTGTTCAGACCGCGGTGTCGGTCACCCGTGGCCATCACGACCAGCCCCTGTGCCAGCCCGGCCCGCGCTCCGAGCGCCGCTTCTCCTCGAGCCGTTCGGCTTGTGCCTCCCGCGCGGCAGCGCGGGCTTTTTCGGTATCCCCCGTCGTCGGGGTGCGTGCCGTGACGCGAGCCCTGCGCCTGGCCGCCAGCGCAAAGGACATCCGGGCCACGGCAACGATCACGACTAGAGCTAGGACCAGGATGACGTAGGTGTTCTGCCTCTGAAGCTGGTCCATCTTGCGCTGCTTCTCCAATCGTGCGGTTGCCGCAAGTGCCCTGGCGCGCATCCCTTGAATGCCGACCTCCTCCAGTTCCTGATGGACCCTATCCCAGTCGTCCACCCGGAACGGTTCGAGCGGAGACGGCAATGGTCTGGGCTCTCGGTGAACCCAGAGCAAGGCGACGATTGCAGCCAGAACTAGGATCACGATGCCGTACGCGATCCGCCTTCTCACCTGACCCTCCTCCCGCCAAGTGGGGTCCCTGTCACGCCGGGCGGCACCGCGGGATCACCAGCGACGCGCGCCCTGCGCGCATTGTACCACGCCCGCAACGACGCGCGTAGACGCGCGCACACACGACCGGCATTTGGCAATGCGCAGGCGAGGGCTGCCCTGACCTTGACGGACGGTGCGCCTGCGCCGCCCTCGTCAGCGCCATTCCAGCTCCGCCCGCGAACACACCCCGCTAGACCTTGGGCGTTTACTCATGTGGCCGATTGCGGTATAATGAATCCGCAAATAATCGCGGATTTAGAGGTTACAGCCGATGGCGCTTGCTGACGACAGAGTCTATGATCTGCACGCTGCCGTGTGCAAGGCGATCGCCCACCCGGTGCGGATGAAGGTGCTCGATCTACTGCGCGACGGCGAGGAATGCGTCTGCCGGCTCGCGCCGCAGGTCGGCGTCACCGAGTCCAACCTGTCGCAACTCCTGGCCGTGCTGCGCAACGTCGGCATTGTGGAGACGCGACGCGAAGGCCATTCGATCTACTACCGCGTCCGCGACCCGCGCATCTTTGAGGTCATTGACCGGATGCGCGAGATTCTCGCCGATCAACTCGCTCGCGCGGACAGCCTTGCCATGACGCTTCAAGCGTGAGGCCGATCACCCCGTCCATGAGCACGAAACTGAGGCAATTCCTTTTGCTGCTGGGCGTCTTCCTGGCGGCGTACTTTCTGCCGGTGGGCAGCGGCCGGGTGCAGGGCGCGCTGGTCGAGGCGTTCGCCATGCTCAACGAGTATGCCCGCCAGCACGTCCTGTTGTGCCTGGTTCCGGCGCTGTTCATCGCCGGCGCGATCGCGGTTTTCGTGAGCCAGGCGTCGGTCATGAAGTACTTCGGGCCGGCGGCCAACAAGGTGCTGTCGTACTCCGTGGCTTCGGTGTCCGGCACGATCCTGGCGGTGTGCTCGTGCACCGTGCTCCCGCTGTTCGCGGGGATCTACACGCGCGGCGCGGGGATCGGTCCCGCGACGGCTTTCCTCTACTCCGGACCCGCAATCAACGTGCTGGCGATCATCCTCACCGCGCGCGTGCTCGGCTTCGAGATGGGCCTGGCGCGGGCCATCGGGGCGGTCGCGTTCGCTTTCCTCATCGGCCTCGGGATGCACCTGTTCTTCGTGCGCGAAGAGCGCCGGAAAGCGCAGGAGGCGGCGGGGTTCGTCATCCCGGAAGACGCCGGCGCGCGACCGCTGTGGCAGACGGCGCTGTACTTCGCGGTCATGGTCGGTATCCTCGTGTTCGCCAATTGGGGCAAGCCGGTAACGAATCCGAGCCTGTGGGCGACGATCTACCGGGCGAAGTGGGGGATCACGGCCGTGCTGCTCGCGCTGCTCGTCCTGATGCTGGCGGGATGGTTCCGCAAGCCGGAGTTGACGGAGTGGACGTCGGCGACGTGGAGCTTCGCGTGGCAGATCCTGCCGCTCCTGTTCGGGGGCGTGCTGGTGGCGGGCTTTCTGCTGGGCCGGCCGGGGCACGCGGCGTTGATACCGGAGGCGTGGGTCGGACGGCTGGTCGGCGGGAACTCGTTGTCGGCGAATCTGTTCGCGGCGATGTCCGGCGCTCTCATGTACTTCGCGACCTTGACCGAGGTGCCGATTCTGCAAGGGCTGCTCGGCGCCGGCATGGGCAAGGGGCCGGCGCTGGCGCTGCTGCTCGCTGGGCCGTCGCTGAGCCTGCCGAATATGCTTGTCATCGGCGGCATCATGGGCGCGCGCAAGACCGTCGTCTATGCGTTTCTCGTCATCGTGCTTGCGACGGCGACGGGGATGATCTACGGTACGATTGTTGCGTAGGAGGCTGAGTATGAAGAAAGTCCAAGTGTTGGGGCCGGGCTGCGCCAAGTGTGGCCAGGTCGCGGCCAACGTCGCAGATGCCGCCAAGGCCGTCGGCGTCGAGGTAGAGATCGAGAAGATCTCCAAGCCGATGGACATCGCCAAGTTCGGCGTCATGTTTACCCCCGGGCTGGCGGTGGAGGGCGAGGTGATCTGCTCCGGGCGCGTGCCGAGCGTGGAGGAGATCAAGGGCTGGATCGAGGCCTAGCCTGCATGGCTGGTATCTGTCATGGTTTGGCGGTATCCTCTTTGCGTGCGCTGCGCTCGCTGCTCGCGGATCATTCATGGCCGCTGCGGGGAGCACTGTGTACGCAACCCAAACTCGGCCGCGTGATCGGCCTGGGCGCAGGTGAAGCACGGGAATGTGCGAACTGCGCTCAAGGCGACGCAGCAGAATCCGCGAAGGACGACGGCAGGCTGACCGGCGCATCGGGCAACGGTCGTGAACTGGAGGCGGCCCCGTGCTCCTGAGAGAGTACAAGTTTCAACTGTTCGCGCCGAAATGCAACCCGTCGGCGGAGTACGCCAACTGCCTGGCGGCGCTGCGCGATGACATCCGAGAGGTATTGCCCTATCTCAACGGGCGCGTCAAGGGATGTCAGTACAATAAGGAGGCGCCGTTCCTGCGCTTGCGCCACGAGGGGCACGTGGTCACCCTGCGCCCGCGCCAGGCGGCGGTCAGCAAACTCGCCGACGCGGATGACGCCCGGAAGGTGCTCGACTGGGTGAAGGACCTCATCAACGACACCTGGGAGCGGCGCGCGGAGATCACGCCGAGCGAGCGCAGCGCGCCCAGCCTCACCGCGCTGCAGCTCTACCAGATGTTGCCGGGCACCAACTGCGGCGCGTGCGGGGAGCCGACGTGCCTCGCGTTCGGGCTGAAACTGGCTGGAGAAGAGACTGCGCTCGACCGGTGCTCCGCGCTGCTCGAGCCGCAGCATGATGAGAAACGCGCCGCGCTGCTCCAGGTCTTGCTCGACGCAGGCTATGATGTTCCCGAGGACTGGCTCTGAAAGGGGGCGTGCAGTGAGAGGATCGAAATGGATTGTGCTTGCCGTCATCGTCGCCATCGTGGCCGTGCTCACGACCAAGCAGGCGATCAAGCTCCGCGCGGCCAAGGCGCGAGCGGCGACTGCAGCGGCGCCGGCGAGCCCGGACGCCGGTGTCCAACCGGCGCCCGATGAGTCCGCGCCTCCAGGGGATGACCAACACGCGACCGTGTCGTCGTCTTTGCCCGACGCGCAGGGCGCGAGTGCTTCCGCACAGACCGACGCTGAGAACCGCGGGGCTTCGGAGCAGCCCACTGCCGCGTCCAACTCGCGGCGCGCGGAGCCACCGCCGGCACCCGACGGGAAGCCTGAAGGCCCCCTGCCCGGCTCGAAGCTCGCGGAATGCCTGAAGAGCGGCCGCCCGACCCTGGCCGACTTTGGGAAGGGCTGGTGCAAGCCCTGCAAGTTGATGGCGCCGCTCTTGAAACGCGCAGCTCAGGATTACTGGGGCAAGGCCAACATCGTGTTCGTTGATCTCGACGATTACCCGGAACTCTGGCGGGAGTACCGGATCGCCATGATGTCCACCCAGGTCTTCTTCGACGCGCAAGGTAGGGAGGTCGCCCGTCACATGAGCTACATGAGCGGCGCCGAGATGGACAGGCAACTCGCCGCGCTCGGAGTGGAGAAGTGAGCGGGGCACGCTTGCGGTCAATCGATGAACGTCTCGGGTTGGCAACTGCGGTTGCCGTCCTGGTCAGCCTCGCGCAAGCCGGCCTGGCTGCGCCCGTGGCGGCAGATGCGCCGCGCGAAGCAGGCGGGGCGCCAACCGTTGAGGTCACCTTTCCCGGGCTCAGCTCGGGGCCACTGCGGCTGGCGCGCGTCTCTGACTTAGACGAGGGCGTCGCGTGTCGCTCGTCCGCGGTGGTCATCACCAAGGAGACGGTGACGGCGGCCGTCGAGAACGCACCTCAGCGGCTGCGCGAGCAGTTCCGCAAGAACGCCTTCTTCGTGGTCGAGCAACTGGCGGCGCGCGAGGTCCTGCTGCGCGAGGCGCGCGCGTGGGCCGCCGGCGAGAAGCGCGCGGAGAATCCCGGCGACGACGACAAGCTGCTTCAATCGTACCTCGCCGGCATCGCCCGCGGCGCTACGGTCACGGAAGAGGAACTGAAGCGCTTCTACGAGGAGAATCAGGACATCGTCGGCGGCGTTCCCTTTGCCGACATCCGCGGTGACCTGGAACTGTACCTGCTGGAGCAGAAGGGCCGCGCCGCCGTGGATGCGCACATCGCCGGTATCGGCGGGCGCGAGCGAGTGGAGGTGGATCGCGGCTGGAGCGAACGGCACTACCGGCTGGCGATGGACAACCCCGTGGACCGCGCGCGGCGGTCGGGCAGGCCGACGCTCGTGGACTTCGGCGCCAAGGGCTGCGCCCCGTGCGACATGATGACACCGATCCTCGCCTCGCTGCGGGAGAAGTATGACGGCAAGGCCAACGTCTTGTTCGTGCACGTCAACGACGAACCAGCGTTGGCGGCACGCTACGGCATCGGCACCATTCCGGTGCAGGTCTTCTTCGACGATGCCGGCAAGGAAGTCTTGCGCCACGAAGGGTTCTACCCGCAGGCGGAGATCGAGCGCCAACTCGCCGCCATCGGGGTCGCGCGGTGACCGAGTTCGTCACCGAGACGCTGCCGCGCATTATTGCGGATCTCTCTGCGCTCGCCTACGTGCTGGTGTTTCTCGGTGGTGTCCTGACGAGCATCGGGCCGTGCAACATGGCGATGGTGCCGGTGATCATCGGCTACGTCGGCGGGCAGCAAGATCTCAGTCGCGCGCGGGGCTTCTGGCTCTCCGGCTGCTTCACCCTCGGCAGTTCGGTGACGTTCATGCTGCTGGGAATCGTCGCGGCGACGGTGGGCGGGCTGTTCGGGACGGAGAGCGCGATTCTGCACTGGCTGGTGGCGCTGGTCTGCTTCGCGATCGGGTTGAGCCTGCTCGGCGCGGTCAAGCTCAACTTCGATTTCCTGACGCGGCTGCAGCCGAAGCGAGTCGCGATGACCGGCTTGCTGGGGGCGTTCGCGCTCGGCCTCGTGGTCGGGCTGGCGGGGTCGCAGTGCGGAACGCCGGTGCTGGTCGCGATCCTCGGCATCGCGATGGCGAAAGGGAAACTCGCCTACGGCGCATCGCTGCTCTTCGCCTACGGCCTGGGGCGCGGCGTGCCGATCGTCCTCGCCGGAACCTTCACCGGTCTAGTCAAGGCGCTGCCCGTGATGGAGCGCTGGACGCGGTGGATGGAGAAAGCGGCCGGGGTCGTGCTGATTGCCGTCGGGCTGTACTTCCTGTGGCTGGCGTGATGCGCGAGGCGCGCCGCGGTCGGGGCGGCGGTGCACCGCCCTCCAGCATGTCGTCTATCTGCCGGGACCGCCGGGAACGCGGCGCAGGGGCATCTCCTCCATCGGCACCACGAGTCCCGACTTCGCGCGCGTGAACAGACCCCAGGCAAAGCACGCGCGGCCGCCCGGGCGGCACATGCCGGGGCTGCCAATGGTCTCGCCCCGCGCGCACTTGGCCGCGCACCGCAGGTCGCGCCGCTGCTTCTCCGCCGTCTCCCGGTAGGTCTGCACCTCCACCAGATGGCGACAGCGCTCCCAGTACTCGGGAAGAGGGCAGTGCTCGCATTCCGCCTCGGCCACATGGGACTCCTGGGGGTCGCGTGCGACGGTGCAGATCAGAGCGCGCGCGCCTTTGCGCTGGAATTCACAGGCGCGGCGGCGGAAGTCGTCGAGCCACTCCGCATCTTTGCGCAGGATAGGGTGCACCAGATTATCCACGTCGCCGTCATCCAACTGCCTGACGACTTCATCGGCGGCGGCGCGCGCCAGTGAGCGCCCGATGCTCGCCTTGTGCTCGCTGCCGCCTTGATCAGCATAGACCATCTCCGACAGCGCGAGGCCGGTTGCCGCGGTCTTGCCCGGCTCCGGGAAATCGAGAACCGAGACGACGATTCTCATCGCCTGTTTCTCGTGCGGACGGGTGAACTTCCCGCGAATACGGTGCACGCCGGTGGTCGGCGAGCGATATGAGAAATCCATCATCCCTGACTGCCCCTATCCTGACACGCCGTGACCTGATATCTCCGTGCCACGCTACATCCCCAACAGGCCGCCGGGGCCTTCGAACTTGACCTCGTGCCACTTCTTACGCACCACGTCGTATTCGTACTTGTCGGTGACTTGCTGCGGATCGAGCTTCCGTTCCGGCGCCGCCAGACACTCGTCGTAATTGAGCCCGGTCTTGATATAGGTTTCGATTTCGCGCGGCACGTCGGCTTCGTACACCGTCGTGCGCCCGCCGGTCTCGCGGATCTCGATCTCGGACGCGGGAACCGCAAGCTGTCGGCCCGACCGCGTCATGCTGAAGCTCGAACCGTCTATCTCCGGCTTCGGCGGCCCCCAGCGATCCATCCGCTGGTTGTACTCGCGGTCGTCCTTCTGAATCTCCTCGACTAGCGCCGCGCGCAGTTCCTGCTCGGTCGGCCCCGAAGGGCCGCAACCAGCGATGCCCGCGAGTGCCATCCCGGCTGCCGCCGACGCCGCGATTGCCAGCAGACTCGCACGCCCCACGGCAATCCGCGTCGCCCTCCTCGCGTTGGTGAAACCCATCACAAGGAAATGTTCGGCGCATCCCGCGCCTCGACCTTTTGAGGCGTGTCGTGCCCAGCACCGCCGCGCACCGGTATCTGTGGCGCGGACGTTTCCCCTTGGGTGTCGGGGAAACAGGCCCGCTCGGCCGGAATCCGTGGCACCCGGAGGGTCATGCGCCGTCGTTTCGGCCATCGCCGCCGGTCGGCTGGAACGCGCCTCTCACACCGCTCGCTCGCGCTGGACATTGCCTTGCGCGGCGCGATGCCGTATGCTATACTGCGACAGCGAACCGAGGTTTGCGTATGCTCTGCGGAGGCAGCCATGAACGGGATTGATGCGGCGCTCGTCGTCGGGCTGGTTGTCGTGGTGGTGCTGCTGGCAGTGATCATCCTGCGCCTCAAGGGGGCAGCGGCGCAGCCCGCTCCGCCGGAACTGTCCTGGATCAGAGACAGCATCGCGCAGCAAGGGGAATCGCTGGCGCAGATCCGCGAGCGACTTGCCGTCGCGGGCGAAGTCAGCGGGGTGATGCAATCGGGCCTCGGCCAGGCGCGGTCGCTCCTCGAACGCATACAAGTTCAGAACGAGGCATATCGCGAAGCCCAGGAGCGGGCGCGGGAAACGTTGAGTCGGCTCGAAGCGGTGCTCATCGGCAGCCATGCCAAGGGCCGCGCTGGCGAGAACGTCGTCGCCGAAACGCTGCGGTGTTTCCCGCCGGACATGGTGCAGAATGATGTGGCGCTTGGAGGGAAGCGCGTGGAATTCGCGCTCGTCATGTGCGACGGGCGCCTGCTGCCGATTGACTCGAAGTGGCCCGCGACGGATCTGCTGGAGCGCTTCGCGCAGGAAGAGAATCCCGAGACGCAGCGCGAACTCGGTGCCGAAGTGGAGCAGCACGTCCTGCGCCGGGTGCGCGAGGTGGCGGGATACATAGACGCCGAGCGGACCATGCCGTGGGCGGTGGCGGCGGTGCCGGAGGCAGCGTTCGCGGCATGCCGCAGCGCGCAAGCTCAGGCTCACGAGCGGGGCGTCGTGGTCGTCCCGTACGGCATGCTCATCCCGTATCTGCTGACGATCTACAACCTGCACATGCGCTACGCCACGGGGGCCGACGCGGCGCAGACGCAAGCGCGCTTAGCCGAGATCGCGCGGCTGCTCGATAACATGGAACGCACGCTTGAGGGCAAGCTCTACCGCGCCAACACAATGCTCGCCAACGCGTGCAGCGAATGCGGACAGTACCTGGCCGCAATGCGCACGTGCGTTGCCGGAGCGGCGGACGGGGCGCGCAGCAGCGAGCAAGCGGGAGGTCCGCCGCAGCCCGCACCGCCGGGCACCGACGACCAATAGGACGCGCCGGCCCCGGCGTCAATCAGCGCCGCCGGGCGGCAGCTCATCGGCCGCGGAGACGTCGGTTTGCACGATGATCTCGCGGCCCTGCGGGACGGGCAGGCCGCGCTCGGCGAGCAAGGTGCTGATGCGCGGCGCCGCCGCGGCCTCGAACGCAGCCTTACGGCCCGGAAGCACGGCGACGACGAAACGCATCACCTTGCCGTAGGTCGGCAGATCGAGGACATCGCGCGGGTGCGGCGAGCCGGCGAACAGTTTGCGCTGGGCATCGAAATCCGTCAGTATGTGCATCACCGCCTCGCGCGTTTCGGTGACTCTATCGGGCGCAGCCGGGACGCTAACGAGGTACGGCGCCGACCCCGCCGGATAGCGGACGATGTTGGCGATGGTTCCATTGCTGAAATAGCGGACCTGACCTCCGGGGACGACCATGCGCGTCGCGCGCAGGCCGATTTCGTCCACCACACCATAGATGCCGTTGACCTCCGCCTGATCTCCCACCGCAAGTTGCCCTTCGAGAATCATGAAGAAGCCGGAAACGACGTCGCGCACCAGCGTCTGCGCGCCGAAGCCCACGGCGAGCCCGACGATGCCCGCGCCAGCGATGATCGGCGTCGGGTTGATGCCGACTTCGCGCAGGATCATCACCGCCGCGACGAGGAAGATCGCCCACCGGACGATGCTGCGCGCGAGCCCCACCGTCGTCACCGCGCGGCGCGCCTCGACCACTCGCATGGACTCCACAGCCTGCGCGCGCGATTCCACGCGGCGCAGCGCGCGACTTGCCAGGAAGTTGACGATTAGGGCGCCGACGATGATGCCGACGATCTTCAGGCCTTGGCCCAACAACAGCTCCGGAGGATGCTGCTCGAAAACGCGCTGCCAGAAAGTCATGTCTTAACCTCCGTCTAACCGGGCCGTGGACGCGCGCAGTTCGCGCCCCTTGCCGAAACCCCACGTGGCCCGCGCGGCCGGGAAACCGCGCGCCCGACGCTTCAGCTTCGATGATCGGGAACCAGAGGAACGCGACGGTAGCGCCCGGACTACTGCGGGGCCTGTTCGCTCTCCACCGCCCCCTCAGGCGCCACCTCGCCCGGCGCCGCCTCGCCTTGTTCTTCCTCCTCGATCAGGAAGCGGCTGTCCGCGGCGCCCTCGGCTTCCAGCCACTCGTCCTTGATAGAGATGGTCATCTTGTCGGCGCGAAGGGTCTCGCCCCGCTCGTTCTTCATCTCCACGCTGCCGCTGAGGACGAGCATCTCATCCTGGTCTGTGTACACCGCCTCGTCCGCCCGGCCGGTGCGATCCTTCTGCCGCGCCGTGATGCCACCGCGGGCGACCGCGCGATCCTCGCGATACGAATACTCCAGCTCCGGGCAGCGTATCTCCGTCCGCTCCTCCCAGTACTCGCTGAAGGGCTTGGCCTCCTCATCCTCGCCGGCGCCTGCCGTTTCGCCTTCGGATTCGGCGCCGGGCGCGGGCGCCTGCTCCTGCTCTCCGCCGGCCGCGGCCGGTCCCTCCTCGGCCTCGGGCTTCTTCTGCGTGACGAGGCGCACGTCACCCTTGAACAGGCCGATCCGTGCGTCGAAGTCGATCTCGAGGCGCTCCGCGGTAAGCGTCGTCTCCTCGTCGGCGAATGACAGGTCGCCCGTCGCGACGCCCTTCTTCGTGTCGCTGTTCATGCGCACGGTCTGCGCGCGCAGCACGCCGTCCTCGTGGCGCAGCACGACGTCTCCCGTCAGCGTGTACTCCTTTGTCTTGTTGTCGTAACGGACGCGGTCGGCGTGCTCGAGCAACACCTCTTCCGTCTTCTTGTCGCCGCCCGTTTCGTCCGCGGCCGCCGGCGCGGTGGCGGCCGCGTTCTCGTCCGCAGGCGCGGCGGGCTGCGCCGGTGCAGCCGCCGTCGGTTGCGCATTCGCGCGATGCGACGGCGCGCGACTGAGGCAACTCACCGCCGTGACCAGGAGTATCGCCCCAGCCGCCGCCCACGACCATACGCGCACTAGCGTGCCTCCTTTGGCGCCTTCTCGAGCAGGCTTTTCATGGCGCCGAGCGGCCCTTCCGTTTCGGTCAACTCGCGCCCCTCTTCGACGCGGAGTCGCATGCGCACGCCCCCCGCGATTTCGAGCGTCTCCGCCCGTAGGTCTGCGCTAAGCTTCTCGCCGGTCAGGTAGTTCTCCCCCTGCCGTATCTGCACGCGGCCGTCGCACACGATCTTCTCGCCGTCCGCGACGTAGTACGCGCGCGTCGCTGTCACCATAGTCTCGCCCAATTCCATTTCAACCGGCCCCGCGGAGGTCAAGCGCTCGCGCTCCGCGTCCCAACGCAGACTCTCCGTGCGCAGCAACAGGCCCGCGTCGGATTTCACTTCCACGCCGCCGCCGAGTTCCATGTCGCGCGACGGCGACCGCAGCGCGGCCCATTGTGCGCGAGCGAAGAGCTGGGGCTTGTCGCCCGCGTACAGCGTCGCGCGGCGCAGCCCTTGGAGCCGGGTCAGGCTCTGGTCCCGCGTCATCTCGATGCTCTGTGCCTCGAGCTCCCAGTAGCGGTCTCCCTCGGCCCGCCCGCGCACGGTGATGCGATCGAACTTGACCTGGATTTCGGGAGCGACGGGAAGCCGCGGCTGCGGCTCCGGCGCAATGCGGCTCGCGGTGAGCCACAGGTAGGCGACTGCCGCCGCCGCGGTGAGAGCTATTGCCGCCAGGAGTGCGATGCGCATGATGATTGCGTCAGGCTTCCCGCGCATCAGGGGCGGGAACAGGGTGATACGTGAGAAGCGGCTTCCTCGTAACGCTCCGCCCGGGTCCGCGGCGTTCCGCAGCGGAGGCTCAGCTCCCGTCCCGCTCCTTGAGGCGCTCCTGGAGCGCCTCAAGCTGCCGCCGCAAGGCGCGCAGCTCGGACAGCGCCGCCGGCAACCTGCGCAGGGCGGCCTCCGCCTTCATCTGCTCCTTGTGCGGCCGCGCCGGGTATCCGGACACGACCGCACCCTCGGGGATGTCGCCAATCACCCCGGCCTGCGCGCAGACCGTGGCGCCCTTGCCAATCGTGATATGGTCCGCTACGCCGACCTGTCCGGCGAGGACTGCGCCGTCGCCGATCTCGACGCTGCCGGAGAGGCCGACTTGGCCGACGATGATGCAGTTGCGCCCGATCTTGACGTTGTGGCCTATCTGCACGAGGTTGTCCATTTTGGTGCCGCGGCCGATCACGGTCGCATCGGTCGTCGCCCGGTCCACGGCGCAGTTGGAGCCGATCTCCACGTCATCCTCGATGATGACCGTGCCCACCTGGGGCACCTTGATGTGCGCGCCCTCGCCATTGCGCACGAACCCGAAGCCGTCGCCCCCGATGACGCAGCCGGAGTGGATGATGCAGCGCTTGCCGATGCGCACGTCGTGATAGACGGTGACGTGGGGATGGATGATCGTCCCGTCGCCGACCTCGGTGTTGCGGCCGAGGGAGCATACCGCGTGCAGTTCGACGTCGCGTCCCAGCCGCGCCCCGTCGCCGACGACCGCACACGGCCCGACGTACGTGTCTGCGCCGATCTCCACGCCCGCGCCGACCACCGCCGTCGGATGAATGCCGGGCTCAGGCCGCTGCCGCGGCCAAAACAGTTCCAGCGCCTGGGCGAACGCCAGCCGCGGGTTATCGGTGCGGATAATGGGCTTGACCGATGACGCCACTTCCCGCGACACGATCAGCGCGGCTGCCCGGCTCTGCTCGGCGACCTTGAGCAGTCGCGGGTTGTCGGCGAACGTCAGGTCGGTTTCCCCGGCGCCCTCGTACCCCGCGGCTCCGGCGATCAGGAGTTCGGCAGGGCCGACCGCTTCTCCGCCCAACTCGTCGGCGATCTGTTTCAGAGTCAGTGCAGGCACGGCATCTCCCGATGTCGGGACGAGGCGGTCAATGCTGCCCGGCCGATTCGCTCACGCACCCCAATAGGCGCGCAGCCATTCCTCGACCCGTTCCGTGATATCGGCCGGGCCGGCGCCGGGCGGCTCGCCCCACTTCACGCGCCAGTTGCGGGCGTAGGCCAGCGCCTCCGCCGTCGCGCGGGTCTCCTCGCGCACCAGGTCCGCCAACCTGTTGCGCCGCCGCGCCAACTCGTCGGCGCGGCCTGCCATGGCGGCCGAGTACGACCTCTGGCGCGGCGCCCCGGACGCTGGTTCGAGATCACGGCTCAACACACCTGCCAGCAGCGCTGCGGGCGGACCCGGTGCCAGCTCGAGGCCGAGCGTCATCTGCTCGGCCGCGGCCGCGACCGGCACCGCCAGGCGCTCGCGCTCACCGGCGACGGCGTCGGCGAGTTCCTCAGCCAGGCGGCGGCGCAGCTCCTCGACCTCCCGCGCCACCCGTTCGGTCGCCGCCTGCTCCAGTGCCGCGAGCTGCGCGTCGTATTGCTGCTGCACCTCGTCGAGACGAGACGCTTGCTCTTCGAGCGCCGTTCCCAGTTCCTCTCGCGCTTGCCTCAGCCGTTCCTGCGCCGGCCCTCGCGCCCCCGGCAGCAGGTTCGGCTCGCCACCCCTACGTTCGAGGTTCGCCACTCTCAGGCGTAGATTATAGACGCGGTCGCGCCGCTCCAGCAGTACCCGACGGCGGTCATCGGCGAGCGCCGCGAGGATCTCACTGCGCCGCTGCGCGTCTTGCGCGCGCGCGGCTCGCGCAGCTTCCCGCGCCCCGCGGACGAGATCCTCATGAGCGCGCGCCGTCAGTTCCCGCGTCAGGCGCGTGACTTCCTCCTCGGTGACCGTCCTGACGCGCTCGAGAGCGGCGGCGACCGGCGGCGGCGCCAACTCGCCGCCCGAGACCGGCGAGAACAAGTGGGCAACGGGCAGGGGCATGTCGGCGAGCGGGCCTTCGGCCGCGCTTCGCGCCGCCCGCCCCCACTGTTCGAGTGCCGCCAACTCAGGGTAGCGCGGGTGCAGGGCGGCAAGCGGTGCCAGCCGCGCATAAGCGACGCGAGGCTCGCGCGCCACGGGCGCGGCGCAGCCCCCGGCGATCACGGCACCTGCCAGCGCCGCCGCTCGCAGCAGCCTCATAGTGGCGCTCGCTGGTCTCATCGAAAGGAGCCTCGGAAATCAGACGCGCTGTCGGCGACGCCGCCTCTAGGCGCTCGGGTTCAGTTTCGCCAGGACCTCATCGGTGAGGTCTCGCCCGCCGTAGAGCACGGCATCCTTGGACAGAATGTAGTCCACCCGCTTCTCTCTGGCGACCGCCGCCAGCGCGGCCTCAATCTTCTGATTGAGCTTCTCGGAGAGTTCCTTGTTGCGCTGGTTGATCTCGTCGGCCAAGCGCTGCTGGAGCCCGCTGATCTCCTCATCGGCCTTATCGGCCACCGCCTGGAGCTCCGTCAACCGCTGCTTCTCCTCGGGAGTCGGGTCGGGGAGCCGCGACAGCCCATTCAGTTCGTTCTCGCGCTTTTCGGCCAGCGCCCGCAATTCCTCCAGCCGCCGCTTCTGATCGTCGGTTGGCGCGACCACGCTGGTCAGGTTCTGGTACTCCTTCAACTCGTCGTCGCGCAGCAGCCGCACGCTCATGCGCTGCTGGAGTTGCCCCTGCCGGTCGCGCAAGAACTGCTTGTACTCGGCGTCCGATGCCTGGAATTCCGTGTATCCTTCGAGCACCTTGGCCATGTCAACCACACCGAGCCTCGGCGCTTGCTCCTGCGCCAAGGCGAACGGTGCCACGAGCGCCGCAATCATCAGCGCCACGACCAAGCACGCCACCTGCTTCGCCAATTCCCTCTCCTTTCGTGGGTCGTCCATGGTTTCACGTCCTATGTTCGCCGTTTGCGGTCCGCGGTGCGATGTCCCCGCACCGCGCTCCCGGCGACGGCCGCGCGCCGCAACACACGGTCGCGGAGCGCGAGTCTCGGGCCACGAACGACGGATCTCGGGCCGCGCTAGAAGGCGTGGCCCACGCTGAAGTGAGTCTCCTGTCCTTCGCTGCCGATGCCGTAGTCTATGCGGATAGGCCCGATCGGCGTGACGAGGCGTACGCCGAGGCCATAGCCGACGTGCGCCTCGAAGCGCGTATCGCCGAGTTCGCGCGCAAACACGCCACCCCACGCGGTGCCGACGTCGACAAACACGACCCCGGCGAGATTCTCCTGGAGTGGGACGCGCAGCTCGGTGTTGAGGATCGCCATGCGCGTGCCGGGGAAGCGGTCGTTGCGATACCCGCGCAGCGTGTCGCCGCCGCCGATGAGATACTGCTCGAGGAACGGCGGGTGGCCGGCGGCGAAGCCCAGCATGAGGCGGGTGGCAAGGATGCGCTTGCCGCCGACGCGGAAGTACCGCCGCAGGTCGACGCCGTACTTGTTGAAGCTGGCGCCGCCGAGCCAGCCCGCGAACTCCGCGGACACGCTGTTGAGGCCGCCGCGCGTCGGGTTGGCTTTGATGTCGCGGTCGTCGTTGCGCAACGTCACGCCCAGGCTTCGCACGTCCTCCCCCCGCTGGAGCGCAATGACATCGGGCAGCGTCTCGTCGTCCGCCTCCTGCACCGACACGGAATCGGCGCGCAGGCTCATGTAGATGCGCGTGGTTTCGCTCTCGCCGAGGGGCCGGCTCACGGTGACGTTCCCGCCGGTGCGCTTCTCGTCGTACAGGAAGCCGATATCGCCGACCACGGCCTGGCGCAGGATGAGTTTGTTGTAAACCCCGACGCGCAGGCTCGTCTCGGGCGCGCTGATCCACGGGTTGAAGTAGCCCAGCTCGTAGCTCTCGCGGCCTCCGAACTCCATCCGCAGCGTGACCTTCTGGCCGGTGCCGCGCAGGTTCGACTCCGTGAGATCGACGAAGCCCACAAGCTTCTGCACCGAGCTGTAGCCCACGCCCGCCGCCGCGAGCCCGGTCTTCTTCTCCACCACGTTGACCGGTACCGCGACCAGGCCGGGCGCGCTGCCCACCGTCGGCTGCGATGATACGTCCTGAAAGATCTCCAGGTTGATGAGCCGGTCGAGGTCGCGCCGCAGCCGGTCGCGATTGAGGATGTCACCCGGCTTGGTGCGCATCTCGCGCCGGATGACGTAACTCCGGGTCTTCCGGTTGCCCGTGATGCGCAGTTCCTCGACCTCGCCCTCGAGCAAGGTGATGACCAGGTTGCCCGTCTCTTCGTCGGTCCACACGTCGGATACCTGTGCCCAGATATAGCCGGCGGAGTCGTACTTCTCACGAATCGCGCGCAGGTCGTTGATTATCGTGCGGTTGCTCGCCACCTCGCCCGGCTTCGATTCCATGACCGCCCGCAGTTGCTCGTCGCTGAAGACCGTATTGCCCTCGATGACGATGTCGCTGATGACCGGATTCTCGACCACGGTCACGACCAACCGCACCCCTTGCTCCGTCGGCTCGGTAGTGACGCGCACGTCGTAGAACCAGCCGAGATCGCGCACCGCCTTCTCCTGCTCCTCGAGCAGTGCGTCAGCGACGTTCTGGCCGACCTGTGCCGTGAGCGACGGGGTGATCTGCTCGAGCGCGATGTGCTCGTTGCCGCGGACGACGATGGCGGTGATCGGCGGGCCCGGCTGCTCGGCCTCCGCCGGTGCCGCCGGCTCTGCCTCCTGAGGCTCTTCCGCGGGCGCCTCGATTGCCGGCTTCGCCTCCTCGGGCGGTGTTTCAGTTGCCGGTGTCGCATTCTCGGGCGGTGTTTCAGTTGCCGATTCGGCGTCCTGCGCAGGTGCCGGTTGGTCTACAGATGGTGCGGTCGGCTGCGACGCCTCGGCCGACACGTCCGGAGCGGCCGGCGGCTGCGGCGCCACCTGCTCGGTCTGCTCCACCGATGGCGCAGATTCCTGGGCCGACGCCCCAACGCACAGCACCAACGCGAGGCAGCAGGCTGCCAACGCTTTCCCCATGCTCAGCTCTCCTCCATGTGGTACCGTTACGCTTCAGGCAGGAGATACTCGGACAACTGTTCCCGGAGCGCTGCGCGCGCCCGAAACAGGCGTGCCTTCACCACTTCCAGCGAGACCCCCACCATCTCCGCTATCTCCTGGTAGCTGAAGCCGTGCACGTCGCGTAGGACGACGACCATCCGTGCGTCGGGGCTGAGGGCGGCGATGGCGCGCTCGACCTCTCGCTGAAGCTCGCGGCGCTCGGCATTGCGCTGCGGCGCGTGCCGCCAATCCGCGACCTCGCGTTGCACCCCACCGTCCCCGTCCGCGGCGACGCGTTCGTCGAGCGACGGCCCGTGCACTCGCTTGCGCACGTCCCGGCGACGAAAGTAGTTCTTGCACTGGTTGATCGCGATACGGTACAACCAGGTGTAGGGGCGCGCCTCGCCGCGAAACCGGTTGAAGGATCGCAGCGCCTGCACGAACGTCTCCGACGCCAGATCCGTCGCCTCTTCGTGATCCCCGATCAAGCGATAAATGAGGTTGAAGATCTTTCGCTCGTAGCGCTCGAACAGCTCGTCGAAGCTCTCGGCGCACATGCTGTCGGGCACATCCCGGCCCTGTGCCCTGGAATCAGTTTCCCGCACCGCGCCTCCCCTGGCCGCTCCGAGCGCGCCCGCGCCGAGGCCGCGCCTCGTTGCTTTAGACGAGTCAGGGCGCAAAAGGTTACGCCCCGACCGCCCACGGCTGGAGAATCATTTCATTTCGCTCAGGACTATCGCTGCCCCCCAATCCTGTAGTCTAGCATAATCGCGAGTCCCGCACAACCGACGCCTGGCGGCCCCGCGCCGCCGCGACATCACGCGCTGCGGTTGCCCCCCACCCCGGTCCCCGCCCCCTCGCCTCGCCGCATCAGGCCGTACTCGATGGAATCCACCAGCGCCTGCCAGCTCGCCTCGATGATGTTGGTGTGGACGCCGACGGTGCTCCACGAATCGGCGTCGTCCGACGACTCGACCAAGACCCTCACCTTCGCCGCCGTGCCCTCGGAGCCGGCGATCACGCGCACCTTGAAGTCCGTGAGCTTGATCTCCTTGAGGTCCGGGTAGAACTTCTCCAGCGCTTTGCGCAGCGCCCCGTCCAGCGCGTGCACCGGCCCGTCACCCTCCGCCGCCGTGTGCTCCTCGACACCGTCCACCGTGACCTTGATCGTCGCCTCGCACAGGATGTCGCCTTCCGCCCGCTTCTCGGTGATGACGCGGAACCCGCCGAGATCGAAGAGGTTGCGGTAGATGCCCATCGTCTTGCGCATGAGCAGGTCGAACGACGCCTCTGCCCCCTCGAACTGGTAGCCCTCGTGCTCCATCTCCTTGACCCGCTGGAGAATCGCCCGCGTCTCCGGCGACTGCTTGTCGAGGTCGATCTCGAGCGCGCGCGCCTTGTAGACCACGGTGCTCGTGCCCGCCTGGTCGCTCACCAGCAGGCGGCGCTGGTTGCCGACGACCTCGGGTGTGACGTGCTCGTAGGTCTCCGGGCGCTTGAGCACCGCGTCCACATGGACGCCCCCCTTATGGGCAAAAGCGCTCCGCCCGACGAAGGGCTGGCGCTCCGCCGGTGGCATGTTCGCCACCTCTGAGATGTAATGCGCGACCTCGTACAGCCGGGCGAGCTTGTCGGGTGCCAGCGCGCTCTTGCCGAGTTTGAGCTGGAGGTTCGGTACGACCGAGCACAGGTTCGCGTTGCCGCAGCGCTCGCCGTAACCGTTGATCGTCCCGTGCACGTGCGTCGCGCCGAGATGTACGGCCAACAGAGTATTGGCGACCGCGACGTCGCTGTCGTTGTGAGCGTGGATGCCAAGCGGCGTCTCGACCGCCGCCTGGGCCGCACGAAACATCGGCTCCAACTCATGCGGCAGTGTGCCGCCGTTGGTGTCGCACAGTACGATGCAGTCGTCGTCCGCCGCGGCTGCCGCCTGCAGCGTGGCCAGCGCGTAATCCGCGTTGCCCTGGTAACCGTCAAAAAAGTGCTCGGCGTCGAAGATGACTTCCAGCCCGCGCGATTTGAGATGCCTCACCGTGTCCTCGATCATCTCGAGGTTCTGTTGCAGCGTCGCTCCCAGCGTGCCCACGACGTGCAGGTCCCAGCTCTTGCCGAAGATGGTGACGGCGCTGGTTCCCGCGTTGAGCAGGCTGTTGATCTGGGGGTCCTCCTCGACCTTCGCTTTGGGGCGCCGCGTGCTGCCGAAGGCCACGAGCTTGGCGTGCGCCAGCGGCATCTCCCGCATGTGCCGGAAGAAGGCGATGTCCGTGGGGTTCTCGCGCGAGGGCCAGCCGCCCTCGATGTAGTCAATGCCCAGCTCATCCAACCGCTGCGCGATCTTGACGCGGTCCTCGACCGACAGCGAGATGCCCTCGGTCTGCGCGCCGTCGCGCAGGGTTGTGTCGTACACGACCACGTCCTTGCTCACGCCGTGCGCAGGTGTTGGGTCGGTGGCCATTGAGGGGTCCTTTCGTCGGGGGGCTACCGTCGCGATTCTAGCAGAGCGATTCTGCGGGTGTCAAGCTCCGGCGCACCGTGGAGGCCGCCGCGATCCGCACCCATCGCATGGGGTGTGCCGGCCGCCGGGAGCGACGTCGGCGCAGCCGACAGCGCGAGGAAGCAATCCACCGACCGAGATTCAGCGTCCGCACACGGGGGTCATGATACGACGGTCGGATGAATGTCCCCGAACGGCTGCCCTGCGTGATGCATACCCCCGATGAGTCGGCGGGGCCGGACTGACATGGGCCCCGCCTGAGCACGCGGGATCATCCATGACCTCCCGCGCGCATCACGCAGCGGGTTGCAACCCGTCACGAGCAGTGGCGCTAGAACTCCCACCTGACGCTGCCCATGATGCGGCGGCCGATGTAGTCGCCCCTGGTGAACTGCTGGTGCTTGCGGTTGGCGAGGTTGAAGAAGGAGATGCCCGCCTCCGCGTTGTCCCCGATCTTCTTGCCGACGTAGCCGTTGACGAGAACGTAGGGGCCGGCGCTTTGATCCCGCACGACGACCTTGTCGCGGTAGCTGAGGAGCAGGCTGCCGTTGAGGCCGCGGTCGGGGTCTGACAGCGTGAAGCCGAGATTCGCCTTGTGGCGCGGGGCGTGCTTGACCAGGCTATCGTGCCGATCCTCGATCGCGCCCACGCCCTCGACCGAGAGGTAGGTGTAGTTGGCGAAGCCGGACAGCACGGGGGACAGCGCGCGGCGGACTTCGACCTCCGCCCCGCGCGCGCGTGCGGCGCCCAGGTTCGCGAACTGCTGTTGGCGTGGGACGTCGAGGATGACGTCATAGAGGATGAAATCTTGGAGTTCATTGTAGAAGACGCACAGGTCGGCGCTGGTCCTGGGGGAGAGTTCGGCTCGGTACTCGAGATCGTAGGCGGTGATGCCTTCGTAGTCCAGACCAGTGTTGCCCCACACGCCGGTGGGCGGCAGCGGGGGCGGTAGAGGAATGGATATCTCGAGGTATGATTCGAGGAAAGTAGGGCTGCGGAACGCGTTGGCGGCGGACAGGCGCAGCGTTTGGCGCGGCGTCGGAGAGTACATGGCCGTGGCTCTGCCCGAGACGCGGCCGCCGGCGAGCGGGTGGCGATCGTAGCGCGCGCTGAGCACGAGCTTCGTGCGCTCCGAGGCCTGGTAGGCATCCTCGACGTAGGCGGCCCATAGATGCTGGCGATGTGCGTCATCGAGCAGGCGGAAGTTGGCCTGGCCGACTGCCTTCCTGCGATAGCTCGCGCCGTACACGACGGCGTGCTTGTCGAGGGTCTGAGACTTGAGCGCCTCGAGGTTGTAGAGGTCGGTGTACACCGTCGCCGTGGGCAACTCGTACTCGGAGTAGTCAATGCGCGTACCGTTCCAGTACGCGCGCACGCTGAGATCGTCCTTGCTGTAATCGAGGGAGACGTATTTGACGTCTTCCTCCCACAGCCGCTGCGTTGCAGAGTAGTCAATGAAGATCAGAGCGCCGCTCTCGCTCTCGCCCGCGTGCAGCGTCCAATTGCTGCCGTCGCGGCGATCCCACTCCACGGCCAGATTCGCTTTGGTCGCTGCGCCCGCTTTTCTGTCGCCGATGAACCCCTCGCGCGCATCCGGGCGATACGCGGTCCACTGGCCGACCTCCTCGCGGGCTGCACTGAGCTTGTAGCGGATGCCGCGGTCGCCCAGTTCGCCGCCGTGGATGACGTTCGCACGGACCGTGCCCCGGGTGCCCCACGCAGCGGTGGCCGAAGTACCCTGCGACTGGGCAGCCGAGCGCGTGATGATGTTGATGACGCCGAGCGACGCATTGGCCCCCCACAGGGAAGACAGGGGCCCGCGGATGATCTCGATGCGCTCGATATCCTCGAGCACGACGGGCAGGCCGTGCCAGTTGACGCTGGCGTAGAGGTCGTTATACACCGTGCGCCCATCCACCAGCACGAGGGCTTTGTTCGACATCGGCTGGATGACGCCGCGGATGCTGACCTCCCAGTTCGCGCCGGTGCTCTGCATGACGTCCACGCCGGGCACCATGCGCAGCAGGTCGGGGATGCTGATCGCGCCCGAGCTGAGGATCTGCTGGCGCGTGATGACAGTGACGCTCGCCGGCGCTTCGGTGACGCGCTCCTCTATCCTGGAGGCGGTGACGACGATCGGGATCTCCTGGAACAGGAGCAACTCCGGCGCCGCCAATATGCTGGCCTCCAGAGACTCCTCGGTGTGAGTCGCGAGGCCCGCCGTCTCCGACGCTGGCAGTTCCTCAGCGCCGACGTGCACAGGAGCGAGCTGCCCTGCGGTAGTGACGATTACTGCGATGACGAGTGCAAACGACTGGAACGCACGCATCGAAAGTCTGCCTCCCACCAGGTTTCCCGGTCGCCGCACGTGGTCGCCACGGGCCGTGTGCCCGCTGGCTGAGCAGATAGCAGACGATCTACCCCCCATGCCGCTTGCCAGGAAGAGCGCGTTACGGGCCGCGTCGGGATGATATTCCACAATTTCGGCGGTAACTCACCATCATCGCGGGCACGCTACGCGCACGCCGTGGCTGTGTGGTGCTCGAGGGGCACCGTGGGACGCTCGATGCGCCTTGTATCAGCGGGGAGACGATGCTGGCAGGAACGGTGGGACGAATCACAGAAACCATACCCGCGACCCTCCCGGTGTAGCGCGGGTGGGCGAAGGGCAGGGTGACATGAGACGTCGAGCCGTGATCTGGATCATCGTCGCGTTCGTCGCATTGTGGATCATCGCGTCGGCCGCGCCCAACCTCTATCTGAATTGGCTGTGGTTCGGTGAGGTCAACTATCGCCAGATCTTCTGGGGCATCTTGGTCACCAAGATCAACCTCGGCCTGGTCTTCGGCCTCGCGTTCTTCGTGCTCGTCATGGCCAACGCGTGGCTGGCGCGCCGTCTCGCGCCGAGCGCCGCGTGGTACGAGGCGGAGAGCCGCTTCCGCCGTCAAGCGGCGGAGTTGTTCGAGCAGTACGTCAACCGCTATCTGCTGCTCGCGCTCGCCGCGTTCGTCGGCGTCGTCAGCTACGGCGTGGGCAGCGGCGCCGCGAGCCAGTGGCAGAAGTACCTCCTCTACCGCCACGCCACTCCGTTCGGCATCGCAGACCCGATCTTCAACCGCGACGTCAGTTTCTACGTCTTCAAGCTGCCCTTCATCGAGTACGTCTGGCAGTGGATCTACCTCACCCTCTTCGCGGTGCTGATCATCGCCGCGGCGGTGCATTACCTGGATAAGGCCATCCGCGTGCTGGGCGGCGTGCCGGCGTTCGCGCCGCACGTCAAGGGACACCTGTCCGTGATCCTCGGGCTCATCTTGCTCGCCAAGGCGGTCGCCTACCAACTGGACGCGTGGAACCTTCTGTACTCCGCGCGCGGAGTTGCCTTCGGCATCTCCTACACCGATCACCACGCCCAGCTCCCGGCCTTGTACATCCTGATGGTGATCGCGGTGCTGTGCTCCCTCGCCGTGCTGATCAATATTCACTTCCGGGGCCTGTGGCTGCCGATCGCCGGTATTGCTTTCCTGATCACGGCGTCGCTGCTGGTCAACGTGATGTACCCGGCGGCGATCCAGCGCTTCCAGGTGCAGCCCAACGAGTTCCTCAAAGAGCGACCGTACATCAAGCACAACATCGAGTTCACGCGCCACGCGTACCAGCTCGACAAGATTCGCGAGGTTGACATGCCCGAGCTCGGGCAGCTCACCGCCGCCGAGTTGGCGGCTACGCCGGGCGTCGTGCAGAACATCCGCCTGTGGGACTGGCGCCCGCTGCTGCAGACCTACAAGAAGCTTCAGGAGTTGCGACCGTACTATGAGTTCCTGGACGTGGATATTGACCGCTACGTCATGGCCGGGGACTACCGGCAGGTGATGCTGTCGCCGCGCGAACTATCGCTTGATCAGCTGCCGGAGAAAACCTGGCAGAACTCGCATCTGCTGTACACACATGGGTACGGCTTGGTCCTCTCCCCGGTGAACCGCGTTGACCAGGAGGGGCTGCCGATGATGCTGGTCAAGAATCTTCCGGCGGAGTCCTTGGTGCCCGAGATCGAAGTCACCCGCCCGCAGATCTACTTCGGCGAATCGGATATCAACTACAGCATCGTCAACGCCGCGGTCGAGGAAATTGACTACGCCACGTTCGACAAGACCGAGACTACCGCGTACGCCGGCGCGGCGGGCATCAGATTGTCCAACGGCCTGGTGCGCACTGCCGCCGCCCTGCGCTTCGGCGAGGTCAACATTCTTGTCTCCGGCAACGTCACGGCCAAGAGCAAGATCATCATCAATCGCGACATCAAGACCCGGACGCGCTTGATTGCGCCCTTCCTCGAATACGATAACGACCCCTACCTGGTGATCGGCGACGACGGCCACCTGTACTGGATCCACGACGCATACACCAGAAGCGGCCGCTATCCCTATTCCGAGCCCGCGCCGGGCCCGGTCAACGTCAACTACGTGCGCAACGCCGTCAAGGTCGTCACCGACGCCTACGACGGCACGGTCAACTTCTATATCGCCGATACCGAGGACCCGATCGTCCGCACCTGGGCGGCCGCCTTCCCTGGAGCGTTTCGACCACTGGAGCAAATGCCGCAGGGGCTGCAGGCTCATCTGCGCTGGCCCGAGGGGCTATTCATGCTCCAGAGCACGATGTACCAGATCTACCATATGACGGATTCGCAGATCTTCTACACCAAGGAAGACAAGTGGGACATTGCCCGCGAGTCCGCGCAGAAGGGATTGCAGAGCCGGTCTGGCGAGCAGGCCTCCCTCATGCCGCCCTACTATGTGGTCACGCTCTTGCCTGACGAGCAGGAGACCGAGTTGATCCTGATGCGCCCGTACACGCCCGCGGGGAAGCCCAACATGATCGCCTGGCTGTGCGCTCGTTCAGACCCGGAAAACTACGGCGAGATCCTTGTCTACCGCTTCCCGCGCCATGAGACGGTGTTCGGTCCGATGATGGTCGAGGCCCGCATCGAGCAGGACACCGATATCAGCGCCGCCCTCACTTTGTGGCGGAGCAAAGGCTCCGATGTGATCCGCGGCAATCTGTTGGTCATCCCCGTCGGCAAAGCGCTCCTCTACGTTGAGCCCCTCTTCATGCGCGCGCAGGAGAGCGAGATCCCGGAGTTGAAGCGGGTCATCGTCGCCGTCGGCCAGGTGGGCGGCAACGCCACCGTCGTCATGCGCGAGACCCTCGACGAAGCTCTCGAAGCCGCGCTCGGCGGCACAGCGATCGCGGCACCACAGGAGCAGCCGACGGGCGAAGCCGCGCCGGCAGAAGGCCCGCCGGCGGAGTCTGCGAGACAGCTCGTCGGCTCCGCGCTCGGCCATTACCGCAACGCGCAGGAGCGCCTGCGCGCCGGGGACTGGAGCGGTTACGGCGACGAACTGGCCGCCATGGAGCGTGACCTGAGGCAACTCGAGGAGCTGCAACGCTAGGCTGCTGCCACGTCGCTTCTGGGCAGCGCAGGAGGCGGTGGCATGGGCAAGGTGGCGGACGACGACGAAGCCCTGCGCGGCATCCTGACGTCGGCGACAACGATCGCCGTGGTCGGGCTCAGCCGCAGCGCCGACAAGGATTCCCACCGCGTCGCAAGCTACCTGATGGCGCAGGGCTATCGGATCATTCCGGTCAATCCCGGGGCCGAGGAGATCCTCGAGCAGCGCTGTTTCCCGGACCTCGCGGCGGTGAATCAGCCGGTTGACGTCGTGCAGATCTTCCGGCCGGCGCAGGATGTGCCGCCGATCGTCGAGCAGGCGATAGCGGCGGGCGCGCGGACGGTGTGGATGCAACTCGCCATTCGTCACGACGCGGCGGCTGCGCGAGCCGCCGCGGCATGTCTGACGGTCGTCCAGGATCGCTGTATGGCGGTCGAGCATCATCGGCTCATTGGCGGAGGCGGCGGAGAAGCAGCATGATCAAGGTGGTGTTCTTCGATCTCGGCGATACGCTGTGCGACTATCAAGCCGCCGCCGAGGCGGCGATAGACACCGCCTGCGATTACGCGGTGAGCCATGCCGAGAGCCTGAACGCAACCGGGCTCCACGAGGCCTACGTGCGCGAGGCCGGGCACATGGCGGAGGAAACTCGACGCTGGACTGCGAGCCGCTTCGCCACCGGCAGCGGCCTCGACGAGCAGGGCTATCGCCTGTGGGAGCGCGCGCTGGAGAAGTGCGGAGTCGCGAACCCCATCCTCAGCCATGCGGTCGCCTTGCATTATCAACTGTCGCGAATGAGAACGCTGCAGCTCTTTCCCGATGCTCGGCCCGCCCTGCAAGCCCTTCACGGGCGGGCACGAGTGGGGCTCGTCGCGGAGGGCAGCTCCGGCATAGTGAACGAGGAACTCGCCCTGCTTGGGATCCGCGAGCTGTTCTCGCTCACTGTCATTGAGGGCGAAGCGGGGTACGCCAAAGGCGACCCACAGCTGCTCGCGTTCGCCCTGCGCGAGGCGGAGTGCGAACCGGCGGAGGCCGCCTATGTCGGCGATTCCCTGGAACGCGATGTGGCACCGGCTCGCGAGGCCGGATTGGTGACGGTATGGGTCAACCGCAACGGCGAGGAAGCCGTGGGCGCCGACCTGCCGCCGCCCGACCATGTGGTCGACAGCCTCGAGCCCGTGCCCGACCTGCTGCTGAGCCAGACTTGACTTTCGATCTTGCCGATACGACCGGGCTGCCGGTCTCCTTTGACGCTGAGACCGGCGGCCTCATATTCGCTCCGCCCTTGCCGGCGCCGGAGCCGGCGACGCGTGCACCCGAACGACTCCGCGCGGTCTATCGGCATCCCCAAGCGCTTGACGAGTTCGAGGACAAGAGCCTCTACCTCATGTACGACGGCGTCGCGCTCCCCGAGCACGGGCGAGCCATCGCCGAGGCCGGGCTGCGCTACGACTTGACGGTCCTGCCCCACGCGATGATCGGAGACGAGCCGATCAAGACCCTGGGGCACTACCACACTGCCGCCTCGGACGGGTTGCCGTACCCCGAGCTGTACCAGGTGGTTCTTGGCTGCACGTATTTCGTGCTCCAGCTCGCCGGTGCCCCCGACTACCGCGTCGAGGATACGATGGTCGTCGAGGCGCGTGCGGGCGAGGTCGTCCTCATGCCGCCGGGTTGGGGGCACGTCAGCGTCAACGCGGGGGACGCGCCGCTGGTGATGTGCAACTGGATCGCCTCCGCCTGCGACACCGTGCCCGAGCCATACCTGGCGCGCGGCGGGGCCGCCTGGCACGTCGTGTGCGCGGTCCATGGCCTACAACTCGTGCCCAACCCGCGTTACGAGGCCCCAGGCGCCGTCACCCGGCAACGCGGCGCGCGCGGCATCCCGGGATTCATCGCGCCGGGGCCGATTTACGCCCTCGGCGTCGCCGACCTCGGCGCTTTGCGTCCGCTTGTCGAGCCGACGGCATACGATTGGGGCGCAGTGGGATTCTAGCGATCCCGCAGACCACGCCGCGAAAGGAACCCGCGCCCGCGAACGGAAGCTAGTACTCACCAGGCGGCGCGCCGCGATCACGGAGGGGAAAATTGAAGGTCATCACAGCCGGCGAAGGCGAGACATTCGATATCGAGCTGGAGGAGAACCTGCTCGCAAAGAACCGGGAGTTGGCAGACGCGAATCGAGGCCGCCTCGACGAGCGCGGCATTAAGGCGTTCGATGTCATGGGCGCGATCGGCTCCGGCAAGACGTCTCTCATCGGGGCGCTCATCGAGCACCTCACGAACCGCCGCGTCGGCGTCCTCGCCGGAGACCTAACGACGACGATTGACGCCGATCGGCTGGCGAAGCGGGGCGCCGTGTCCATCGTGCAGATCAACACCGGCAAGGAATGCCACCTTGACGCCAACGTCGTCGCCAAGGGGCTCGACGAGGTCCTGCAGCACGACGTGGATACCATCTTCATCGAGAACGTGGGCAACCTGATCTGCCCGGCTGAGTTCCCCCTCGGGTCTCACGCGCGCGTCGTGGTTGTGTCCGTGACGGAGGGACCGTACATGATGCGCAAGCACCCCTACATCTTCCGCGAGGCACGGGTCGCCGTTGTTAATAAGGTGGACCTGGCGCAGGTGGTGAACGCCGACCTCGATCAACTGCGGCAGGATGCGCTGGCGGCGAACCCGGACCTGGAGGTGGTGGGCACCGACTGTCTCGGCGGCGAGGGTATCCCGCAGGTCGCCGCGGCGCTCGGATTGTGAGCCGCGGGGGGACACGGCGAGAACGGCACGCTGCCCCGCGCGGCGTGACAAGCGCCGCCGCGTTGCGTGAATGAGGAAGCCATGCACGAGCTATCCCTGGCGATGCAGATCCAAGGCACGGTGCTGAAGGCAGCCGCCGAGCACGAGGTGCAGGATGTGGTCGAGGTTGACATCGAGATCGGCGAGCTGAGTCTCTTCAACCCGGACCAGGTGGAGTTCTGGCTGCGCCAGCTCTTCCGCGACACTGTGGCCGAGGGGGCGGACATCAGGGTGGCGACCATCCCCCCCAAGGTGAAGTGCGATCAGTGCGGGTACGAGGGGGCCATCGAGGTGCCCTCGGATCCCGGGTTTCATATCTTCATGCCGGCCCTGCGGTGCCCGCGCTGCGATGCCCCGGGTCTCGAGGTCGAGCGCGGCCGCGAAGTCACGATCAAGAACCTGCGCGTCCACAAGGCGCCGCCCGGAGGGGCTCATGCGTGATGGCGCGGGCGGGCCGGGAACGCCGCTGCGTGCGGCCTCGCCTGCGACCGGCTCCCTCGCCTCGGCGCGTTCCCGCGCCGTGTTTGCGCTTGCCCTCGTACTCATCAGCGGTCTCGCCGTCAGCACATTCGCCAAGGAGCAGCACGTGACCGGCCCGCGCATCACTGATGAGGAATTCATCACCGCCCTCGATTTCACCCGGCCCGAACTCGGCGCCGTCAAGCAGGCGGCCGACGCAGGCGATCTTGCCCGCGCCAGGTCGGAGTTCGTTCGTCATCTGAAGCAGCGCCGCGGACCCCGATGGCGCTTCGACTGGCGCGGCCGGCCGGACGTGCGCCTGCCCGCTGCCGGCGGGAGTGAGGGGTGGGACTACTTCGCCGCTTTTCTCGACGTCGATTGGCAGGGATGGAAGCTCGTGCGCTTCGAGAAGAGCGACTTCGCGGCGAGCCGGCAGCCCATCGGCTGGCATTGGATCCGCTCCGTGGCATTCAACGCGTCGGGGTGGGACCTGACCCCCGACCCCGAGATGGAGTTGTCCTTCGACGACATCCGTCTCGTCGGGCCGGAGGCGAGCGCGCTCATCTGCGACTTCGAGGACGAGCGCGCGGCGTGGTCCGGCCTACAACTGACCGACGAGATGGCGCGCTCCGGCGCTCATTCGGGCCGGTGGCGGTATCCGCACTTGGCGCGCCGCGTATCCACCTCCGCGGTGCCGCGGGACTGGAGCCGGTTTGACGCATTGGAATTCTGGGCCTACTCGCCAAGGCCGACCAACGCGCGCGTGATCCTCGTGCTCGACTCGGACCTGCCTGACACCTCCGCCGCCGACCGCATCCTGGAGCGCGAGCTGACGAGCGTCGGCGTCAGCCATCGGTTCGAGGGCGAAGTCGACTGGACGCTCAACCCCATCAACTATAACGAGTGGCCGTGGCAGCTCAACCGTCATCCGTTCTGGAGGACGCTGGGCCAAGCATACTGGGACACCGGCGACGAGCGCTACGCGCGCGAGTTCACCGCGCAGATGACGCACTGGGTGCGGTCGCAGCCGGTGCCGGTCGAGGGCTTCCGCAACCGCGAGGCCGCCTGGCGCACCATCGAGACCGGCATCCGGCTCGCCGGCAGTTGGATGGACTCCTTCCACTACTTCTTGTCATCCCCGTCGTTCACCGACGACGCCGTCGTCACCATGCTCAAGTCCGTCGTCGAGCAGGCCCGCCACCTGGTGGCTCACCCGACCTCCGGCAACTGGCTCGCCATGGAATGCAACGGGCTGTTCCACGTCGGGGTGATGTTTCCGGAGTTCACGGAAGCCGACTCCTGGCGCCGCACGGCCGTCGAGCGCGCGTATGCCGAACTCGATCGTCAGGTCTATCCGGACGGCGCGCAGATCGAGTTGAGCACCGGCTACCATCAGGTCACGCTGCGCAACTTCAAGGGGATGATTGATCTCGCGGGCCTCAGCGACACCGCGCTGCCCGCCGACTTCACCGCGAAGCTCGAGAAGATGTATCACTACAACGCCTACGCCGCGATGCCCAACGGCTGCCTGCCGGCGCTCAATGATGCGGGCGTGACCGACGTGCGCTACGCCCTGCTCGACGCACTGCGCTACTTCCCGCACCGACGCGATTTCGAGTACATCGCGACCGGCGGCGCCGGCGGCGAAGCGCCCGCGCACCTCTCGTATCGCTTCCCCTACGCGGGCCACCTCGTGATGCGCTCGGGGTGGGAGCCGGATGCACGCTACCTGCTGTTCGACGCCGGGCCGTTCGGCTACGGCCACCAGCACGAGGACAAGCTGACGTTCGTCCTCTATGCGCACGGTCGCCGCCACATCGTTGACGCCGGCAACTATCCCTATGATTCGTCGCAGTGGCGGCGCTACGTCCTCTCCACACGCGCTCACAACACAGTCATGGTTGACGGCCTCGAGCAGAACCGGCGCGGGGCGCCGAACCGATGGCACTACGTCGTGAGCGAACCCCTGCCGCAGCGCTGGGTGAGCGAGGACGACTTCGACTACGCTGCCGCGACCTACGACGAGGGATACGGGCCCGGGAAGACGACGCCCGCGTCCCACCGCCGCCACGTCTTCTTCGTCAAGCCCGACTACTGGCTCATCGTTGACGAGCTGCAATCACGTGACGAGAAACCGCATCGCTACGACGCCATCTTCCACGTCGACACGGACGAACTCCAGGTCGGCGATGCGCCCCTGCTGACGCTGACGCGTAACCAGGAAGGGCCCAATCTGGCCTTGTGGGCGGTGGGCAGCCGTGATGTTAGTCTCGATGTCGTCTCCGGCCAGGAGCAGCCGGAGGTGCAGGGCTGGATTCCGAGCGGCGGCTATGATGTGCGCCCCATCCCGACGCCGATATTGGGGACTGAGGGCGACGGCGCGGTGTGGGCGGCCTACCTCCTCTATCCACTGGCCGCGGGGCAGGAGCTGCCGGTGCAGAGGTTTGCGGCGCCGACGGCGAGCGGGCGGGGCGAGGCGTTCGCTGTCGAGGTGTCGTTCACTGACGGCAGGCGCGACGTTCTGCTGATCGGCCGCGAGGGCGCGTCCTCGGTCAAAGCGGCGGGCGTGGAGACCGCCGGGGACATCGGCTTCATCCGGCTGAATCCGGATCGCACGGTGCGGTCATCGCTTGCCCTGCGCGGCGATGACGTGCGCCGCGGCGAGCAGGCGCTGTACGGACCTCCGTAGCCGACCATCGCCGATCGCGGCGGCGCGTGGCGAGACTCCGCGACGGCGGGCGATTTGACACTCGTCGCGCGCGTGTGATATATTGCGGTTAGCCGCGGCCAGCGGGCGGGAGGCCGCTGCGTCGACGAATCCCATTCAGAGGGGTGGTTCTCCGGTCCGCTGGTTCAGCACTTTCTCCGCCCGACCGACTCGTCACCGCCGCGGTTTTGCCAGCGTGCCGGGCCGTCAATGAACCTGCTTCGCTTTGACAGCCTTCGCCAGACGGTCCAGGTTGACGTCAGCCTGGCGTCCGTCCTCGACATCGCTCTGGTGGCGGTGGCGGTCTATTACCTGCTCCTGCTCGTGCGCGGCACGCGCGCCATTCAACTGCTCAAAGGGGTGGCGGTGCTACTGGTGCTGGTGGGCGTCAGCAGGTGGGCCGGTCTGGACACTTTTCACTGGCTGATGACGCAGATGCTCCTGCCCGGCGTCATCGCCCTCATCATTCTCTTTCAGCCGGAGCTGCGCCTGGCGCTCGAGCGCCTGGGCCGGGGCCGGCTGTGGCCCGGCGGCGCAACTGACTTGAAGGGCGAGGAGGTGTCCCGCTTAATCACCGAGATCGTCCGCGCCGCCCGGCAGTGCGCGCAAAGCCGGGTCGGCGCGTTGATCGTACTCGAGCGCGAGGTAGGACTCAACGATATCATCCGCACCGGCAAACGCGTGGACGGCGTCGTCTCCACCGAACTGCTGCGCACGGTGTTCTTCCCCGGCAGCCCGCTGCATGACGGCGCCGCGGTGATCCGTGATGACCGCGTCGTCGCCGCCGGCTGCGTCCTGCCCCTGAGCGAACGGTACGACGTCGGCGCCCTGCTCGGCACCCGCCATCGCGCCGCTCTCGGCCTCTGCGAGCAGACCGACGCGGCGGTCGTCATCGTGTCGGAGGAAAGCGGCGCCGTGTCCTATGCCCTCGAGGGTAGGCTGTTCACCAATCTCGCCGACGACGCGCTGCGGAAGCATCTCGTCACTGCCTTGGTGCCTCCCGAGCGCGAGCGTCCGCTGACGCTGCGAAGGAAAGCCGAGGCCGCGCCGAAGCCGTAGACCGGCCGGCAGGCCCGCGCCGGGGCGTTCGATAACGGTGGTGCCACCGGCATTGCTCCATCCGCCAATGGGAAGCTATGCTGCGCCAGAACCTTAGATACAAGATACTGGCCCTGCTGCTCGCCATCTCCCTGTGGTTGTACGTCGCCATCACCCAGCAGCAGGCGGTCGAGACGCAGGCCTTTACCGTGCCCGTCGAGTTGAGAAACGTGGGCCAGAAGCACGTTGCCTCCGTCGAGCCCCAGCGCGTCCGGCTCTTCCTGCGCGGTCGTCCGGGCGCGCTCGAGTCACCCGCGCCCGCGCCCGCGGCCTACATCAACCTGAGAAACGCCGACCCGGGGCAGCGGACGGTCGAGGTCAGCTACATCGCACCCACCGAGACTCGCCTCGTTCGTATCGAGCCACCCAAGGTCACGGTAACCGTCAAGCTCGTCACGAGCCGGACCATGAATATCGAGGCCAGACTTGTGGGCGCCGCACCGCCCGGTTACCTCCTCGGGGAACCCAGGATTACCCCCACCACCGTAACCGTGTCCGGCGTGCGGGACGCGATCGCGCGCGTGAGCCATGTCGTGGTCAAAGTGGATGCGAATTCCGCTCGCCCCGACGCCCCTCAGACCAATCCGCTGCGGGCTGTGGACGAGAACGATGACGTCGTCGAAGGCGTCGAACTCTCGCGTTCCGAGGCGCGAGTCGTCATTCCGGTCGAACGCACGCTGAGCTACGAGACGGTGCCGATCGTCGTGCGTCTGCAGGGCAACCCGGCGCCGGGCCGTCGTATCGCCGGCGTTTCGGTGCGCCCGCCGGTGGTGACCATCGCGGGGGATGCCGAGCGTCTGCGCCAGGTATCGTATATCCGCACGGCGCCGCTCGACATCGAGGGCATAGACGGCGATATCAGCCGCACCGCCCGCCTCACCCGGCCCGACGGCATCACGACCGTCTCCGACTCGGAAGTGGAGGTAGAGATAGACGTCGAGCCGCGGGAATGACGCGCGCGCAGCCCCCGCGCCGCCGCGCGTCACGCGCGAACGGCAACGTCGGCGGCCGCCTCGCCCCTACGTCGCGCTGACGACCTCCCCTTCTAGGTCATATTCACGGGCGCCAGTAATGATCGCGCGGATGAAGTCCCCGGGCCCGATCTCGTTGCCTCCGCGCAGATAGACCAGGCCGTCAATCTCCGGCGCGTCGCGCTGCGAGCGCCCGACCCACGAGAACGGCGCTTGCGCCGACGCTTCGACCAGCACCTCCATTTCGGCGCCCACCAACTCTCGGTTGTGCTCCAGCGAGATGCTCTGCTGAAGCTCCATCACGCGCCGGTACCGTTCCTGCGCGACCTCCACCGGCACGTGCTCGGCCATCGCAGCGGCGACCGTGCCCTCTTCCCGCGAATAGACGAACGCGCCCGCGCGGTCGAACCGTGCCGCCGCCAGGAAATCGAGCAGCGCTTCGAAGTTCTGCTCCGTCTCCCCGGGGAAGCCCACCAGGATGGAAGTGCGGAGCGCCACCGCGGGCACCTCCGCGCGCAGTCGCTCGATCAACTCGAGGTAGCGTTCGCCCGATCCCGGCCTGCGCATTCCGCGCAAAACCGCCCGCTCGCTGTGCTGCACCGGCAGGTCAATGTACTTGCACAGTTTCGGCTCGTCGCGCAGGAGGGCGATGAGTCCGTCATCCACCTCCGTCGGAAAGCAGTACATGAGGCGCAGCCAGTGCACGCCGTCCACTACCGCCAGGTGACGCAGTAGGTCGCAGATGCGGCGTGTGCCGTAGAGATCGCGGCCGTAGCCGGTCGTGTCCTGGGCGACCACGTTGAGCTCCTTGACGCCGCGGCGAGCAAGGCCCCGCGCCTCGGCGACGACGGACTCGATGGGCCGGCTGCGGAGCCGCCCGCGCAGGTGCGGGATGACACAGAACGCGCAGCGGTGATCGCACCCCTCGGCTATCTTGAGATAAGCCATCCACGGCGGCGTGGCGAGGAGTCGCGGCGTGGCGTGATCGTAGAGGAATTCCGGAGGAGACACGCGGAGCGTCGGCCGTCCGGGATCGTGCCGCGCGGCGAGGCCGTCGAGGATCTCCGTGATGCGCGGGAAATCGTTGACGCCGATGAGCGCGTCGACCCCGGGGAATCGGTCGGCCAGCCGCATCCCTTCACGCTGTGGCCAGCAGCCGGCGACAATGACCAACCGGCACGCTCCTCGCTCCTTCAACTCCAGCGCCTCGCGGACCGCCTGCGCCGCCTCCTCACGCGCGGGCTCGATGAAGCAGCACGTGTTGATGATGATCGCCTCCGCCGTCCGCGCATCGGGCGTTATCTCGTGGCCGGCTTCCGCCAGCAGGCCCAGCATGACCTCGGTGTCCACGAGGTTCTTCGGGCAGCCGAGTGATATGATGCCAACTTGCATGTCGCGGTCCGTAACCGTCGGTGCGGAGTCGGCAGCGCCGCCCGGGCCGAACGCGGCCGGCGACACTGGAACCCGCCGTCGCGCGGGCACGTGATGGCCGCCCTACGGGCTCGATGCCGGCTCGATCTCCCCCCACGGGCCGCCCGGCGGCCGTGCGATGACCTCAGCCGCCTGCCACGCCGAATCGTCGAAGCCGACTTCAGTCCAGCCGTCGGGCGCGTCGGCAGCTACGCGCCATCCCTGCCCCGTGGCCAGGCGCACCGGTTCCTGGCCGGCGACCTCGATCGCGGCCTGCGCGAGCAGTCCGCCGGGCCCATCAGCGTTGGCGCACGCGACGGCGATGACGTTGCGTCCCGGTTGCACCTGCGACGCGATGTCGCGGCGCTCCACGGTCTCCCAGCCGCCGCCCGCGCCGACGAACTCGCCGTTGACATAGAGCCGGTAGCTGTTGTCGGCGGCAATCGAGATGTCGGCGCGCGTCGGGCGCCCGGCGATGTCGAACACGCGGCGCGCGTGGCACGTCGAGCCCTCGACGCGCCACTGTCCCGGCGTCCAGATCCACGCGGCGTCCCACGAGCTGGTGCGCCGAGGCGGAAAGCGTCCGCGGGGCGGTTGCCGGAAGACGTACTCGCCGCCGCGCGTGATGGGTTTCCGCAGGTGAAAGTCAGATCCAGGATCGCGGCAGGTGATCTCCACCGCGTCGCGGGTGACCCGAATGTCAAGTTGCAGCCCGCGGTAGAGCAGGTTGCGCACGCCGGCGAACTTCAGCGCCGTGGGGAGATTCGGCCGAATATGAAGCCCGTCGCCCTGCGCCTCGATGCCCAGGAAGGCGTAGAGGAACACCGCCGGCACCAGCCCGCTCTCCGGGAACGGCACATCGGTACCGACCTCCCACCCGTTGACCTCGCCATAGTAGAGCGGCGAGCCGCCGCACAGCCGGTCCGGTTCGGCATAGCGGTCGAGGATCTCCAGCAAGCGTTGGTATGCGCTGTCGGCGCTGATGAGCCGCGCGCGCGCCAGTATGTCGTAGTAAGAGGTGTAGAGTATCGCGCCGCCGTTTTCGAGATGCTTGGCCCACGGCTGGCTGGGTATCTCCGCCTTCCCCTCGAGGTACCACCAACCGCTGCAATCAAAGGTGTTGGCGCGAGGCGCGAAGCGATAGGCGGAGTACGTGTCCGCCTTGCCGCTCTGGGTCGGCTCGGTCTCCATCCAGTGGTAGACGCGGCGCGCCTGCTCGCGCGAGCCGAGGCCGTAGGCGAGAGCCTCCGTGTTGACGTACGTGAACCCGTAATCGTGACGCTGCCCCGTTCGGTCAACGCAGCCGATGTATCGCCCGGCGCTGTCGTCCCAGAACTCCTCGTTGTACCGACGACGGACGCGCTCACGCAGCGCCCGCAGGCGCCGCGCCTCCGCGGCGTCGCCCGCTGCGTCGAGCATCTGCGCCATCGCCTCGAGCGAAGCGTAGAAGTAGATGTTCTCGTACGCCGACTTATAGCCGAAGGGAATGTCGTCCCAATAATTGCTGTGCAGGCCCTTGGAGGTGCCGTCGTGGTCGGGGCTGGTCATGATGAGCAGGCCGTCACCGCCGCGCAGGTCCGCGAGCTGGAAGCGCATCGCCGCGCGCAGCCGCGCCAGGTTCTCGCGCACGAACTCCACGTCACCGGTCCAGCAGTAGTAGCGCCAGCAGCCGAGAACGAACATCGCGTTCGTCGTGAAGTGGCGCGCATCGTACTTCTCGTTGTCCGGGAAAGGCCACTCCTGGCGCTCGCCCCAGGTGTAGACGTAACCGTCGTCGTCCATCTTGTACGTCAGGAGATGCGCCCGCTCGCGTTCCAGGTAGCCGGGCAGGGCGATCCAGTCGCGGATCGTTCCGACCCATTCCATCCAATCCGGAAGTCCCGGATCGAGGGGCCAACTGAACGCGCGCTCATAGAGGAAGGGGTTGAGCCGCTCGCCCAGGCGCGGATCCGAGGAGAAGAACTCGGGGTAGAAATCAGGCACTCCGCCGGCCGGCTGCACCTCGACGGCGAACTGCGGCCCGAGCGCCAGCGTCATCGCGTCGTTCTCCATCGTCCACACCAGGGAGCCGGCGAAGGGCGAGAACAGCAGGTCGAAATCACCGTTGCCGCGTGCCCGGATCCAGTGGCGGGCAAGCATGGCGAAGTCCATCGTCGCACGACGCTTAAGCTGCGCGGCGGGGACATACTGGCCGCGATCGCTGATGAAGGCCGAGAACGGGCACGTCGCGGGCTCGGACGTATCATATCCCGTGAGCTGCCACGGCGTCACCATGTAGAACCTGGGCTGCGCGCCCGCGACCTCGGCGTTGATGGCCAGCCTGCGCCCCGCCAGCGTGATCTCCAGCCGCCCGCGCGCGACGTCGAAGCGTGAGAAACTGAAGGCGCGATCGCACCCCGCCACCGGCTCGCCGTCGGCATAAGCCGTGCCGCCCGGATATACATCCTCATCGCTCGTCCACCAGCCGATAGTGCCGGCCGGCAGCGTTATCTCGAGGTAGTACGCGCCGGCTGGCTGCGGCGGGAAGATCAGCCGTTGCCATGAGTTGTCATGAACGCCGTAGAACCGCCGCGACGCCACGGCCTCCCCGCCGGGGCCCCCGCGGCGCAGCGTCAGAGTCATGCTCGGCCCGACCTGGTACCACGTTGGGAAACACGCGCCGACTTCGGCGAGGCCGGCTTCGGCGACGCTGAAGCTTTGGCCCAACGTGCGCCCCGCGTTGAGGCGATCGGCGCGGTCGCGGCGAGATTGGACGTATTCATCTCGCCGCACATAGAACGGCGCCGCGTCCGCGGACAGCGTGTGCTCGGTGGGCCGTTCCCAGCGCACGGACTCGGGCGCGGGGACATCCCCGGCGTACACGGCGCGCACGAGATTCGCGCCGTACCGTCCTCGCCCGTGGGGGTCAACACGCAGCGAGGTGACGGTGGCCCCGGTCACTTCGGCGGACAGGTAGCGATTGGACAGCGATACGTCGGCGGCCTCAGCGAAGGCCCCCGGGCAAACGAGCAACGAGCCGAGGGTGGCGAGCAGGATGTATTGGACCTGGCGCGGCGCCTTGTGTCGAGGTTTCACGGTCGTCCGTCGGCTCACAGCGCGCTCGGCGTTAGTCTGTGGCTTCCTTGACCTCCACGCGCGCGGCATGGACACGGATGAGGCGCCATCCGTCGAGCAAGTCGGAGAACGGGGGCTGGGCGAGCATGTCAATGGCGGCGGTCGTCGGTGCCTTGCCTGCGTGTTGACGGAGGGCTTGCTGCAGTTCTCGGAAGATCGCGCTGTCGCGGACGCGTCCGGCGATAACCCCTTGCGAATTGCGCTTGGACGAAACGCGAGGGTCGAACGTATCGTTGCGCACGAGGTCGAAGACGTAACGGTGGGCGTCTCCGGCAGCGACCTTGAGCAACTGGCCCGAGGAAATCTCGCGGATCGAAGCGATCACGCCGTCAATCGGCTCGCGCCCCCCCTCCGTTCCCGGGGCGTGCTCGTAACGGACGAACTCGTTGCGCGTCTCCGCGGGGACACGGACCTCGTCGCCGATGGCGGGCGTGGTGCGCCGCCGGCTGCTGGAGCCTTTCCCCGCGCTTTTCCTCTGAGCCATGTACCGATCCTTTCCGAAGCCCGGTTCCCGTTATGCGTCGGTCCGCTGATCGCGCGGCCGACGATGCGAATCATCGCTCACCGGCCCGGCGAGCAGTTCCACCGCGTGATCGAGCGCCGGAAGCACGACTTCGAGGCATTCCCGCGCTCCTTGCGGACTTCCCGGAAGATTAATGATCAGGGCCTTGCCGCGTATGCCCGCGACCGCGCGCGAGAGCATCGCATGAGCGGTCGCTTCGAGGCTCGCGGCTCGCATCGCCTCCGCGAGGCCCGGCACCTCCCGCTCGATCACTTGCCGCGTGGCCTCGGGGGTCACGTCGGTCTCCGCGATGCCCGTTCCCCCAGTGGTCAGGATGACCTGGGCACCCATGTCGGCCATCTCGCGCAGCTTACTCGCGATGCGCTCGACGTCATCCGGCACGACCTCGTACGCGACCACCTCCGCGCCGCGGGCGCGCATTGTCACGTAGAGTGCCTGCCCGCTCTCGTCACGCGCCTCGCTGCGCGCGCAGCGGTCACTGGCCGTCAGGATCGCCGCCCTAATCTTCATTTCGTGATTGTGCCGCAGCGGCAGGAAAGATGCGCGGGTGACTGACCGCGATCGCGTCCCCCGCTCGCACTACGCCCCCAACTTTCACTCGCGCGAAGATGCCCTCGGTGGGCATGACGCACTCGCCGGCCTGGCGGGCGATGGCGCACGGCGCATGGCACTCCTTGCCGATCTGCGTTACCTCGAGCAGCGCATCGCCGATCCGCAGCACGGTACCGACCGGCAGGACGCACAGTCCGATGCCGCTGGTCGTGATATTCTCCGCCAGGTCACCTGGGCCGACCTCAAGCCCTTTCGCCCGCAGCTTGTCGAGACTCTCGGTGGCGAGCAGGCTCACCTGGCGCGCGCTGCCTGCGTGAGCGTCACCCTCGACCCCGTGAGCGGCGACGAGGATGATGCGCGGCGCGGCGCGCTTGGGTTCGCCCGTGCGCTCGCCGATGCACACCGCTTCTACTCTTCCGGCCGCACCCACGAGCCGCTCTTCCCTCCGGTCTTCTGTACCAGTGTGAGGTTCGTGATCTGTATGCCTGGGTCACTGCCCTTGCACATGTCATATACCGTTAACGCGGCCATCGCCGCCGCGACCATCGCCTCCATCTCGGCGCCGGTCGGCGCGTTGGTGCGCGCCGTGGCCGTGATAATCATGCGGCCGAGGCGCCCGCGAGTCTCGAATCGCAGGTCAACCGAGGACAACGGAATCTGATGGCACAGGGGAATGAGATCCCACGTCCGCTTCGCCGCCGTCACGCCGGCGATGTTGGCCGCCGCGATGACGTCCCCCTTGGGCATGTCGCTGCGATCAATGGCGACCAGCGTGTCGGGCCGCATGCGCAACTCGACGCGAGCCGTGGCCTCCCGTTGCGTCGTCGGCTTGCTGCCGACGTCCACCATGCGCACGGGCATCCGCTCGTCTGCACGTTCCGCCATTATCGGTCGTCCTACCTCTTGCCGACGCCCGCAGCGACGATGGCGGCGAAGTCGGTGGGCTTGAGGCTGGCGCCCCCGACCAGCGCGCCGTCAATCTCCGGCTGGCCCAGGATCTCCGCCGCATTGCCGGGCTTGACGCTGCCGCCGTACTGGATGCGTATGCCCTCGGCCGCGGCGTCGCCGAACTCCGCGCGCACGGCGTCGCGAATGAGCTTGCTGACCCGGTTCGCCTCGGCGGCATCACAGGTGCGCCCGGTGCCGATGGCCCACACCGGCTCATAGGCGATTACCAGCCCGGCCACTTGCTCGGCACTCACTCCGTCGAGCGCGGCCTGCAACTGCCCGCGCACCACCGAATCGGTTTCGCCGCGGTCACGCTCGTCGGCCGTCTCGCCCATGCAGATGATCGGCGTCAGCCCGGCCGCCAGCGCCGCCTTGACCTTACGATTGACCGTCTGGTCGCTGTCACCGAACAGCGCCAACACCTCCGGCGCCCAATCCTCCGGCGTCGTCCCGAAGCGCCCGCGGCGCTCCGAGTGGCCGATGATGACGTACTCACACCCGACCTCCACCAGCATGTGCGGCGCGACCTGCCCTGTGAAGGCGCCCTCTTCCTCCCAGAAGCAGTCCTGCCCTCCGAGGCCGACGTCACAGCCGCGCAGCGCCTCGGTCGCCGCTGCCAACGCCGTGAAGGGCGGGCACAGCGCTACCTCGACGCCGTGGACATCTTCGATCAGCGACACGAAATCGGCGGCGAATTGAGTCGCCTCCTGCTGCGTCTTGAACATCTTCCAGTTACCCGCTACGAGCGGAACCCGCATCATTACCTCCGTACGGCAGACAAGCAGTCCTCGCGGTCCGTTCCTCCGTCGCATCGTACAGCCCGGACCGTGTTATTCCGAGTTGCGCGGCGCCGCTCCGGAATGCGGCGCAGCCGCATCACGCGGCGCCGTTATGCGAAGGATCTCACCTGCACACCGCGAGCACGATCGCGCGGAAGACTCGTCGCCGCGCTCAAGGTGACAGAGCCCCCGGCATTGCGTCGTGGATTCCCGGGCCCCTCACTTGTCGTCCAACACCGTCACGCCCGGGAGTTCCTTGCCCTCGAGGAATTCCAGGGATGCTCCGCCGCCGGTCGAGATGTGCGTCATGCCCTCGGCAAAGCCCATCTGCTCCACCGCCGCGGCGGTGTCTCCGCCGCCGACGATGGTTATCGCATTCGATTCCGCCATGGCCTTGGCGATGGCGCGCGTGCCTTCCGCAAACGCCGCGCGCTCGAACACGCCCATCGGCCCGTTCCACACGACGGTCGCGGCCTTGGCTATGGCATTCTCGTAGCTCTCCCGCGTTGCGGGGCCGATGTCGAGGCCCATCCAATCCGCCGGAATGGCATCCGCCCCGACCAGCTCCCGCTCGGCGTCATCGCTAATCTCGGTGGCGACCAGGATGTCGGTTGGCAGCTCCCAGCGGATGCCGGCCTTGTCGGCCTTGGCCATCAGTTCCCCGGCCATGTCAACATGCTTGGCGTCGAGCAGGGACTTGCCGATCTCGTAGCCCTGGGCCTTGAAGAACGTGTAGGCCATGCCGCCGCCCAACAGCAGGGCGTCAACTCTGGTGATGAGGTTATCTATGACTCCGATTTTATCCTCGACCTTGGCGCCGCCGAGGATTGCGACGAACGGCCGCTTGGGGTTGGCGAGCGCCTCGCCCATGACCTCGATCTCGCGGCTCATCAGCAGCCCGGCGACGGCGGGGCGGACGTGGTCGGCGACGCCCGCGGTGGACGCGTGGGCGCGGTGGGCGGTGCCGAAGGCGTCGTTGACGTAGATATCGGCGAGGTCGGCGAGCGCCTCGGCGAAGTCGGGGTCGTTCTTCTCTTCCTCGGCGTGAAACCGCACGTTCTCCAGGAGCAACACCTCGCCGGGCCGCAGATCCTGCGCGGCCCGCTCGACTTTGGTGCCGATGCAGTCATCCACCTTCTTCACCGGCTGGCCGAGATGCTGCTGGAGCGCCTTGGCCACCACGTCCATACGCAGCTTCTCGTCCACCCCCTTGGGCCGCCCGAGATGGGACACCAGGATGACGCGGGCGCCCCGTCCGACGAGATACCGTATCGTCGGCAGCGACGCCACAATGCGCGTCTCGTCAGTGATCTGGCCCTGCTCGTCAAGCGGAACGTTGAAGTCCACGCGCACCAGCACGCGCTTGCCGTTGGGGTTGATATCCTCAATCGTCTTCTTCATCGCTGCCTCTCCCGGGCGCCGTCGCGCGACGCCGACCCGTGGGGCGAAGGACGCCGTCCCCGCCGTCGTTCGGCGGCGGGCGCAGCAAAGCCCGCTAGGCGAGGCGGCCGGCTTGGCAAGCCCGTCCTTCATTCCAGAGTTAATACGTGTTTGGAGCCGCGGCAGGAAGGCCGCGGCTCCACAACGGGGCACTGCCTATATCTTCTTCGCCATGAAATCGGCCAAGTCGGCGAGTCGCACGGAGTACGCCCATTCGTTGTCGTACCACGCCAGTACCTTCGCTGTGCGCCCGGCCAGCACCATGGTCTGCCCGGCGTCCACGATGGAGGAGTGCTCGTTGCCCTTGAGGTCCATCGAGACAAGTTCCTCCTCGGAGTACTCGAGGATGCCCTTCATCGGGCCGTCGGCGGCCTTCTTGAAGGCGGCGTTAATGTCCTCGGCGGACGCGTCCTTGCCCAGGGTCACGACCAGGTCGACGAGGGAGACCGTGGGGGTGGGCACGCGAAGAGCGATGCCGTTGAGCTTGCCCTTCAATTCGGGTATGGCGAGGTAGATCGCCTTGGCTGCGCCGGTGCTGGTCGGGATAATGTTGAGGGCCGCCGCGCGCGCCCGACGCAGGTCCTTGTGCGGCAGGTCGAGGATGCGTTGGTCGTTGGTGTAGGAGTGAATCGTGGTCATGACCCCGACTTCGATGCCGAAGCTGTCGTTGAGCACCTTACACACCGGGGCCAGGCAGTTTGTGGTGCAGGACGCGTTGGAAATGACGTCGGCCTTGGCGGGGTCGTACGTGTCCTCGTTGACGCCGAGCACGATGGTCGGGCAGTCGCCCTTGGCCGGGGCGCTGATGACGACCTTCTGGGCGCCGCCGCCCGAGACGTGCGCCCGGGCCTTGTCCACGTCGGTGAAGACGCCGGTGCATTCCAGCACCAACTGCACCCCCAGGCTCTTCCACGGCAGCTTGGCGGGGTCTTTCTCCGACAGGACCTTGATCTGCTTGCCGTTGATCGCCAGACCGTCCCCTTTCGCCTCGACGGCGCCGGGGAAGATCCCGTAGTTGCTGTCGTATTTGAAGAGGTGGGCGTTGGTCTCGGCGTCGGTAATGTCGTTGATGGCGACCACTTCGTGGGCCGGATACTTCTCCAGCAAAGCCTTCAAGACCTGACGGCCGATGCGCCCAAATCCGTTGATGCCGATTCTGACAGCCATGCGTGTTCCTCCTGGGTGGTGAGAGTTCGCTGAAATGCGGCGTTGCCGCCCGTACCGCCACGGGAACTCTTCTCGCGCATCGGCGAGACGTCCTGTCGCGCGACGCCACAAAGGCACACTGCGCGTCGGCGCGTAGCCTGTCTGACCCAAGCGCGGCCGCGTCCGCACAAGCGTGGTCATTCTAAAGGTCGCCCAGGGGATGTGTCAAGAGCGCCGCCGCTCGCGCGCCGAGTCCTGGCGTAGGCCCCGCCCGGCGAGATTGCGCTCCGGTGCGGCATGGAGGAAGCGCGCACACAGCCTGGAATCAAACGATATCCGCGATCTACGGGAGGTATCGGTCGATGCCACGGAAATCGGACACCGCGCGCGAGTCGCTGCTCGACAAGGCCGTGCGATTGGAGCGGTTCCAGGGCGAGCGCCACCTCTTCGAAGGTCTCGTCCTGAATCATGTCGTGCTGCCGCCCGCCGGACGCGAGGACTACCTCACCGGCAACTTCGAGGACGTCTGCATCTCCACCGGCCATTACCTGGGCGCGGAGTCGTTCCGTTACGCCGTCACGAAGGACGAGCAGGCCCTGCGGCGCGCGCGGGAATCCGCTTCAGCACTGCGCAAGCTGCAGACCATAACCGGCACCACGGGCTTCTTCGCGCGCGGATTCAAGACCGCCGCCGAGCCGACCTGGGATGAAGCGTGCTACTTCTTCCCCCGCGAATGGCACCAGGCCGGAGACTACCGCTGGCTCGGCGACCCAAGTTCCGATTCCATGAACGGCCGTACCTTCGGTTGGGCGTGCTATTTCGATCTCGTCGCCGACGAGCGCGCCAAACGCGAGGCCGCCGAGGACGTCAGCGCCGTCGTCTCGCAGTGGATCGAGAACGATTTCCGCATCGTGGACATTGACGGGCGCATGACCCTGTGGGGGAACTTCAGCCCGGCCATTCTCGAGGAAGACCTCAACGCGCTGCAGGCGCTCAACCACCTCAAGTGTGCGCACCATATCACTGGCGACGAGCGGTTCGAGCGTGAGTACCGGCGGCTCATCAGGGACTTCGGATACGCTGACCGCGCGGTGGTGGCGAAGGTTCTGCCGCACGGCTCGACACCGCCGTGGGACGATAACCTGGGCATGACCGCGCTGTTCCACCTGGCGCAGTACGAAGACGATCGCGCGCTCCGCGGCCTGTACCAGGAGAGCGTCGCACGGTATTGGAGCGCGTTGCGGGATGACCCGAATCCGTTCTTCCAGTTCGCACACAAGGTTCTGCAGCCGGATGCGGAGATTCACCCGGGGACGATGGGTTGGTTTCGCGAGTACGAGGTGCGCCGACAGAAGCGGGTCATCAAGCCGCGCTATCGCGAGGACGCTCCGGGGGTCGAGGGCGAAACCGAAGGCTCGCCGCACGCATTCCTGCGCGCCTACTGGATGGGGCGCTACTACGGGTTCATCGGCGAGGAGGAGTGAGGCCTAAGGCGCAAGAGCGGGCAGCCCCGAAACTCCGGCGGCTCACCCTTGCCCCTCGTGCGTCACGGCGTCGGCGGGCCGTAGGTATCGGAGTAGTTGTGCAAGTCGAGGTTGATCTCGGCCCAGATTTGCTCGCCGGTGGCCAGGGTCTGAGACGAGGTCTTCGTTTCGCGCACGACGCCGATGTCGGGCGCGACTGCCCGCACCCACGTATACTGCAGCCAGTTGCCCACGCCGGATGCCTGGGCTCCGGCCGACAGTTGGGCGGCGTCGAAGGTGCCTGCGGGGACGTCCTCGGTTTCGACCCCGGTCACGGTACACGTTGCCGTCGTGTCAGTGCCGAACCAATTCTCGACCCACGTCCAGGTCTGCCCCCGGGTCAGCGGCACCGGCATCCACAGTCGCGGCGGGTTGTACACCTCCAGCGATCCCCCCGGCGTCTGATGCGCTTGCGCGTAATACCCCGGCGACTGGAGGACGAAGTAGTCCGTTCCCGCGAGGTCTTGCGCCATCGCGGGCCGATCGCCGGTAACGTCGCTGACCGTCGTCGCGACCCGTAAAGCCGGCTGCCCCGCGTAATCCACCTCAGTGCACGCGCGGGTGAGGATGAAAGACCCCGAATACTCAGCGGTAGCCCGTGTGATTTCGCGCGCCCAATACGTTCCGTCGTAGGTCCACGACCGCCCCGGCGCGAGGATGCGGAAATCGCCGGGGAGAATCGCCTGGATGTCGTCGGAACTTCCGCAGCCTGACATGGGAATCAGCGAAGCGGCAGAGAGCAGCAGCAAAGCGCAGACGAGATATGCCCTCATCGCACTCCTCCCAGGCGGCCCGCGGCACACTGGCGCTGCCTGGCTTGCGCCGGCCCGCCAGCCGTCACGCTTCGGGCCGCCGGCATGAGTCCTTTCCACGCGGGCGGCGCGTCACCTGCCGGCCTGGAGCGTTTCGCAGGCGGCTTCTCCCGTCCACGGATGACCACGGCTGCGGCGGCATTTCCTGCCGCAGCTCCCGGAGCGACGTTGAAACGGCGCCGCTCGCGGTGGTATCATTGCACGCGACGGGACGTGAGGTGACGCGATGTCCGAGTCTGCGCAGCCGACAACACCACGCAAGCGCCGCGGCTGCCTGCGGCCGCTCCTGATTCTGGTCGTCGTCGTCGGTGCGATGGCGCTCGCGGCGCGCGCGTTCCTCGTTGACCGTATCATCGTGCCCGAGGATGTGACGTATATGTCCCCGGCGCTCAGCCCCGGCGCCCCGGCGTGGCTCGATAAGCTGAGCTATCGAATATCCCCGCCGCGGCGCGGAGATGTCGTGGCGATCGCCGCCGAGCGTGCCCGGCCTGGGTATGTCATCTCGCGCGTAGTTGCTTTGCCCGGCGAGTCGGTGGCGGCGCAGGACGGCGCGCTCGTCATTGACGGCGACGCCACTGCCGAGTCCTACGCACACGGGGAGCTTCCGCCGTCCTTCGCGGCACAGCGCGTGTCGCGCGCCCACTACTTCGTCATGCCCGATGACCGCAGTGCGGCGTCCGCCGGCGAGGTCCACTCCGGCTCCGTGCCGCGCAGCGATATCATCGGTCGCGTCTTGCCGGCGGGCGAATAGGAATCTCACGAATCGTAGACCATATGGAATATGAACCGCGGTTGTCCGCAAACGACAGGGACAGCCGATTAGGGTAACTGCGGTTCGCACAACGGAAACGGGCCGAAGCTTCGCGAAGCTTCGGCCCTCTCCATGAATGGGGCCGCTCCCCGCGCAGGTACCGCGACCCTGCCGCACCGCCCGATTCCACCTGTGCCGGCCGTCGGGCTCGTTGCCGGAAATACGGCCACTGCGCGGGCTGTCGGCCTCGGGGTTTGGCGCGTGCCGCGACGCGAAACTGCAAAATTGTTGAATGAACGCATACCGTAGCGCGGAATATATAGAATAGCGAGCCGCTCCGTTCGGGAGCCACCGACGGGGCGGCACAAGATTCAAAGGGAGTGTTGCCGCAGTGCTCCTGTTCGATAAAGCCCTTCACGAAGGCATCAAAGACGGACGCGTGACCGTCGCCTTCCGCAACTGGAACGGCCCGCGAGTCAACTCCGGCAAGCGTTATCACGTGAGCGGCCTCGGCGACATATTCATCGAGGACGTGTCTCGGGTCACCTTGGCCGACGTGACGGAAGACGATGCGCGCGCTGCCGGCGCGGAATCGCTCGCGGACTGGCAGCGCCGGTACACCGACCGCAATCCGAAGGCCAACTTCGAGCGCGACAGCACCTATCGCATCCGCCTCCAGTATCTCGGAGATGACGCCGAGCGCGTGCGAGTCGGCCAGCTTGGGGAGGAAGACCTGCGGCGCCTCGACCGCAGCCTCGCGCACATAGACGTACAGTCCTACGAGGGCGAGTGGACGCGCTTCTTTATCGCCGCGCTGACTAAGAAGCGCTGGATGCGTCCGGGCGAGCTGGCCCAGGCGCTCGACACCGACCAGGACATGGTGCGCCGCAAGATGAGGGTGCTGGTCGAACTCGGCATCGTCCGCGCCGACCCGGGGTTGGGCTATTCCCTCAGCGACGGCGGCCGCAAGCTCTACGCCTATCGCATGCGGGGATGATCGGCCCCGGCGGCGGGCACAGTCGGCTCATCTCGAATCGTGAGGAGTGGCCGTGGCTTTTGCGACGACGACCATCGGCGGCATCGAAGTCTCGCGGCTGACGCTCGGCAGCAACCCGTTCTTCGGGTTCTCCCACAAGTCGCCCGCCCAGGACACATGGCTCAAGCGCTATTTCACCGATGAGCGCATCTACGAGGTGCTGCAGGTCGCGGCCGAACTCGGCGTCAACCTGTTCGTCAGCGGCACACAGCAGCGTTTCGCCGATCTGCGCCGACGACTCGAGGATGAAACCGGCCACCACATCTACTGGGCGTGCACACCGGCCGGCAGCGACCTCAAGGACCTCAAGGCGGACACCGACCGAACCGCACGCCTCGGGGCCGAGATTTGCCTCCCCCACACCTCATGGATCGAGGCGCACCTGCACCTCGGCGAACGCGAAGTAGCCGGGCTCGCCGAGGTGCTCGACTACATCCGCCAGGCGGGGATGGTTCCCGGCGTCTCCACGCATCGGCCCGAGGTGCTGCCCATCGCCGTCGAGCGCGGCTACGATGTCGAGACGTTCATCCTGCCCTTCAACGTCCTCGGGTTCCTCTGCCCGGTCGAAGTCGAGTGGCAGGCGCATCTCATCAACCAATGCCCCAAGCCGCTGATCATCATCAAGCCGCTCGCCGCCGGCCGCCTGACCCCGGCGCCGGGCTTGACCTTCGTCTACGATCGCGTCAAGCCCATTGACACCGTGGCCATCGGCGTGCTGTCACCCGAAGAGCTGCGCGAGGACGCCGCCCTCGCCGCCGATCTGATGGCCGGGCGCCGCGCCGACGCACCCCTCGCTTACACCCGCAGCAAAGAGCATCTCCAGAAGTAGCCCGCCGCAGATCGCCTCTGGTGATCATCTCGGTCCGGGCTGCCACCCGACTCGCCCGTGCCAGCCATTGCCCACAAGGCGCGACAGCCCGTGGGGCATGGATGCCGAGGAGACTGCTTCACCGTGGCGTCGCATTGCCGGCGACGGCGAAAGCTGGCGCAGGCCGTCATCGAGCTCGGCGCGTAACGGACATGTGGGCGGGTAGTGCAGTACCTGCGACGTGAGCGGTCACATCGCCACCGCCTGTCGTGTACTCTCCGCAGTCTGGGATTCCTCTGGGCTCGGAAGGGACGACTCGAAGACCGCCCCCAGCTCTTGCTCGAAGCCGGCGACGATGGCGTCCCGGACTTCGCCGAAGGACGGCTCGCGGCTCAGCGCTGCGGTCAGGTCGGTCGCGATGCGCGCCTCCTCGGCCGCCTCTTCGCCGAACAGGTGCCCCTTCAGTTCGTGCGACAGAGCCAGCGGCAGGGAATTCTGCTGCAAGAGCGCGCCTCCGCGGCGCGCCTGGGCGCTGCCGACGAGCTTCTTCCCGTCCACCTCGAGGTCGCACTCCGCCGCCGCAGCAAAGCAGAGCAAGGTCGCGTCGCGTGCGGGGCTATGCGGCTCGCACAGCGTTGCCTCGACGCCGAGTCTCGCGAGGCCGGCAGCGATAGCGCGCGCGAATATGCGGTACGAATCTATCACTGAGCCGAAGCCGGCTGCGCTCGCAATGATGCTGAACGTGACCTCGCGGTGATGCAAGATTGCCTTGCCGCCGGTGGGTCGCCGCACTGCGGGGACCTCCGCCTCGCGGCACCGCCGCAGCAGTTCCTCCGCGGGGTGCTGGAGGCGGCCGAACGACAGCGTCGGCGTCGCCCAGGAATAAAACCACAGAATCGGCCGCGCGCTCTCCACAGCGCCCCCCTACAGTAGCGCCCGGTCGAGCGCCATGTTCCAGTCGCCCGCAGCGGTGCCCGTGTCCAACAGCCGCCAGCACGCCTTCACGTGCCGCCTCCGCCGGAAGCGGGGGCGTCTGCTTCCCGCGCCACCAGCCGGACCGCGTCTTCGATGCCTCGGACGACCTCAGCGCCGGCCGCTTCGATCTCGCGCTGGAGGTCCGCGGCGCGTCCTTGCGCGAAGTCACGCTCCTCAATCGGCGGCGAGTTGACGATGATAACCCGCTTGTCCGCCCGCGCCGCGGCGAGCGCCGCTTCGAGATTCGCCAGGTTGCCGGCCCCGACGGGGATCGGCGTCACGACCACCGCCCGCGCGACTTCGATCAGTCGCGCGTTCTCGCGCTGGGCGTCGTCGGAAATGGGACTGAACGGCGCCTCTTCTGCGCGCGGCAGCGCGAGCCGCTCCGCCGTCTGTTGGTCCGAATCCTCAACGTTCAGCACGCCCGCCGAGACGCGGCAGCCCGTCGCGATCAGCCGCTCCATCAGCTCGGTGCCTGTCCCCGCCCCGCAGATGACGTGCACCGCCAAGCCCTCGCGCCGCGCGGTAATCGGCAGGCGCGAGAGCAGCGTGAAGTACGGCCGCCCGGTGACGGGGTGGCTCTTCACGGCGACTTCAGTCCCGTACGCGTGGCGCACGTGCTGCGCCGTGATGACCGTCTGCGGCGGCCCTTCGGCGAGCGGCCGCCCCTGGTGCAGCAGGAGCATCCGCCCGCAGTACTGCGCGGCCAGATTGAGGTCGTGCATGACGACGACGACCGCCACTCGCTGCTCGCGATTCAACGCGCGCACGAGGTCGAGCACCTCGATCTGATGGTTGATGTCGAGGTGCGCAGTCGGCTCGTCGAGGATGAGTAACTGCGGATCCGCCGCCAACGCGCGCGCGATCGCGACTCGCTGCCGCTCCCCGCCGGAGGTCGCGGTGACCGGGCGCTGGGCAAGGTGGGCGATCCCGGTAAGCTGCATCGCCCGCTCCGCGGCCGCGTAGTCCTGCGCGCCCTCCAGCGCGAATCGCCCCATGTGCGGCGACCGCCCCATGAGCACGATCTCGGTCACTGAGTAATCAAAGTAGTAGCTCGAATCCTGTGGCACGACGGCGATGTGGCGCGCGACCTGCGCGCTCGGCATGCGGAAGATGTCGCCGCCGTCGAGCAGCGCCTCTCCCGATTGCGGCCGCAGCACGCGGCTCATCACGCGAACGACGGTTGATTTGCCGGAGCCGTTGGGTCCAACGAGGCCGACGAACTCGCCGTCGGACACGCCCAGCGAGATGTCGGCAATCACCGGCTCGCCGTTATACGCCGCGCTGACTTCTCGCAATTCCAGGCGCATGGCTCGTTTACTCCCGCGCGCGACTTGCACTCGGTTCGCCGGCAAGCGCCGCGCGCACCGCCTTCTCCGCCCCGGCACTAGTGAAGGCGACCACGCGATCTCCGGGCCGCAGGTCGGTATCGCCGTGCGGGAACAGAATCCGCCCCCCGCGCTCGACCGACACGATGACGGACTCCCCCGGGAGGTCAAGTTCTGCGAGGTGCTTGCCGACGCCTGGCGATTTCTCCGCCAGTCGCAGGTGCACGAAGCGCGCGCCGGGCGAAGCAACCTTCATCTGCTCGACGCGCTGGCGCAGGGCCGACTGGTCCGCAGTTGCCTGGCCGTAGGTCCTGATAATGTCGCGCCGACGCAGCATGCCGACGAGCCGGTCGGGTCGCAGGCGATCAACGACGGGAAGCTGGGCGACGTCGAGGGACGCGAACCGCTTGGCGGCTTCGCTGAGCGGGTCGTCGGGGTGAACGGTTGCGGGCGCCAGGGTCGCGATGTCGCCGACGCGGTCGCCGGCGTCGGGGCCGGCATCGGTGATGTCGGACACACTCACGATTCCGGTGAGGCGGCCTCGGTCGTCCACCACCGGCAGGCCGTGCTCGCCCGTGCTCTCGATGCGGGAGATCAACTCCTCCACGGTCGCCGAATCAGGGATGGTGGCGACATCGGGGGTCATGGCCTCGGACACGGGTATGCGCTCCAGCGGATTGCCGGTCGCGCGGCCGCTGATGTCTATGCCGCGGCGCACGAGCTTGATGGTGTAGATGGATTCCCGGCTCAAGGCCTCCGAGAGCAGCGTGCTCACCACGACGGCGATCATCAGCGGCAAGATGATGTGGTAGTCCCGGGTCATCTCGAAGAGGATCAGCACTGAGGTGATGGGCGCGTGCGCGGCGCCGGCAAAAACCGCTGCCATGCCGACCAGGGCATATGCTCCGGACTGGGCTGTGATGTCCGGCAACCACCGGTGAACGATCTCGCCGAAGGCGCTGCCGGTCATCGCGCCGAGGAACAGCGACGGCGCGAACACGCCCCCCGATCCGCCCGAGCCGATCGTGAGCGACGTGGCGAGCAGCTTCAATGCCACCAGCGCCAGCGCGGTGCCCAGCGTCAGCTTGTGGATGAGCGCAGCATCAATCGTCTCGTATCCGACGCCAAACACTTGGGGATACCATACGCCGATGAGGCCAACGAGCAAGCCGCCGACCGCCGGTTTCAGGTACTCCGGGAACTTCCACCGGTCGGCGATGTCCTCTATGCCGTACAGGCCGCGCACGAACAGGAGGGCGACCGCCGCTGCTACCATGCCGAGCGCGAAGTACAACGGCAGTTCCCATACGCTGACCAGCGAATACTGCGGACTGCGGAAGGCGGGGTAATCGCCGAGGATGCTCTGTGACACCGCCGCCGCGGCGACTGATGAAAGCACGACCAACCCGAAGTAGCGCGCCGTGAATTCGCGCAGGATGACTTCGAGCGCGAAGATGACCCCGGCGATGGGCGCATTGAAGGTAGCGGATATCCCTCCCGCGGCGCCGCACGCCACCAAAAGGCGCGTCCGCGACGCGGCGAGCGACAGCACCTGGGCGAGGGTCGAGCCGAGGGCCGAGCCGATCTGCACGATCGGCCCCTCGCGTCCCGCCGATCCGCCGGAGCCGATACACACCGAGGATGCCAGCGCTTTGATCACCGAAACCCGCGGCCGGATGCGCCCACCGCGCAGGCTCACCGCCGCCATCACCTCCGGCACGCCGTGGCCCTTGGCCTCTCGCGCCAGGTAATATGTCAGCAGCCCGACGATCACTCCGCCCGCCGCGGGGATCACCACGACGTTGAACCGCCCCAGGACGGGAAACAGCGTGCCGCCCAGGCCGCTGAAGAACAGCCGGTTGATTGACGTAATCAGCCAACGGAACGCTACCGCGCCGAGGCCGGCGCCGAGGCCCACCACCAGTGCGAGTAGAATCGGACCCGTGGTGTTCGACTCATGGAAGAACCGCAGCGCCCGCAGGCGCACCGGTTCGCGGCCTAGTCTGGCGGTACTGGAATCCATCACATGCCTTGGACAACTCATGGCGCGCTCGCACTGGGAGTGTGGTGCGGACGCCGGGGTGCGCGGGTGCACGACCCACGATATCAAGAGCATACAACAGAATCAGCGAACAATCAAATCAGCGGCAGGGCGGGCACGCCATCCGCTTACCCCACGCGGCCGAACTGCGCCAGGCACGCGCTCACTGCGCTGAGGGATCGCTCGTGTCTCTCCGACAGGCGTCGGGAAACAGCGCGCGCACGATGTCGGGGTACCGCAGCGGCCTGGCCGTGCCGAGGTCAAATGCCCACTGGTCGGGCGCGCCCTCGGCGTATGAGAGCTTGGCGAGAGGGCCGGTGATCGTCCCCTGGATGGCGGTCGCGAAACCATAGAAGTTGAACGCGACGCCGAAGGACTCGTCACTCTCGAACGCCTGACGCGCGATGATGCCCAGGTCATTGGTCGCCCTGCCGAGGATTTCGAGCGCCCCGCGGAACGCATCGGCTTTCTCCTGCGGCGAAGGGCCGTCCATCATGCGCGCCAGCCGCGGGTCGAGTTCATCCGCCAGGAGGGGCAATTCCCGAAACGCGCGATGCAGCCACTTGCGGTAGGGCGCGTAGCGCCGGTTGAGCAAGAACGCTGTGCGCATGATGCAGTGGAGCGCCCACGCCAGGTACATCTGCTCCGCGACCCGCTCGCCGCGAAGGGCGCAGCGCACGAAGTTGTCGGCGAAGAATAGACCTTCCCACAGAAACGCCATGCGCTTGCGCCACACCATCTCGGGGAAGTACGCGGTGTGCTCGCGCAGTCCGACGAGCAGGCGCTGCGGATCGTGCCACACCTCTCCCGCGTGGATCTCGAACAGCTTCTGCTCCGGTACCCCCAGCCACGAGAGGTCGTCGTCGGGAACCTCCGGATAGCCGAGCATGGATTCGCACAGCGCGCGTAGGTCCCACACCCTGACGTGACGCTCCCCCGCGCCGGGAGGGAATCCGCGAATGCGGTGCCCCTCGAATTGCTCCGGAAGTCCGGCGAGCAGCACCTCCTGCATGCGCTCGCCGATGTTGGCGTAATCCTCCGGGCGCAGGACGACCCAGAACCGCGGCCCCCAATTGTGGTCGCGCGAGACCCCGTCGTCGTAGCCGCAGACGTCCGAGCCTCCGCCGATGAGTCCGCAGGCGACGCGATCTACCCACTCCGGGAAGAGCCGCTGCAATGCAGGCATCCCCAGTCCATTGAAGTAGCGGCGAGACAAATCAAGGCCTTTCATCGTCTGACTCCTGTCGCCGAAGCGCGCCTCGAGTCGTGAAAGGCCTTCTTGCTTTCCAGATGATCGTCGCGGGCACCATGCGCTGGCGCTTCGGCGAATAGTGGCCGCCCCAATCCTGGCCGCTGCCGGATTCCACCGGCTCCGGCTCGATGATGTCGAGCACCTCCAGCCCCGCCTCGCGCAGCAGCCGGTGCCAGTCGCCGATCGTGCGCCGGTATTCCCTGACTACCGCATTGAGCCGCTTGCCGCGTCGCTCCCAGTCCCATTCATCGGGCGTCCGCTCGTGGTAGCTCGTCACCACGGCCATCCTCGCTTCGGCGAGGCATAGCCAGAATGGATGGCACCCGCTGAACACCAACAGCCCGCCCGGGCGCAGCACACGCGCGACCTCGCCGAAGCAGCGGTCAATGCGCCGGACGTAGTTGACGGCATATGCGGAGAAGACCACCTCCTGGCTCGCGTCCGCTATCGGCGTCAAGTCCTCGATGCCGCGACGGATGAAAGTGACCTCGACGCCCTCGCGCCGCGCGAGTTCACGCGCGAATCGTATCTGCGTGTCGGCAATGTCAACGCCGGTTGCGATTGCGCCGCGCTTGGCGAAAGCGACGGCGCACTGGCCGCCGCCGCAGCCGATCTCGAGCACGTGCTTGCCGCGCACGTCGCCGATCAATTGAAGCTGATCCTCGTTCGGGCAGTGCGGCCCATAGTGCACGAAGTCGGTCGGAATCTGGTAGTCCTCCTGGTAACCCGGTGAGATCCGGTTCCAGGCCTGGCGCATGTTGACTCGGTCGGTCATGGTTCCTGCCCTTCCACATGCTGCCGGCATGTTTCGCCCGAGCCGAGATTCCCGCCGCAGGCCGGCAAACCTCGCTGCGCTTGGGGTGACATCCCGCCCGGCTCGGCCGAGTAAGCTGCGTTCGCCCACATCCGCGCCCAGCGCTCCTTCAAGTCATCCGCCGTGTAGACACGGCGGCCGTAGGGCCGGCCGAAGCGACGTGCGAGGTCCGACACCGGCACGCGGAACATCGCCTGTAGGCCCGGCGGTCGCTCGTTCTGGAGTGCGTCAACGATCGCGGCCGGTCCGTCACGTCTGAGATTTCCGAGCCGCCAGGCCGGGCTCAGCTCGCCGAGGAGATTGGAGTACACGTCGGACCCGGGCAGGACGAATAGCCACAAGCCGCCGGGGACCACGTCGGCCACGGACGTGAGTGCCGGGTGATGGTTGCTCATCAGTTGACGCACCAAGCGGCCCTCGGGTTCACCCAGCGGCCGCAGAATCTCAAGTTCGCCGCGCTCGCGCAGCAGCGCGGTGACGTGCGTCACATCCTCAACCGTCGGCCGCAGGTGCTCCAGATTCCACGCTTCACCGTCCGGCGATGGGCAATGCAGTAACAGCGTGAACGGCCCGCCCAGCGCCTCGCATCTCTCACGCAGCCGCAGCTCACGGGTCAGTTTGATCAGCCCGGGCAGATCGGGAATAATGCGCTTCGTGAGGAACCACTGCCAGCGCGGGCGGATGCCGGCGGCAAGCAGTCGCTCGGTTGCCACGATAGCGTCCTGGAACGCGCCGCGCCTGCGGTATGCCCAGTCGGTGACCTTGTCCAGTCCGAAGAACGATATCTGGCAGACGCGCACGCCGATGCTGTGCGCCCATTCCGCGTACTCCGGGTCGCGCGCCAGCCGCCAGACGCTGAGCAGTTCCCACTCCGCCCGCGGCGACGGCACGTCGCCGAGTTCGTTCTCCAGATCGTACAGCCGCTTGTAGTCGTCCGAGTAATCGGGCTCGCGCACCCAGGTTGACACGCGCAGCTTCCGCCACAGCGGCTCATGCTCCCCCGGGCGTTTGAAGGCGCGAACTTGCCCGACGACCGCGCGTAGATCCTCCTCGGTCAGCGGCTTGCGCGCGACTGGCGGCACGCCGAGATAGCAGTGCCAGCACCGGTTCGGGCAGCCGAACACGTCGAGCGCAACGCCGACTTGGTCTCTCGGAACCGCAGGCATTCGAATCCCATCCCTCTTCACCGCCGTGCCATTGCGCCTACCTTGCCTTGTTCCTGGCTGTCGCGGGTCGGCGGCATCGTTGATGCGCGCGCCACAGTCCTCGCCCGCAGATGATTCATGACGCTTGTGCGCCCGCCGGAAGCGGGTGAACCGCTGGCGCAATCGCGGCGGGCAGTGTGCCCGGAGCTTGCGCCCGTCATGAATAATCGGGGCTACACCGGCTTGCCCCAGTCCGCGCGCCACTGGTCGCGAGCGCCTTCCGGGATGAAACGGTAATGAGCCAGCAACTCACGGAACCCCAGCTTCAATAGCATCGCGTGCAGGTGGTCTCCCGCTGAGCCTGCATAGTAACCCGCGGCATCGCCCCGCGCGAAAGCCTGCTGCGCCTGCGCGGTGAGCAGGCCCGACGCCAGCCCCTGACGGCGGTGCCTTGCTGACACCGCGAGCCAACTGATCTCCGTGACCCCGCGATAGATCGGATTGGACGAGCAAAAGCCCACAAGCTCCTCACCCGCGAAGGCGCCATAACACACCACCGGGAATCCGCGCGCCATCAGATCGAAATCCCGCTTCGTGCTCTGTGACTTGCGCAGCACCGCGACTCTCTGGCACGCCCGTTCGAGTCTACTTCGGTCATCCGGCTCAAGCCTCCTGACGCAGTCGGACGTGCGCGGTCGAAACTCCTCCGCCGTCACGCCATACTCCCGCGACCACCGCCACCGACCGTTGGCAATAAGCGGCCTGAAGACCCTGAACGCGGCATCACCGAGCACGCACAGCTCGTTGAGGCTCAGGCGTGAGACGAACTCCGCGACGGCGCGCGCTGCGGCCTCGTCCGGCTCCGCTAGAACGTGGCAAACGCCGTCCGTCCACACCATGAGCAGCGGCACGTCGGCGACGAAGGTCAAGTCATGCTCTGGCTTGCCCTCATCGCGCCATTCCAGATGCTCCGGGTCGAGCACGCCCAGCGCAGAGCGGTAATCGAGCGGCGACTCCCGCAGCCGCGCCAGCAGGCGCTCTTCCCCGCATGGATCCTCGTCTGCTCGTGCTTTCATGCGCGTGCCGCTAATCCTGGGCGGCGCCGCCACCGCCGCTCATCTCCTTGCGAAAGCTGAACGTCCGATCGATCAGCCGATAGCCTACGTTGGCGTAGAACAGCGCCGCGCGGTAGTTGTCCCAGTCGGTGCTGATGGCAGCGTGAGGGCAGCCCAGGCTCTTCATTTCCCCAAGCCCCGTCGCGAGCAGGAACTTGCCGAGGCCGTGGCCGCGCAGCGATTCCTCGACGTGGAGTTCGTAGCAGAAGCACCAGTCCGAGGCATTGGTGCGCGGGAAGTCCTCGCCTGCACGTGCCATGCCGCATACACCGACCTCCTGCGTCCCGCGCAGCGCCCGCACCGCGAGGCCGGTGGCCATGACCTTGTGGCCGATCGTGATGTTCTCCAAGGGCTCGATCCTCAACTCGAAATCCAGATCGGGCCGCACCGCCGCCGGCGGCGTAAAGTCGCGCCACTCGAATAGCAGCTCGCTCCAGTGAACGGTGTATTCGCGCAGCCCGAACAGCGCGTGCACGTGGCTGATGCGCTCCGAGAGATGCGCGAACGGCAGATGGTAGAACGGATACATGTAATCGTTGCACCACGCGAGGATGCTCGGCCTTTCGCGCTCGCGCACCCAGCTCTCCGCCGCATCGAGTAGCGCCTGACCGACCGCCCGCTGGCCGGGGCGGTATGACAGGAAGCGAATCAACCCCGGCTCATCCTTTGGGTGCCCGTCCTCCGTCGGCGGCGCGGCGACTGCGAGGTGAACGAAGCCGGCCACCTCGCTGTTCGCGCCGCGCGCCACCAGCATCTCATCGCTGTGGGCACGCGGACCTGCGAGGGGCTCCAGTGCGGCAAATGCCTCTGCGCTGACCGGCGCGCAGTGCGGCACGCCCGCGACGAGGTCGCTGTAGCATCGCGCGACACCCGCTGCCATCTCCGGCTCGAATTGCAGTATCTCCATCGGTCGTACCTTCTCAACTCAGCACGCGGCTTCGCGGGTCACCTCCACGAGTCTGCGTTGATGCGCTTTCAGACGCCAAAAGAAAACGCGCCTGCCTCGCACCACCCGTGTCCCGACACATCGGGATCCCCCAGGAGCGCGGCGTAGCCGCACCCCCCGAGCACTTCGGGTGGCGTGAAGCAGGCGCGTCACGGGCTGAGTTCGCGTTATCCTGCTAAGCCAGGCGGAGCCGCCTGGGCTGCCATGTCGTTATCGTTTTGTCGCTGGTCAGCCGGGGAAATGGTAGGCAATCCTCGGCGATTTGTCAACCATGACCGCCGCGTTGCAGCGTGCTCGTCGCTCTTCCGTCATGCGGCAATGAAACGCGGTGCGGGTGCCTTCCAGCCCCTACCGCTCCAGAATGATCGTATCCGCCTGCACCTGTGACAGGCAGCCGAGGTAGTCGCGGCACTGGGCATAGACCGCGCGCTCGCCGTCCGCGCCCAACGCCAGCAGCCACTGGGCGCGGGTCGCGTACGGCTGCCACGCGCTCCACGGATCGTCGGGGCGGTTCTTGAACCGTATCTGCGCCGCGCCGCTCGCGCCGATGCTCAGCGTCACCTCGCGACTCGCGGTGCGCTCCGCGTTGTCGTTGATCCGGAAGTACTTGAGTTCCGGCGGCGCGAAGCTGT
>CP070648.1:2201548-2210132 GCA_020354555.1 Armatimonadota bacterium | reverse complement strand
CAGCGGGGCATCTGGGGCCTTGGCCTCGTCCGCCATGTCCTCAACCAACGCTACCATCAGCCGGACTGGTTTGAGGAGTGGTGGGCGCAGAGCCGGCACCGCCATGCAGGGCACGAACACGCGCCGCCGCAGGCATGAGCGCCGCTCGAACCATGGCGCATGCAATTCGGTCTCGGTCAAACGGATAGAAGGCCTGGCATGCAGGATCGAACGTCATATCGCTTGACAAGACGGCGCCCGTGGCGGCGATGGCTCGGCCTCGCCATATTGGGCCTTGTCCTCCTGGTCGCCTGCGACTACTACGGCTATCCCCGCTGGGCGCGCCCGGGCGGCAGGAGCTTCAACCGCGGATCGAACGGCCTCTACCTCCGCTATACATGGTACTTCGGTCGGCGCACCGACGCAGAGGTGCGTCGGTTGGCGCGGAGACTCCGCGAGGAGCAGATCCGCTACGCCTACTTTCACACCCGGTCGATCACGGCCAAGGGCACGCTTGAGTTCCGTTATCCCGACGCCGCTCGCCGCCTCACGGCCGCCCTGCACGAAACGGCGCCCTCCGTCAAGTCCATCGCTTGGGTCTCCGTGGCGAACGAGCGTGGGGTGGGGGAAGTGGTGAACCTGTCCGCCGAGCCCGTGCGGCGCATCATGATCAAAGAGGCCGGTTGGCTGGTCAACGAGTGCGGGTTCGACGGTGTGCAGTGGGACTACGAGGTCTGCGCCGATGGGGATGAGGGCTTCCTGCAGCTCCTCCGCCAGACCCGCGCCGCACTGCCGAAGGATAAGCTGCTGTCGGTCGCCGCGCCGGTGCTGTCATCCCGCTTCTATCCCTGGGGCTGGAGCGAGGATTACTTCGCGCGCGTCGCGAGGACGTGCGATCAGCTCACCGTGATGTGCTACGACACAGGGATCAGGGTGCCTCGCGGCTACGTTTCGCTCGTGCGCAGTCAGGCACGGCGCGCCACGCGAGGTGTTGCACGGAGCGGCGCGGGCAGTCACGTGTTGCTCGGTGTACCCACCTACCATGCGGGCGGAAGGTCGCATTCCCCGCACGCCGAGAACCTCTTGCTCGCGCTGAAGGGCGTCAGGGAAGGGTTGTCTGACACGCGCGCCGACAGATCCGCGTTCGAGGGTGTTGCGCTTCTCGCGGACTGGACGACCGAGCGCAACGAATGGCACCTCTACAGACGGCTGTGGTTCTGAGTGCCTGCGCCGCTGGCGCGAGGCCGGCAGCGATGCGCGCGTCGCTCACGGCCCAGCGAACTGCAGCGCTCGAAACCACAGGATCGCGTGTACCATCAGCCCGACTTGCCCGAAGTGAACCTGGTCGTAGCGCATTGACTCCGGCACGTACGTATCGGTGTCCGGCCCGGGGAGGGCCACGCCCATTCTGAACAGCGTGCTCTGCGCCGCGCGCACCGCCTGCTCCTGCTCCGGCGGACAGCCCGGCACGTGGCTCGCGAGTGCCACGTACCACGGCACTCGCCAGCCTGCATCGGCGCGCGACCGCTCGATAATCGTCACCATGTTCTGATAGGTTTGCTCTGTCGTCGATCCGTTGACCGCGTCCGACTCCCCCTGGTGCCACAGCACCGCCCGGACGCGCCGCCCGCTCAGTGCGCGCTTCAGCGCGGGGTAGAGGTCGCCGTCCGGCAGCCACTGCTCGCTCGAGGCGCCGCCGACCGCCACGTTGATGAACCCGACCGGCACACGCTCGGACAGGGCGAGCAGCTCCCCGAGCATCGGCCACGCGCTCCCGGCCCCCATCGCGCCCGGCATCCGCTCGGATTCGTCCGCCAGGGCCCAGCCGCCCCCATCCGTCATGACGGACACCAGGCCGCTGCGATCCGCGATGAAGCCGTCGCCGTGCCCGGCCGCGTTCGACTGCCCGGCAATGACGAACACGTCGCCCACGCCAAACGGCACCAACTGTTGCCGGCGGCGCCCCTGGGAGACCGCCAGCGTGTACCAGCCGCCTGCGCGTACCTCGATCTCGCCCGATATCACGCCGCCCGCCGGCTCGAACTCTCGGCGAGCACGTACTCGCCCGGCGGCGTCGAGGGCGGCGACCCTCGCCTGTGAGCCCGTGAGGCCGGTTATCGCGACCGGCACCGACGCCGCGCTCGCCTCGCGCTGAAACACTTCGTACCTCTGGGGTCGTTCGACTCGAATCTCGTCGCTCAAATCTGGTCTCCGTATTCCTCGCAAGTGGAGAGCGCGCTGCGATGGAGCACGCGCGCCCTCCCCTGGCATGCTGTGGCGCGCGTGAATCCGTTCTGTTAGGGGCAGGAGGCAAGCTCCTGCCCCACCTCATGCCCGACAGCGTCGAACCGCCTCGCGCCGCGCGCACCCCTACTCCGCCAACCCGCACACCTCGTCCACCAGCTCTGTGATCGCTTCTATCTTCTCGATCTGCCCGACCTGCGAGATCTCGTCAGATACCCCGAGGATAAGCCGCGGCGCAAACATGTCTATCACCCGCCGGGCGAAATCGAGGACTTCCTGCATCGAGTACTCGCGCAGGAAGTGAATCGCGGGAAGCAGGTCGAGCACGACCATCCGGTCGCCGACCGCCGCCTTGATCTGCTCCAGCGTCATGTCGCCCATCGGCACGGGGGTGAGCGCCTCGACGCCGTGCAGGCCGGTGTCCTTGAGATACGGCAGCATCAACCTCGAATGCCCGTCCCAATGCGTATGCACGAATCGCCCCGCGTCGCCGAGCCGCTTGCCGATCCACTGCCAGCGCGGCATCAGGTAGCGCTCCAGTATCGGCGGCGGGGTAAACTCGTTCGTCGCGTGGTCGCCGAGGTTGAAGATGCGACACGGCAGCTGCAGCGCCGCGTCAATCATCCGCTGGTCGCGCCGGTCGCACGCCTCCAGGTACGCCTCGACTTCCTCGCGGTGATCGTACAACAGGTAGTACGTGCCGGGCAGGCCCGCCCACGCCTTTATCAGCTCCGTGAACCCCGAGCTGGAGAGAAACACCGTTGGCTCGGCGCGATGCCCGACGCGGGCCGCCGCCTCCTCGAACGCCTGGAGGTTGGCGCGGAACTGCTCGCGGTCGACGAGATCCGTGAGCACGCGCAGATCGTCAACCTGCTTGACCGGGAACTCCGCGATGCGCCGATTCCGCAATTCGCCATCGATCCAGATGTCGCGGTTGACGGTGCGCAGGCTGCCGGAGGGAAGGGCGACGGTCTGGATAAGAGCGTCATCCTGCTGCTCCTCCGTGCGCCGGACGTCGTCGGGATGCAGGTAGCGCTCCAGCCCGGCGGTCGCCGCGTAACGAACCGAGCACCGCAGCGCGTCATAGATGCCGAGCGAATCCAACCCTCGGAAACGCTCCGGCATCGTCCCCTCCTTCATGTGATGGTTGATCCACGTCTCCAGGCGCGGCTGCCACAGCACCCGGTCCGCCGTGCCCTCGAAGATCGCAAGGTTGAGTTCTCTCCGTGTCATTCAGTCGTCTCCCTAGTCCGGGCATCCCGCGACCAGGTCAGTTCGCTTCACCGACCGCGCTTCCCTGCGCCTCAGATGATCCGCTGCGCGTCACGGTCCCGTCACGCGGCCCCTTTACGTCCACCTTATCCGTTACGCGAATGAAACGATAGGGATGCCGCGTCGTCGAGTAGTAGCTCTCGTTGGGCAACAGATCGAGGCCGGCGTCGAAGTATCGGTTGAGCACCATCCTGAACACATTCGCCGACGACAGGCCGTTATCCATTTGAACGTCGCCGCCGCCCGGCAAGTAGCATGCGATCAGTGCGCCGAGCCGTTCCCTGACGTTCGTCTTCTCAACGCTGCTCCAGTTCGTCCACGAGCCCGGCCCGTGGTCGGATTGGATGATGACGGCAGTCGGCCAGCCGCCTTTCGCGAGCAGCGCCTCCACGATCGCCTCCGTCCGGCGGTTGACGAATTGAAGCTGCTCGACGTACGCCGCAGGCCCTTCCGGCCTGGCGCGCTCGAAGTCGCCGCCGTTCTGCCGGTCAAAGCGCGCCGCAGTTCGGATGATCCTACCGTCTCGATCGAACACGCACGGGGCGTGTGGACACATGATGTGCGCGAAGACGAATATGGGTGGCTCCAGCTTTGTCGTGTCCGGCAGATGGTCGAACGCATACAGTACCCTCTCCGGATGCGGCTGCGTGATTGCCCGGCGCGCGCCGACGCCGAGCAGCACCGGCAGCGGCGTGGTGTCGAGGATGGCGCTCTGAAACTCCGTCAGCCCGGGCACGCCCCCGATGCGAATGTCCGCCGAGCGGATGTCCACGGGGGTGTATTCGGAGGAGAATGCCACGATGCGGTACCCGCGCTTCCGCAGAAAGCGGAACACGCGGTTATCCGCAATCATCTCGGCCAGCGGCAGTCGGTCGTTCGAGTCGGCGCCGACCCGCGCAGCCACGCCATCGAGGTACTCCATATTCAGCGAAGACGCAAGCGACAGGATCGTCTGACAGTAGTTGGCCTTGCCTCTCTCCGCCACGCGGAACCCCTTGCGGGTCAGATACCGCAGGAAGTCGCTATTGTCATAGCGATACATGTCGCGCAGAACGTCCGCCCGCGCGTAGCCGTCCAGGATGATGTAGTATATATTCGGCAAGACCCGCGTTCCCGCGGAGCCCGTGAGCTCGACGACGTCGGCCTGGCGCACTCTGCGGCAGGCAAGCGCGCGCTTGACCTCGTACGCGCCCACCACCAGCACCTGCCACGCGACCAGCACCACCGCCATCACATTCAGCGCGGATGACAGACCGCGCAAGCCGCGCTGCCGCACGAGTAAGAAGCCCGCGGCAACAAGCAACACCGTCGCGTATGCCCCGACGAAGACCGCGGTCCTCGCCGAGCCGAGATCCGCGACAGGCGATGGCTCCACCAGGCCATGAAGGTGCCCGAAAGACAGGAACCACAGCCAGAACAGCGAGTTGAGGACGCCCGCGCGCACCGTGTCGCGCAGAATCAGGCTCAGCACAACCCACAGCAGCAGCGAGCACAGCCCGGCGATGACGAGGGGCAGCGCGAGTTGCGCGAGGTACAGCTCGCTCATATTATGGGAGTAAAGGAACAGGATCGGCACTAGCGCGAACAGCAGCGGGTGCACGACGAGGGGCTTCCTCACGCCGAGCCCTCCCGCCGACGCATTAGGTAGAGCGTCCTCGGCGATGCTGCGATTGGCTGGCACGAGTTGATTGTGAAGTGTTCGGCGAACTCGCGCTCGAACGCGCCTTGGTCGTAATCCGCGAAGACGTCCTCGCGCGAACGCAGCAGTCGCTGCACCTGCGGGTCGTCCTTGGGAACGAACTCGATTACCAGCCACCGGGTTATGGCATGGAAGAACCGGGCCATCATCGCGAACGGGACGTTGTTCGCGATCGCGAGGTGATGAACGAGAGCCAGCGCCAGCACCAGGTCAGCCGGCCCGCGCGCCGCCAGCGACAGGCGCTCCTCGTTCGCCCAGCCGATGCCGGAACTCGGGTTGGTCAGGTCGAGCACCAGCGGCAGAAGGTTGGTCTCCTCGCTCCGGCGACACTGGAGGTAGTTCCTCTCCACAGCGGCGGGGTCCATATCGAAGGCCACGGTAGGGACGCCCTTGTCGCTGGCGATCCGGCTGTACAGGCCCACGTTCGCGCCGAGATCCCACACTGTCCTGGGCGCGGCAGCCTCCACGAACTCACTGATTAGCCGGCGCTTGTCCTCGCTCGCATCCGCCGCGTAGCTCGTGTCCTCGTAGTAGTCGGCCCATACCGTTCCTTCGGGCTTCCACGTAAGCCGCCGGGTCGAGGTCCGCAGCGCGTCCACGAGGCCACGCATGCCGGCGGGGCTCAACCCACGTCGGGTCGCGTCAATCGCCTTGTCGCCGAACCTGCTCTGCATCCGGGCGTGCACGTGCAGATGGACTGACAGCAAGGGGCTCAGCCGCGTCCGCCACGGCAGCAGCGCGCTCGCCAAGTCCAGCGGCACCCCGTCTATGTAGATGCGCAACAGTTGACTGAGCCGGACATCGGTACACGCCATCAGCGCCAGCGGCGCCAGGAAGTGCTGGCAGAACTGCCGGTACGCGACCCACGGCCGGCCCGGCTCGTACTTCTCGAATGACAGCGTGTCAATCAGGATCGGCTTGCCTTTTCTGAACTGAATGTTGTACGTGCTGGCATCCTTGAGGCACATGCCGTGTTGCAGCGCCAGTTCCTGAATCTTGAGCGTGGCGAGCGCCGCGTCCTGCAACTGGCTGAAGCACCATTCGTAGGGGTAGGAGATGAATCCGATCGGCTCGGGCTTGATGGTCCGATAGACCTCATCGGCCGCAGCCACTTCCAGGTCCACTTCCCGATGGGGCACAAGGAGGTCGGCATTGACGAGGGCGTCGTAGAGCCCCGAGTTGACCAGGTGGTCGTAATGATCCCGATAAGCAATGTTGACGCGCCGGTAGAGTTCGCCGTCCCGCGAGAACACCGCGCCGCTTGGATCGCGAAACGAACTCGGAACGTCTCGCTCATTCATCGGCCGGATCCTGCGGCCTTCCGAAGGCGCGCGCCAGGGAGGTCTTGACCCTGCCCCAGAACGTTCTGAGGACAAACAGCGATGCGAAGACTGCGCCGATCAGGAATTGTAGCAGGTAGCTCCCGGTGCCCGGGTCAATGTATGCGTGCGCGCGCTCAGCGGGGCACACGAAGAAGGCGCACGTGAAGATGACAATCGCCGGTGCCGACCATCGCGCGAGGTGCATCTGACTATCCTGCATGCGGCACAGGGGGCGCGCTCGCCCAATGTCGCTGACCCAGCGCCGCCGACAGCGGTCCTTCATTAGCAGGCCTTCTGCGTTCCGCCGTCACTTCCTGCCGTGCGCGCCTTGGTCAAGCCGGCACGCTTGCCACTGCGGCGCCCGTTCGCAGCAAGGACTGTGAAAGCCGCGCGCAGAAGCAGCGATTGGTTCACGGCGCGGACGGAGCGCCGCCCGATTCACGACCCGGGAGGTGTGGCTGACGTGAGACGGCTCCTTGTCATAGCGGTATTAGCGGTTGTGTGTGTGTCCCTCTGCTCGTGCAGCAGGCATGGGCGCATGCCGGCATCCCCCATGCAGCGCCCCACGGTGGCCTTCGTCACCAACAACGTGTCGGACTTCTGGCTCATCGCCAAGGCGGGCGTCAAGCAGGCGGAACAGGACTTCGGCGCCGACTGCGAGTTCCGCATGCCGGCACAGGGCACCGCGACGGAGCAGAAGGCCATCGTCGAGGACCTCATCGTCAAGGGCCTATCCGGCATCGCCATCTCTCCCGTCGATCCCGCCAATCAGACGGACATGCTCAACGAGGCCGCCGCGAAGGTCAACCTCATCACCCATGACTCGGACGCTCCGGACAGCGACCGCCTGTGCTACATCGGCACCAACAACTACCAGGCCGGCGTCGCCGCAGGCAAGGAATTGCTGGAGGCGTTGCCCGACGGCGGCAAGGTGATGGTGTTCGTCGGAACGCTCGACGCCGAGAACGCCCGCAACCGCAACCAGGGCGTCGCCGACGCGGTCAGGGGCAGCCGGATCGAGATCCTCGGCACCCTCACCGACAATACCGATCACGCCAAAGCCAAGGCCAATGTCGAGGATACACTCATCAAGCACCGCGACATCGCCGCGCTCGTCGGCCTGTGGTCGTACAACGGCCCCGCGATTGCCGAGGCGGTGCGCGCCGCCGGCAAGCAGGGCAAGGTCAAGGTCGTCTGCTTCGACGAAGACTCTTCCACGCTGCAGGCGGTGAAGGACGGCGTGATACAAGCCACCGTGGTGCAGAAGCCGTATGAGTTCGGCTACCAGTCCGTGAAGATGCTGGCGGCGCTCGCGCGCGGCGAGGACGCCGGCATTCCCGAGAGCAAGGTCATAGACACCGGCGTCGAAGTCATCACTCGGGACAACGTGGACGAGTTCTGGGCCAAGCTCAAGGAGCAGGTGGGACGGAAGTAGGGCCCGCGTCGCACGGCGCAAACCGCACGCCCCGGCTTCCGGACGAGGAGGACGCCCGTGCTCATTCCCCTGTTGGTGTGCTCGCTGGCAGCCATTGTGCCGGCGGCGGAGATCCCACTCGATGCCGTCTGGCACGCACCACAGACGATCGAGATACCGATCGGGGAACAGCCCGAATCCGCCTCACTCGACCTGCCCGCGATCCCGGCGCGCGAGAACGCGGCGCTGTGCCTGCGCTTCGCCGTCCGCCTGCACAGCGAGGAACCGGCGGGATGGAACCAATACTTCGCTCTCGAGGCGAACGGCGTTCCCGTCGGGCCGCTCACGCAAGCAGGCGAATGGCGCGTGCTCAACTGGCCTCGATTTGTCAGGGCGGCATACCGCGGCGAAACCAAGGTGCCGGTGGTGCAGACGCGCTCCAACCTCGACTGCCTGCTCGTCTTCTTCTCACCCGACGCCTCCCAGGCCGATCCGCGCGTTCTCGATAACCGCGAGCAAGGCTGTTGGTATCTCGTTGATATCTCCGACGCGCTCAGGCCCGAGCGGCCGAACACGCTCAAGCTCACCAATACCGCTCTCCGCAGCTACTGGCCCGATGGCCCGCCACGGGCCTGCCGCATGGTGATCGAGCAT
>CP070648.1:2194492-2201448 GCA_020354555.1 Armatimonadota bacterium | reverse complement strand
ATCCCGACCATGTCCGCCACCGGCGGCCTGCCGACGAGCGAGATCGGCGACCTCGTCGCCGCCGCGGCGAGCAAGTGAGCAGGCACGGATCATCCGCAGACTTCCGTGCCGACGGCGCCTAACGCGGACTGACCGCGGACTAGAAGGCGAGGAATCATGCCCCTATCCGATCGCGAGAACTACCTGCGCACCGTCACCATGAGCGGCCCGGAGTGGATCCCGTGCAACATCGGCATCTCCGGCGCGTCGTGGGATCAATGGCGCGGCGAGATGGAAGACGCCCTCGTCCGCCACCCCACGCTCTTCCCCGGCTTCGAGAAGGGCAAGCGCAATTACGACGACTGGGACCCCGGCCCGGCCCACCGCGCCGGCGAGCGCTTCACCGACAACTGGGGCTGTGTCTGGCGCAGCGCCGTCAACGGCCTCGAGGGCCAGGTCGAGGAGCACCCGCTGGCAGATTGGAGCGCCCTCGACACCTATCGCGCGCCTGACCCCATGACCCAGGAGGACCGCGGCCCCGCCGACTGGGCGAAGCGCCGTGAGAATGCCGAGAAAGCCCGCGCTGACGGCAGGCTTACCTCCGGCGGCGTCGCCCACGGCTTCCTGTTCATGCGCCTGTGGTACCTGCGCGGCTTCGAGAATCTGATGATGGACATCGCGAACGACGACCCGCATCTGCCGCGCCTCATTGAACTCGTCGCGGAGCACGAGCGCCGCATCGTGCAGGAATGGCTCGACATCGGCGTGGACATCATGCAGTTCGGCGAAGACCTCGGCACCCAGACCGCGTCCATCATCAGCCCCGCGAAGTTCGCGCAGTACGTCGCGCCCGTGTACAGATCCCTCATGCAGCCGTGCCGCGCCGCGGGCGCCCACGTTGGCCTGCACAGCGACGGATACACGATGGAACTGATGGATCAGTTCATCGAGTGCGGCGTCAACATCGTCAACCCGCAGGACCTCTGCAACGGCATTGACGACCTCGCGCGCGAGGTCAAAGGGCGCGTCTGCATCCGCCTCGACGTTGACCGCCAGAGGATCGTTCCGTTCGGCACGCCCAGGGAGGTCCGCGACCTCATCGAGGAAGAGGTGCGCAAGCTCGGCTCCCCTGCCGGCGGTTTGGAGCTGATCGCCGGAATCTACCCGCCGACGCCGCCGGAAAACGTTGACGCCCTCGCCGGCGCGATGGAAGAGTTCCGCACGTACTGGTGGGACGGGCGAGCGAGGCAGTAGGGCAGGCACGCGAGAGGCGTGTAACGGTCCTCGCTTGCCAAACGGCCCGCGACCGAGGGCGGTCGCGCCACCATATTGTCCGGCACCCGTTCCCTCGGCCGCCCTCGCTTGCGCTCCCACGCCGCCGGTAGTATGCTTATCGCGGCGCAGCCCCCAGGGGGAAAGACGATGAAGGCCACGGTTCCGCCGCAGCAGAGGGAGGTGAAACTGGACGCCGTGCTCCAGGTCGCGGCTCCCGCTGCCTTCCTCCTCGCCCTCGCGGCCGCCTACCTCACCGGCTGGCGCGCCGAGTCCGCCGCAGCCTTCCCACTGATCGTCTTATCCTCCGACGCGCTCCTCGCAACGGCCCTCGCATTGGGCTACGCGGGCAGGCAGGCGATGCTGCACACCCGTCGGGACGTTGCCTGGTGCATCCTCTACGGAGCGTGGACCGCAGGCGCGTTCAGCCTCGTGGTGCGCCTCATCAACGTCTTCATCCCCTACTCCACGCGTCTCGCTTCCGGCAGGTGGCTGTTTGCGGCGGCCGGTATCCTCACCCACGGCGGCATTGGCATTCTCCTCGCCTGGCCGTATGCGCGTCGCGTGCTTCACGTGGATGCCGAGGAGTCGTTCGCCCACAACCGCGCGTGCGACCTGTGCCTGGCGACCGTGGCTGTGTTCTTCGTCGTCGCGGCTGTGAGCAGCCTCATCGCGCAGATCGCTCAGATCCAGGGGTGACTCGGTGAAGGCACCGGAGGCGAAGCATGGCGAGAGTAATCAAGCCGGCGTCCGATCAGAGCGGTGAAGGCCAGCCGCGGTCTCCACGTGCGGAGATCGCCTACTGGGCGCTGCCCATGCTCGGCTTCGCCCTCGCACTGATCCTGTCGTGGCGGGCCGCGCAGCAGCCGCGCTCACTTGACCTGCGCACTCCGGCGGTGCTGGTGATAAACGCCGCGCTGGCGGTTGCGGTCGCCCTGTGGTATGCCGCGAGTCAGGGAGCGCTGGCGCGAGCGAGCGCGGTGACGCAGTGCGTCCTCTACGGCATCTGGTCGGCAGCCGCGTTCCGGCTCGTGCCGCCGGTTCTCACGCTGGTCATATTCTTCCGGCTTACGCGCGGATCCGGGTCGAACTGGCCCGCCGCCTTAGTCATCACCTGCATCGGCGCGGCCATCCACGGCGGGCTGGTGCTTCTGATGACCTGGGCGCACGCTCGCCGGGTGCTGCAAGTGGAGGGTCAGCCGCTTTGGTCCGACGACGACCCCGTGCTGCGCCTCACCGTGACCACGCTGGTCGTCTTCTTCACCCTCGCGGCGGTCTTCCGCCTCATCGCCGCCGTGCAGGAGTAATCCAGGGAAACTGGTGGGGCAAGCGTATATCCTGGTCCTCGACGAAGGGCCCCTAGCTGGGCACAGATGATCCACAGATTTCGCCGATTCTCGCAGATTGTCTGGCCCGGCGTATGGGGGGGTGCGCAGTACTTGCGGCGTTCGGCGCGTGGAACAAGCCCGTGATGTAGCAGATCGCACTTACGTCATCTCGCCCTGCCCGTCAAGCAGGGACAGCCATCGGCTGTCCTTCCTCGCAAGTTCGCTTACAATCTCAAGGGCTGCCCTTCTGACGGAGTGGTCGGTGGACGCTTGCCCGGTTTTGACTATGTGTTTGACCTTGTCCTCCTCGTCCGCCAAGAAGTCGCGGGGCCCGACTTGGGCGACGCTCAGGAGCAATCGGAGTACCTCTCTCGGCGAGGTGTCTACGTGGCGATCGAGGTAGCCTATCAGCTTGTGCCTCTCCATGCCGCAGTCAGCGGCGTATGGAATCGTCCCCGCCAGCAGGTCCTGTAACTCTTCTGGCGCGTCCAGCGCGTAGTCGAGCCAAGTCGCGAACATCGCAGCTTCCTCAGGGCTGTCCTGAACGCCGAATGTTTCCAGGCGCGCCTGCCACAATCCCTTCGCGCGCTGCCATCGTGGCATCATCTGGTCAGGCGCTGAGGTCCGGGTCTCTTCGAGCCAGTCGCCGATCACTGACACGAAGTGAGATCGCAAGCGCCCCGTGGCCTTTTGCAGCAACTGAACGAGAGGAGCGTCACCAAGGTCGAGATCACCCACGGCATAGGCCAAAGCTAGGTGCGCGGCCAAGGCTTGCTCGGACTCTCGCACCTCGTACTCCTGATCACCGCGAGATCCAAGCCAGTCGACCCCACGCATATACTGATCCCGGAGCAGCGTAGCCGAGCCCTCGAAATATGTGTTGTTCCCTAGAAGATATCCATCCCACGCGGCATACCAGTAACTCTCGTCAATCGGAAAGAGGTCACCGAGGTTTGCGTCGACCCATTCGACGTCAAGCCATCGAAGCTGAGGCCACTGCATGGCCACCGCGCAATGTACGGCGGGGCTGCCGCATTGATTCCTAGATGCGAGTACGCTGGAGAGTAGCTCTAGCACATCGTGCTCGACCCTCTCGCCGCGTGGCAGACCTGAGAGGAGGGCACGCCGGAGCGAGACTTCGATCACAGCGGTGACCGCTCGCGGGCGATTACTACTCAAGGCCAAGGTGACCCAGCCCGCGCGTGCCCTCAAGCACGGCGTCTCGCGATCCTTGGTCGGGTCGGGGTCGGTCAATGCTGCTCTCCTCGCGAGATTGAGGGCCTGCGGGAGCAGGTCAGCCGGGATGCCAGCGTCTCGTTGCCGTGCGCCAGCAACTATAAGGTCCAACGCGGCCTCGCGAACGTTTCTTGAAGTGGTGACGCCCAGTCGTGGCTTGTCATCCCCCGGATCCACATCTTGGAGCGCGCTATCGCAGAGTTCTAGGACTGACCCCCACGGGAAGCTTCGGCCCTCTCGCAACGCGTCCTGTAGACCCCACAGAAAGCTGAAGACGTGCCGTCGTGGAAGCGAAGCGAATGCCATGGCATCCTGCGCGAACCGTTCGGGATCACGAGCCACGAGGCTTCTGATCTCCACGTCGTCTTCGTCAAATGGCTCCCGCACGTCCCCAGCGGATGCAAGCCTTACAGCGAGGTCAGCGGTGGATAGCAGCCCTAGATCCTCGGCTGGCGTGCTCGCAGTCCGGTGCGGCATCGAAGGCGACCGTTCTAGTTCCGTCAAGTCCCTGGGATCACCTACGCTGTTCCGGAGTCTGTCCATCCGCCCTCTCGCTTGGTCGGGCAGGTGATCCCGGATTACCCACAGGCGATCGAGGACCCAACGTTGGTTCCGGCCCCTCACTTCCTCGGTGGTCAGTCCTTTGCCCGCGTAACTCTCCATCACGCGAGCAAACCGATCTTGATCGGGAGGCCCCCTCATTATTCGCCGGACGAACCTCTCCTGAAGCGCGGAGTCAACAGAAGCAAACGTGTCCCTCACGAACAGGAAGAACTCGTGCTCAACGGAGTGGTCGTTTAGCACTCCGCGTCTTAGGTAGCAGTAGCGCACAAGATGGGGAAACGCAAGTGGGTTGATCCGGAGTACATGTAGGGCTAGACGGCGGAAGATTGAGTACCTGTGGCGGACATAGCGCGTCAGAATGTCATCAGCTTGTTCGGGCGCGATCTCAGCAAGCCTTTCGAGGCTATCGCGCAAAGGCCCTACGATTGAGTCCTTGTACTCATCGTAGGAATTGCCGTCGACCTCGATGGCCTTGCGCCACATGTATGAGTAATCGCTCGCGCGGTCTTCGACTTCGATTGCTTGCCGCAGGCGTTTAGCCAGAGTATGGTGTGTCTCGGTCGGCAGCGCCTGTGCAACTTTGGGGGCATGCTCCTCCATGATCGACTCGTATTCGACCACGGCAATCTCCGGCTCGACTCGGTGCGACGTACTCGTCGCTGCGCGGCCGTCGAGTCGCCATTCGGTCACGGCGTGTAACAGCTTGAGGGCTTCGCGTCTCCTGCCGCCCTCGGCCATCTTAACCATGAGTTGTGCAAGCAGCCGAGCTTCCGCCCATTGCCAACCGACCCACGACAGCAACTTAGGGATCAGGGGGCCACTGAACTCCGGAGGTAGACTCACGGCGGCCTTCATCAGGTGCCAACGCACGTGGGGTTCCTTGGTGTGACTCGCGCGGATGAGGATTGCTACCTCCCGCGGAAGCCTGGAGGCCATGCGTGCTACGTACAGAACCATGGCAAACTGTACTCGGCCATCTTCGTCCGTTCGGGATAGCGCATCGAACGTACCGGCTTTGCGAAGCGGCCGCAGCCAACGGGGATCGTTGAGTCCGTCGAAGAAGCTCGTGGCCAGGTCCGCCTGCTGCAGAGCCTTCGCGACCACTGGGATTAGGATCGCAACAGGCTCGTGCTTGCGCACCTGACGAAGGATGACCGCCTTGAAGACAAACGGTACAGCCTTGTCCTCCAAGGTCTGGAGAAGACCCTCTTTGCCCTCCGCAGGTCTATCGAGCCACATATCCGCCAGCCAGGCGCACACGCCCACGGCGTTCGGCATCTCGATGTCTTTGAGGACCTGCGCAAGCCATTCGCGTTTGCGCCACCACGCGTCAGCGGCATAGAAGAAATCCCGCAGTCTTCCGTGAGCCCACCTCCAGCGCTCCTGCCCAGCGTCCATTATCAAACCGCGGCTGCGCAGCCTTCGCTGAGCGCGGTGGAGCGGCTGGGGTCTGGCGAAGTCCCCAGTGGATGCACATAGCTCCTGTCGCGCCAGTTCAACAGCAGCACCAAGCGCTTCTTCCCCCTCCCGTTCTCGGACATCATCACGATACTTCAGCCAAAGCTTTAACTCGTTGACCGTACTCGGGACTCTCCGCCCATGAGCTACGAGCTCAGCTATGAGCCGAAGGTTCAGGAGATTCTGTGCCACCTCGATCAAGGATTCGGTCGGAGACGCGATCCCTAGTTTCCGAAGGAGCTCGCAGGCCTCGGTAGCATCTAGGTAGCTCGCATGCGTGCGCATAAAGGGAAGCGTGGCAACCGGCTTCCACGCCTCGGCCTCGTACTCGCGGCACGCAAGCAGCACGGAGACAGACTTAGCTTCCGACAGTTGCTGTACGGCGGTCAAGACAGCGTTTCCCCACGGTGTCCTGGCTGCATCGTCAAGCTGGTCGACGATCAGGTACGCTGGACGCTGCAACTCGTTGGCTTGCTGCAAAATGTTCGATACCGGCGTCATCACCCCGATCCTCGCCTGCACGTAGTCCCAATTAGCGTCCCGCGAGGCATCCACGAACAGGATGAGCGCCTGACGCGTTAGGTACAGCCGATCAAACACCTTCTTGAGAATCGCACTCTTCCCAATCCCGCCTGGACCCGTAAGGAGTACGCTTCGGCCTTGGCGCAACAGCTCAACGATTTGGTCGACTTCGTCTCTCTTCAAGTGGCCCAGCCTGGCCACCGATGATTCTATCCCCCTCACCATGATGCGAGATCGATTGCGTACGCGGTCGACGATGTCGGCCCATTGCTCGCCCTGAGCAAGCAGGGAAGAGAGCCAGTACCTGCTGGAGATAAGGCGCTTGTGTTGCGGGTCCTCCAGTGCGGACGCAATCCGAGCCGCGTGCCAGATCTCGACCACGATCTCCCTGCCCGTGATCTGAGAGAGAGCGTCGGCAGCCTCTCGCTCTTTGCGTTCTCGGACATCGGGTCCCACTGTCGCCGTGGTAAGGAAGATCCAAAGGCGAAGATCCTGCCGTTCGCCGTTCCTCAAGCGACGTTCGAGATCATGCAGTTCGTCTCGGAGCTTGGCGCGCCAGTTCGCCTGCGTCGACACTTCTCCGATTCCAACGCACTT
>CP070648.1:2178915-2194392 GCA_020354555.1 Armatimonadota bacterium | reverse complement strand
GCCAGATCGCTCTCTACGCCGACCTGGTCGCCCGCGCCGCAGCGTACTGCGACAAGGCCCACCCCGGTGTCGTCAAATGGATCCAGGTCGGCAATGATTTGGGCTTCCCCACAGACAACTACTGCCGGCTGGTCGCCGCCGTGGTCGCCGAGGTGCACAATCGCGAGTTGGGTATCAACGTAGTCGCCGATGTGCTGCAAGGGCGCCTGGCGCGCCAGCTTCCGAGCGGCAAGCTACCAGACATCGTGGGTTTCCATCACCTGCCGGGCTTCGCACGGTCAGGCAGTAAGTATCCATCGCAGGCCGAGGTCATACTCGAATTGCGGCGCGCCCTGGAGGGCAAGCGTTCTTACCGCGGGCATCCGGTCGAGATCTGGGTTGACAAATGGAACCCGGCGCTGCAAGGTGAAAACATGCGCAGCTTCGAGGTGTGGAGTCGCGTCCTCGACCGTCTGGCGGAGCAGCAGCGGCTGCGTGTGGCCGGCAGCGGATTCATCACGTTCTGCTTCGACGGCAGACACACGGACGCGAACAGGGCCTGGGCGCTGAGCTGGACCGACGGCGTCGTGTCGCCCGGGTTTGAGAAGATCGCTGAAATGGTCGCCGGGCTCTGTGGCAAGCAGAGCGCATCCGGCCGCAGCCCCACGGCGCAGCCCGGTCATTAGCCAGAGACCGCCCCCCGGCTCGCCGATCGAGCGATCCATGTCCTTGTTGTCCGCCACCTCGTAAGGCTTGTCCATGTGGGGCTGCGCGCGGGTTCCGCCTCTTGCTGTCCCGCACAATTGGTGCTAATCTTCCGTCGCGGCGCAGTCACATCGTTCGGCGCCGTCTCGCGAAGCACCCGTTGAGCGCAACAGGCCCGTCGCGGAATAGCACTGTCTTGTCCAGGAGGCAACGGCATGGCGATCGATGTCCACATTCACACCCACGGCACAGAAGACGGCGTGAAGGTACTCGAAGCGATGGACCGGGTCGGGCTCGAACGAGCCGTGTTGCTTGGTGTGCCGCCGCACTTGTCGGGAGAAGCTGCGAAGTCAGAGCGACCGCATACGGCGGTGATCGACACGCTCGCGAAGCTGGTCAAGGCGGATCCGGAGCGGTTGCTCGGATTCGCGTGGATCGAGCCGACGCTGCCCGATGCCCAGCAGGCCGTGGATTACGCGCTGGACAAGCAGGGGCTGCGCGGCGTCAAGATGATCCCGAACAAGTGGTACCCGGCGGATGAGCGGGCGCAGGCCTGCTACGCCAAGATCAACGAGTACGGCAGGCCCATGCTGTTCCACACCGGGATCCTCTGGGGCACGAGCGATACGTCCCAATACTGCCGGCCGGCGTTCTACGAGATCATGTTCCACTACCCGAGGATTCGCTTTGCGATGGCGCACATGAGCTGGCCGTGGACGGACGAGTGCATGGCGGTGATGGCGAAGTTCAAAGCAAATCAGACTGGAGAGTGGACGAGCTACATCGAGATCACGAGTGGAGCGCCGCCGATGTGGAAGGTGGACGCGCTGCGCAAGGCGCTGGGGTATCTCGGCGATGAGCACATCATGTTCGGCAGCGATGCGCGCCTGCCGGAGGGGGCAGAGTACGCTGCATGGCGGCTGCGAGAAGACGAGGAGATGCTGCGCGAGGCCGGCGCGTCCGGGGAGACCATCGAGCGCGTGTTGAGCACGAATGCGTTGACATGGTTGGGCATCCAGTGATGGAAACAGCGAGCGTATGAATCGCGCCGGTTCCCCCGCGCTGCGGCCCTCCTGCACAGCAGGCGAAACAGGCTTTCGCATACGGCCGCCCACCTGCGCCGACGCATGTCGCACGGCAAGCGCTGGCTGTGCCGCGACCGTTTTTTCCTCCTGGTAGTTTTCTTTTTGGCCGAGTTGTGATAGAATACGTGCCGCTTTGGGTCGGCGCTCTCGCGCGGGGGCGCGCGGGAGATTAGGGTGCATCTCAAGAAACTTGAGCTGTACGGTTTCAAGACATTTGCCGACCGCACCGAGCTCGATTTCGGTCCCGGCATTGCCGCCATCATCGGCCCCAACGGCAGCGGCAAGAGCAACATCTCCGACGCCATCCTCTGGGTGCTCGGCGAGCAGAGCATGAAGACCATCCGCTCGTCGCGCGCCCAGGACGTGATTTTCGCCGGCTCCTCCGCCCGCAAGCGCGTCGGCTACGCCGAGGTGCATCTCACCCTCGACAATAGCGACGGCACTCTCCCGCTCGATTTCACGGAAGTCACAGTCACCCGCCGCGTGTTCCGCTCGGGCGAGGGCGAGTACCTCATCAATGGCGTGCCCTGCCGGTTGCGAGACATCCACGACCTCTTCCTCGACACCGGGGTCGGCCGTCAGGCGTACTCGGTCATCAACCAGAACGAGATTGACGCCATCCTGTCCATACGCTCCGAGGACCGCCGCGCGCTGATCGAGGAGGCGGCCGGCGTTCAGAAGTACCGCCACCGCAAGCGCGAGGCGCAGCGCAAGCTGGATCACACCCAACAGAACCTCGTTCGCTTGTCCGACATAATCGGCGAACTGGAGTCGCAGGTCGAGCCGCTAGCGCGCCAGGCGGAGCAAGCGCGCCAGTATCGCGAGCTGTCGCGCGAACTCGCGCAGGTGAAACGCTCCCTGCTGGTTGACGAGCATCAGGCCTCGTGCGCCAACATCGAGCGCGCGCGCCAACGGGAATTCGATCTCGCCGAGGAACTCCAGCGCGCCCGCACTGAAATCGAGAGCCTCGGCGCTGCCGAGGCGGGCCTGCGCGCGGAACTCCAGCGTGTCGAAGAGGAACTCGAGGAGCTGCGCGGGGTCGCCGCCCGCACTGCCGCTGAGGCGCAGCGAGCGCAGGCGGACATATCCCTGCGCCAGGAAAGGCTGCGCTCGGCGACCGCCCGCCGCGATCAGTTGCAGCAGGAGATCGAGCAGACCGGCGCACGCATCGCCCAGGCCGCCGCCGAGATCGAGGCGGGCGAGAAAGAGCGCGGAGAACTCGCAGAGAAGTCGGAGCAGTTGGGGAATGAGATCGCCCACTGGGACCGGACCCTGCGCGATGTCGAGTCGCGCATGCCTGCCGCAGACGAGGCGGTCGAGGCCCGCCGGCAGGACTACCTGGAGGCTCTTGACAAGGCCGCCGCGGAGCGCAATCGGCTGCACCAGTGCCAGTCGTTGCGCAAGGCGCTCGAACAGCGCGTGCAGCGGCTCGAGGATCGGTTGCACCTCGCCCACGAGGCCCGTAACCAGGCGGCCTCGGCGGCGGCGGAGTCGGAAGCGAGGATGAAGCAGGTCTCCGCGGAGCGTGCCGCGGCGGAAGCCGAAGCGGAACGCGTGGTCGCCAGCCGCATCGAGGCGAGCGCTGCGCTGACCGTGCTCGAGCGCGACCGCGGGGATCTCCGCGAGGCGATATCGTCCGCGGCCGCGCGGCTTCAAGCGCTGCGCGAGATGGACAACGGCGCGGGCGCCGACGGCGCCAAGGCGCTGCTCGAAGCGGCGAGCCAGGGCCGCCTGCCGGGGCCGCTGCAGACCATCAGAAGCGTCATCAAGGCCAAGCCGGACATGGAGATCGCCGTCGAGGCCGCGCTCGGGCTCCACGTCCTCGGGGTCATCGCCCCGGAGGAGGAAACCGGCGCAGCGGCGCTGCGCGTGCTCCGTTCAACCGATGTCGGCCGCGCGTCGGTGACCGCCTGCCGGCCCGGAGCGGCCGAGGGCATTGCGACCGCGGACCTGCCGGGCTGCATCGGTACCGCTGCGGACATGGTGACGTGCGAAGCGTGGGCGCGCCCGACGGTGGAGCGCCTGCTGGGGAGGATCCTCGTCGCGGAGAGCGCCGATGCCGCACGCAGCCTTGCGGCGAGCGGGGTACCATGGGAAGCGATCGTCACGCCCGAAGGCGAGGCCATGTATCCCTCGGGTGCGGTCATCGCCGGGCGTCCCGGAGCGGGGCCGCTGCGCCGCGCGCGCGAGGTGGCGGACCTGTCGCGCCGTCTGACGGAGCTGCGGGCCCGACTCGACCAGGCGACGCTGCGGCGGGATGAGGTGGCGCGCAGCCTCGACGTACTGGCGGCGGCCGAGAAGAGCGCGAGCGAGCGCGCCGATCGCTGCGCCCAGGAAATTGACGAACTGCGCCAGCAGCGCGAAGCGGCAGCCGAGGAACTCGCGAGGCTGCGCGCGGAGGAAGAAGCGGTCGAGTCGGAACTTGAGTCCCTGCGCCCGGAGCTGTGGCAAGCGGCGTCGGAGGAGAAGGATCTCGCGGCGAACGCCAATGCTGCGGGAAGCCGCCAGCAGCAGGCCGAGGATGCGCTCGCCGCAGCCGAGCAGAACGCAACGCACGAGCGGGGGCAGCGCGAGTCCATCGCGCAGGAGTTGATGCGCATGCGCCTCGAGCACGCGGCTGCGGAGGGCCGCATCAACGCCCTGAAGACCGCCGCCGCTAAAGTCGCCCAGGCGCGCGAGGAACTCGGGGGTGAGGTGGAGCGCAAGAAGGCACAGCTCGCCGAGGTAACGGCGCAGGCCGATGAGCTGGCCTCCAGCACACAGGAGGCCTCACAGAACATCGAGCAGCTAACGCGCGCTGCCGAGGAGAGACAAGCGCAAGTCGAGGCGGCGAAGAACCGCCGCAACGAACTGCTCGAAGCGATCTCGGAAAAGCTCGAACGAGCGAAAGCGCGAGCGACCGAGGTCGAGGAATCGCAGACCCGCCTGCACCGGTCAGAGCTGCGGACGACGCAGCTTCACAGCGAGATTGGTTTCCTCGAGCGGACGCTGCAAGAGGAATTCGGGGTTGACGTCCAGCAGGCCCTGGCGACGCACACGCCCGTGCCCAGCCGCGAGCGCGCGCGCCAGCAAGTGAAGGAATTGGAGAAGGTCATCGCCGATCTCGGCCAGGTCAACCTCGGCGCGGTCGAGGAATACGATCGGGTGCGCCAGCGCCTGGAGTTCCTCTCGGGTCAGCGGGCGGACATGATCCAGGCGCGCGACGACATCCAGCGCATCATCACCGAGATAGATGAGACGACGCGCTCGCGTTTCATGGAGACCTTCGACCACGTCGCGCGCGAGTTCGAGGACGTCTTCCTGCGCCTGTTCGAGGGCGGCAGCACCAAGCTCGTCATCACCGATCCGAATGACCCGCTGGAGAGCGGCATAGATATTCACGTTCAACTGCCGGGGAAGCGGACGCAAAACCTGCTGCTGCTGTCCGGCGGGGAGCGCGCTTTGACGACGGTCGCGTTCATCTTCGCGCTGCTCCGGGTGCGCCCCTCACCGTTCGTCGTCCTCGATGAGATTGACGCGCCCTTGGATGAAGCGAACGTCGGGCGCTACGCGCGTATCCTGCGCGAGTTCGCGGAGCGCTCCCAGTTCGTCATCATCACCCACAACACGCACACCATGCAGCATGCCCACACGCACTACGGCGTAACGATGGAACAGGCCGGCGTCAGCAAGCTGCTCAGCATGCGCTTGGAGGAAGGCCCGGTCGAGGCGTAGCGCCGGTGCCGGCTTCACATCTGCACCCGGGGGGCACTTGCTGAGAACCGGCCGCGCGTGATATGCTGCATGGGATGGCGCACATTGCTCATGCTGCCGCGGGTCGGCGGCGTCCCATCCGTATCTGTCCGACGTCGTTGCTCGGGATCATTCATGACGCTTGTGCGGCCGTCAGACCTGTTCGCCTCTGGCGCAGGCCGGTACACTTGAGGCGCAGCCGAGGCGCGCAGTATGCGCGGAGTCCCGAACTCGTCATGAATGATCTGTGATGACACCACGCGTCGCCCGGCTGAGAGATCAGACGCTCGCGCGCAAGCCCGCCTCCGGCTTGGATCGCGCGCAACTCGTCACTGAGGCCTACCGGCAAACGGAAGAGCAGCCGATTATCCTTCGCCGCGCGGCCGCGCTGCAGACCATCCTGCACGAGATTCCCATCACGATCTACCCCGACGAACTCGTCGTCGGCGATCGCTCGTGCCTCGGGCCGCTGGCGTATCCCGAATTCTGGGGCGGCCGCGAGCCGAGTGGAGTGGGCCCGACAGATGCCGCCGAAGCGCGCGACGTCGCGGCGTATTGGAGCGATCACCCCGAGACGTGGGCAAAAGGCACGCTCTACGGCCACACAGTGCCGGGATTCGAGAAGGTCCTCAACCTCGGGTTTGAGGGCCTCGCCGCACAAGCGGAACTGAGCGCGTTCGGAGGCAACCCGGCACAGCGCAACGTCCGGCTGGCAGTCGCCCGTGTGTGCCGCGCCGCCGGGCTCTTCGGCCAGCGCCATGCGGTGCTCGCGCGCGAACTCGCCGACGCGGAACGCCAGAGCTTCCACCGCCACGAACTGCTTGCCATCGCCGCACGATGCGACCAAGTGCCCGCCGGACCTGCGCGGAGTTTCGCGGAGGCGCTGCAAGCCGTTTACTTCGCGCACATGCTGCTGCAATTCGAGGATCCCCCCAACGCGCAATCCCTCGGCCGGCTGGATCAGTACCTGTGGCCGGTCTATCAGGCGGATCTCGAGCAGGGGCGCATAACCAAGGACGAGGCGCACGAGCTGCTCGCCTGTTTCTGGCTCAAGATGTGGCTGCCGTACGACGTGCAAAACGCCATGGTCGGTGGTCTGCGGCCGGACGGCACGGACGGGACGAACGACCTCAGCTACATGATCCTCGACACGCTCGAAGACATCGGGCTGATACGCCAGACGTCGGTGCGCCGGCATGGCGCGACTCCTCCACGCCTGCTGCGGCGCGCGTGCGCGATCGCCGGCTCGGGCCTCAACCTTCCGCAGTTCTTCAACGACGACGTCATCGTGCCGAGCCTGGTCGAGCGCGGCGTGCCGATCGAGGAGGCGCGCGACTACTCAATCATCGGGTGTATCGAGGTCACAGTGGGCGGGCGCGCGGATCCGCGCGTCGTGGCGCACTACTCGAATCTGGCCAAATGCCTGGAACTCGCGCTCGACGATGGGCGGTGCTTGCTCACGGGGCAGCAGCTCGGCCCGAGGACGGGTGCGACTGCGGACTTGCGCACCTTCGACGACGTCTGGCGAGCGTACTGTGCGCAGGTCGAGCATGAGGTCGCGCAGGCTGCAGAGCGCTTGCGGCAGGCTGAAGCGGACCAGGTTACCGCGTACCCGCTGCCGGCGTTGTCGGCGCTGACGGATGACTGCGTGGAGCACGGCCTCGACATCACCGCCGGCGGCGCGCGGTACAACTCAACAGGGGTGTGCTGCGTCGGCATCGCGAACGTGGCGGATTCGCTGGCGGCGCTGCGCGAGGAGGTGTTCGAGCGCGGCGCTGCGACGCTCGACGAAGTCGTCGCGGCGATGCGTCGGGACTACGATGGGGCTGACGAACTGCGGCGCACGCTGCTCCAGGCGCCGAAGTACGGCAATGACATCGAGGTCGTGGATGCCCTCGCCCGCGATGTCGTGGGCCACTTCTGCCGCACGGTCGAAGGCCACCGCGATGCGCGCGGCGGCGACTTCCGTGCGCACCTTCTCTCGTTCGTGCTCTGCGTCGGGTACGGGGAGAACACCGCCGCCAGCCCCGACGGTCGGCGCGCCGGCGAGCCGCTGGCGAACAGCATGGCCGCCCAGCAGGGCATGGCTACCGCGGGGCCGACCGCTCTCCTGCGCTCCGCCGCCAAGCTCGAGCCGCGCAAGGCCGCGGCCGGTACGTCGCTCATGGTTGACCTGCATCCATCCGCCCTCGCCGACCGCGACAGCGGCGCCGCGCTCGCCGCGTTGGTTGAGGCGTTCTTCGACCTCGGGGGCGGTCACCTCCAGTTCAACATCGCCAATGCGCAGACGCTCCGTGACGCCCAGGAGAATCCGGACCAGCACAGAGGGCTGATCGTGCGCGTCGCGGGGTACAGCGCGTACTTCGTGACCCTGGACCGGGCGATGCAGGAGCACGTCATCGCCCGCGTGGCGGACTAGCCGCAGGCCGCACCGGTTTAGAGCGGACATACCGCCGGCGGCGTTCTCCCGGCCGTCCGCCGATCGGGCGGGCCCGTGCTCTGAACAAGCCGTACTCCCCTACTCCTCCGTCGAAAGCGCCCCGCGCGTAATGAGGTCCGCGGCGCGGTCATAGAGCAGGCCCTTGTACCCCGTCGTTGGCGGCTGCGGCACCCTGACCTCGGCGAAGAGGACGTCCATGAGGGTGCGCTTGCGGTACTCAACGACTTTGGGCTTGCCGGGTATGCCCGCCTTTCTCGCGGCCGCGCGTACGGTCTCGCGCAGGCCGCCGAGTTCGTCCACCAGCTTCAGCTCCTTGGCTTGCTCGCCGGTGTACACGCGGCCGTCGGCGAGCTTCAGCACCTCCTGCTTGTCCATCTCGCGCCCTGCGGCGACGGCGGTCACGAACTGCCGATAGATGTCGTTGAGAAGCTGCTCAAAGATCTGACGCTCGTCGGCGTTCATCGGGCGGAAGCCGGAGCCCATATCCTTGAACTTGCCCTTCTTCAGCACCTCGGGCTGGATGCCGATCTTGTCGAACAGGCCGGACAGTTCGAGGCTGGCGGAGATGACGCCGATGCTGCCGGTGATGGTGCCGGGGTCGGCGAAGATGCGGTCGGCGGCTGATGCGACGTAGTAGCCTCCCGAGGCCGCCACATCACCCATCGAGACGAACACCGGCTTGCGGCGCTGGTCGCAGATGCGCTGGATTTCGTGGTACATCTCCTGCGACCCGGCGGCGCTGCCGCCCGGGCTGTTGATGCGCAGCACGATGGCTTTGATCGCCTTGTCCTCCGCCGCGCCCTGGAGTTGCTCAACGATGCGCTCCGACGCCGCCTGCTGGCCAAACGGCCCGCCGCCGAAGGCGCCGGCCGTGATCGCGCCCTCGATGCGAATCAGCGCCACGTTGCCACCGGGCATGCGGCCGTACTCGGCTGCCCCTCCAATGGCCATCACCAGCCCGGCGATGAAGATCACGAGCAGCGCGAGGAACGCGAGCGCCACGGCGGCGCCGCACCCGATCGCCCATTTTGCGCCGGCGCTCATCCCTCGCTGTGCGGGCGGCTGGGGCTGTTGCGGCGCCGGTGTCGGCCACTGCGGCGGCTGGCTTTGCTGGTCCATGATGATCTCCTTACGGGCTCTTTGGCCTCGGCGGGGTAATTCGGCAAAGGCCGGGGGGCCTCCTGTTCCCTGCATTGACCGCCGCGACACCCAATGGTATACTCGTCATGCCATCAGCGGGCGTCACGCCCGCCCCGCGTTCGGTGCCGACGTGGCGGAATGGCAGACGCGCCTGACTCAAAATCAGGTGGGGTAACTCCCCGTGCTGGTTCGACTCCAGTCGTCGGCACCAGACAGCCACATCGGACTGCTGATCCCGCCACACCTAAGCGCCGCCGGTACGCCTGGAGGACAAGTCCGCTGAATAAGCCGGACGAGATTCTCAGGCATATCGAAAAGAGGGCCACGAGCCGTCTGGAACGCGCGGCCGCAGCTGCCCGACGGGAGTTTGTACGGCCTGCCGGAGGAGATGGCTGAACAACTGGACTGCATGGCACCCGTCGACGCCGATTTGACATGGGTGCGCTTGGCGAGGCTCCTGAAAGCCAGCAAGGTCGCCGCGGTGGAGGCGGCGCTTGATGCTTTGATTGAGCACCCAAGCGAGGCGCGCGAACGGGTTGAGACCTTATTCAACCGTGACGGCCGTCCCGCTCACGCTCACCATCAGCATGCCTTCGCGAATCACTTCGTAGTCAATGTCAACGCCGACGACGGCAGTCGCACCCATCCTCGCCGCCTCATCGGTCATTTCCGCAATCGCCATCTGGCGCGCCCGGCTCAGTTCGTGCTCATAGGCCACGGAACGCCCGCCCACGATATCGGTGACGCTGGCGAAGAGGTCGCGCATGATGTTGGTGCCGAGAATGGCCTCGCCGCAGACAACGCCGTTGTAGAACTTGATGCTGTGCCCCTCAATGTTCGGCGTGGTCGTGACGATCAAGGCAGGTTCCTTTCCTGGTTTATGATGCCCTCAGTCCTTCGCGGTGCTCAATGCACGTTCGCCCGTTCCACGTGCAAGCCCTGCTCCGACCCACCACGCTGGAGACGACGCGGCACCATTGCCGCGTCATAAACCAAGCCCTGATGAAGCTGACGCGGCAGCGCGGGGTGGTGGAGCGGGCGCGGGTGTCGTGCGGCTGCTTCATCAGCGATCATGCGGTGCAGTGGCGATTCGCGTCTACGGCGCTTGCCAGAAAACTTTCCTTGCCTCGTCGAACATCCCCATTGTCGGACTTCCCCGTCGGTCGAGCGTCAGCGCTGCGCGCAGGCGACCTTTCGTGTCACACAGTTCGAGCGCTGTGCCCGAGAACTCTGCGCGGAGCGTACCCGCCTTGTCTCGCAGCGTCAGTCTCGGGTTGACATCATCTCCCACCATCAGCGCGACGCCTCCCCGGCCGTCCTTGTCGTAGAGGCACAATTCGGGATTGCCGTTTGGGGTCAGCCGCAACATCGCGCGAGCGTTGTCGTCATTGCCGAACAGCAGCAGCTTCGGGCCGACGTCTCCGACCAGGGTCAGTAGTCCTCGCACCTTCCCTTTCGCATCAACCAGCTCGAACCGCTCCGCCCTAACGACCTTCGCTGCCGGCTCCGTCGCCGCCATGAACACCAACGCGCCGACCACCGCCAGGATCGCCAGCATCCCCACCCTCAGCCGCCGGTTCTGGCGCTCAACGCGCTCCACGCGGTCCGGCAAAGTCAACTCTGTCATCGTGTTCCCCTTTCGAAGCCCTCTTGTCAAATCACCGACCTCACGCAGGCGCAGACCTGCCCGCGTCGCTGGCCCCTCAGCTTTTCATGCCGCCCGCGCCACCCTTTTGGCTGCGGCGCCGAGTCATTCCTGTTCCCAGATGGTCCGAGGTCAGGGCGCTGCGGCAGGTCGCCTTTCGATCCCGCGCACGTCGGGCCGTCATCGTTGTCCGCCCACGCCGTGGGCACGCGTCAGGCAGGAGCGACAGGAGGGCCCGAGGCCGGAGGTGAAACGCTGCTCTCAGCGCTCGAACCGAAGAGCGGGAAAGGAGCCCGAGGAACATGGCAACGAAGGAGAACTTGGACGAGGCATTCGCCGGAGAGAGTCAGGCCAACAGGAAGTACCTCGCCTTTGCCAAACAGGCCGATGCCGACGGCTGCCCGCAGATCGCGAGGCTCTTCCGCGCCGCGGCTGAGGCGGAGACCGTACACGCACATGCGCATCTGGCGGTGATGGGCGGAGTCAAGACGACGAAGGAGAACCTCCACGCCGCGATTGATGGTGAAGGCATGGAGTTCCAGTCCATGTACCCGAAGTTCGTTGCCGAAGCGAAGGCCGAAGGCAACCAGGACGCCGTCATGTCATTCAACAACGCGCTCGCGGTGGAAGAGATTCACCACGCGCTCTACAAGGCGGCACTGGCAACGCTGGCATCGGGCAAAGACCTGCCGAGCGCCAAGATCTTCGTGTGCGGGGTGTGCGGGAACACGGTCATCGGCGAACCGCCGGACAAGTGCCCGATCTGCCACTCGCCCAGGAAGAAATTCGCGGAGGTGGAGTAAGCGGCCCGACCTCACTGGTCAGGTATATTCGCGCGGCCGGACCAGAACGTCTGTTTGCAGCGGATCCGGCAGAGGCAAGCCCGCCCTGCGCCGCTTATGTGTCACCGGCGGCTACTTGCCGGCCCGACGGGTTTATGCTAGAATGCAACTAGAAGCTGGGGCGCTCTGTTCCCTGCGGAGATTGCGCGGGGCGACAGAGTTTCTGTCGCCCCGCTTCGCACGTTCGTCTACTTCTTCTTCTTGGCCGTCTTCTTCTTGGCGGTCGTCTTCTTCTTGGCCGTCGTCTTCTTCTTGGCGGTCGTCTTCTTCTTCGCCGCCGTCTTCTTCTTGGCCGCCGTCTTCTTCTTGGCCGTGGGCATGACATCACCCCCTTCCTCGCGCGGACTTTGTGTTTCCTACGGGGCCGCGTACGCTCTAGCCGCGGTCAACACGACAAGCGGCACATACTGCGTCCCGTACGTCAACTTCGCTTGCGCGAAGAGCACGGCCGACAGGTTGGACTGCGCCTCTCCTACGACCGACAACGTTGGTTGTCGGTCGCCCGTTTATCCCAACGGCCAGGACTTCCCGATGGGGCTCGGTTCGCGTCCTTCGCGAACTTCTCGCGAAACGCGCCCGCCCCGTTGTGTTCGCTACTCAGTTACACCGCCGACGCGCAGAATGAGAAACGCGCCATCGCCGGCGCGCCATACTGTCAGATCTTCTACGTCCGACGGAACCCTCACGTTCCGCCGTGCGGCCTGGGCAAGGAACTCGCGTGCGGCGCCGTCGAGTTTTGGTTCGCGGTGCCATTCAATCGGCAGCACCGGCTGCTCGCCGAGCAGTTCCGACAGACGCATCGCCAGCTTGCGCCGCGGACGGTGGAGGCCGCGCTCGAGACGCGACAACGTCGCGCCTGTTGTCCCGACCAGCGCAGCCGTCTGTTCCAATGACAGACCGCGCACCCGCCGCCACTCACGCACTTGTCTGCCGAATCGCTTCACCTGCACTGCAAGAACCTCCTCGTCCAGCGGCTACATTGTAAGGCATTGTAACATAATTGTCAACCGATTTTCTGCAATTTGCGACGTTGATTTTTTTCGCGCGACACATGCTATCGGCGCCCGTCGCGCGGCATGCGCATGTCTATCGGATAGTGTCGAACAACGCCGACACTGTACACTACGTGGAAACTGATGCGCGAAGATCTAACTCTCGACGCGATGGAATGACGACGCGGAGAGTCGGTCGCCCATCGCGCGCTGCGATTGACGCACGCGCGGGTGGCTCCGTCGCGCAGATGAATCATCGCGGCCGACGCGGTCCCAGGAAACGCGGACAGCGGCACGAGCGGATTGCGCGCAGACGAAAACGTCTCACTGCGTTGTGGTGCTGGATACAAGGACGGGAGTCATCCAGCGAGTCGCTTCGGACCGGGAAGTGCCGGATGACCGGCAGCGGTTGACGAAGACGATGGTCTCGGGGTCGCGCACAACGCGACCTCAACGGACGAACGGGCGCAGGCGATTCTTGGAGCCGCCCCGCCACTGCCCCGCCACTCCTTGGCTGCATGACAGGCTCTGCCGCCAAGGGAATACGGTGGTCACGGCGAACAGGACTGCTCAGTCGCGCCGGTGCGGCGAGTCGTCGGGCCGGCCCGAATCTCGGAGGTACTCAGATGCCCAAGGAATTGAAGCAGGCTATGGTTCTTGCCCACGGCGTGGGCGAGAATTGCTTTCCCTTCGGCGGCGAGAAATCACCGCGGCCGAAGTACGCATTCGAGGTCGCCAATGTCCCGCTCGTGACGCGCGTGATTGACCAGCTTCTCGCGGTCGGCATGGACAAGGTCTGGGTCGTCGCCGGCTTCCAGGGGCACATCATCGAGCAGCTCGTAAGCGAGACCTACGCGAACCGCCCGGTCGAAGTGGTGACCGTGGAGGACTACCGTTCGGGCGATGCGGTGGCCGCGCTGTCGGCGCTGCGCAAAGCGAAGATCAGCGGCAATCTGCTGCTCGTCAACGGCGACCTACTGGCATTCGAGTCCGACTACCGCGGGATCGTCAATGCCTTCGCTGAGATGGGCGGCAGCTATCCGGTCGCGCTCTACGACGAACTCGGCGAGGCAGAGGACAAGCCGAGTTGGCACACCGTGGATATCACGCGCGACGGCACGCGGGTCGCGCGCGTCAAGGGGCGAGTCGAGGACGGCAAGTACCGCCTCACCGGCATGTATGCGATAGACGCGAATTCGCTTTCCATGGCGGGCGAGCTTGCGCTCAACTCAGAGCGGCGCACCTACCTCGCGGGCGCGCTCGAGGAGGCGGTCGCGGCCGGCATCCCAATCGGAACGGTGCGCGCCCAGGATGAAGTGGTGCACGTCGATCGCTGTTTCGATTACCTCGATGCCAACCAGACAGTGCTCATCCGCGAAGTGCGGGCGATCGCCGAGCGCACGGACGGTTACGTCTACCGCGAAGGCGCGGGCGAACCCGATCCCGAGTTCATCTTCCCCGGCACAATCATCTCGCCGGGAGCGACGGTTGTATGCGCGGAAGATGCGTTCATCGGCCCGTACGAGACGCGCGAACAGCATGTGGCAGCGCTCAAGCGCGAGCACCCGCCGATGACGCCGATTCGCATCCGCGGTGACCTGTATCTGGGGAAAGGCTCGCGGGTCGGCATCGGCGCGCTGCTCGAGGGCGGCGTCGTCGTAGGCGAGAACAGCTACATCGAAGACTCCGTGGTCGAGAAGGGCGTGCTCATCGGCAATGGCGTGGGCGTGCGGCGGCATTCCGTGGTGCGCAGTCTGTCGGTGTGCGCCGACCGGTCGCGCTTCGAGTGCGCAGCCGATTTCCAGGGCGTCGCCGGGCCGGGCACGATCTACATGCACCCCGGTCAGTGCTGGATCGTGACTGGGCGCAAGTGCGACCTGGGCGCGGGCAATTTCTTCGGCACGTGGCGGTTTGACAGTGCGCGCTGTGAGTTCAACATCGGCGGGCGCATGGTGAAGCCCGCGAAGAACGGCATCGCGAACGCGTCCTACCTCGGCGACGACGTGCGCACGGGCGTCGCCGTGTTCCTCGCGCCCGGGACGCGTGTCGGCGCCGATTCGCTGCTCGGTATCGGCATGCTCGCCCACGGGACCTACGACGCGGGCTACTTCTACACGCCGAAGCAAGAGATCGTGAAGTTGCGCGTCGGCTTCGTGCGGCCGCACAAGAAGAAGGGGTGATCGTTCCAGCCGTCGATTGACGCGGATGCGCGGATCCGTTCCCGTTTTCGGCGAGTCGTGCCTGGGCAATTTGGGTTCATCCCCGTTGATCTGCGGTTCGTCGTCCCTTTCGCGACAGAAAGGCATCGCTGGCAAGTGCTGAGTGACAGGTGGCGCGGGTTAGGCAAGCAGTTGCTGCTGCTCATCATCGCGGCGTGCTTCATGACCGCCGCGATGAAGATCTTCGAGACCACGTTCAACAACTTCCTCAACGACACGTTCCACCTGTCGGCGGAGCAGCGGGGCCGGCTGGAATTCCCGCGCGAACTGCCGGGGTTCCTGGTGGCCGTGTTCGCGGGCGTCTTCTTCTTCATGAACGAGGTGCGGTTGGCGGCCCTGGCGCTGGTCGTCCTCGCGGTCGGCAACATAGGGATCGGCGTGCTCGGACGCGATTACTGGGTCATGATCCAGTTCATGTTCCTGTACAGCGCGGGCATGCACTTGTTCGGCCCCCTGCGCGGGGCGATCATCCTCAGCGAGGCCAAGCCGCACGAGCGCGCGACGCGACTGGGGCAGGTCGGCGGGATCCAAATCATCGCTTCGATCATCGGCGCCGCGGTGGTCTGGTTCGGGTGGCGGTACCTGAACGTAGGTTACACGGCGCTGTTTGTTTTGTCCGGATGCCTGGCGCTGGCCGGCGCATTCGTGATGATGACTCTGCGGCCGGCCAACCGCCACGAGGGGGCGCGCCCCAAGCT
>CP070648.1:2175835-2178815 GCA_020354555.1 Armatimonadota bacterium | reverse complement strand
TTCAGCCCGTCTGGGTCACGGTCTATTGCCCCGCCGCCGTGCCCGCCGGTGAATACCGCGGCGAGATCATCATCAGGCCCGACAACGCGCCGGAGACGCGCGTCCCCCTCGTTGCCCACGTGTGGGACTTCGCCCTGCCGAAGGAGACACACCTCAGGACCGCGTTTGCGTTCTCCGAGGGTGGGGTCGCTGCATGGTACGGCTACGATCCCGTACCAACCGACGTGCTGCTGACGTGGTACGACTTCCTGCTGCGCCGCCGTATTAATCCGACGAACATCTATTCCTCGAAACCCGTGCCCGCCGCGGAGAACATGGCATTCTGCGCGAGCCGCGGCCTCAATGCATTCAACATCAAGTGTTTCGGCTATCCATCAGCGCCGGAGCAGCGACGCGCCGTGGTCGAGGAAGTGCGGGCGTATTCCGAGCTTCTCCGGGAGCGCGGCTGGTTCGACCTGGCATACGTCTATGGGTTTGACGAAATCCGCCCTGCCAACTACCCAAAGCTGCGCGAAATGTACGGGATGATCCGTGAAGCGGTGCCCGGACTTCCCCGCGCCTGCACGGTCGTGCCGAATGAAGAGCTGAAGGGGTACGTTGACATCTGGGTGCCGCTGACCGCGCATTACCGACACGACATTGCCGAGCATTACCGCGCGCAAGGCGACGAGGTGTGGTGGTACGTCTGCTGCGCGCCGCACCACCCCTACGCGAACTGGTTCATTGACTACCCCGCAACCGACCACCGCGTGTTGTTCTGGCAAAACTGGAAGTACGGCGTCAACGGGTTCCTCTACTACGCGCTCAATCGGTGGCATAGCAACCGCCTGGCGCAGCCGCCGCCGGGCGACCTGATACCGCTGGACGACCCGGCCGCGCGCTCCGCCATCGCCGCCGGCAAGCGATGGCCGGAGGTGCCGTGGAATACCTTCACCTATTCGAACTTCAACGGCGACGGCCAGCTCATCTACCCCGGACCCAATGGCAATCCGCTCAGCTCGGTTCGCCTGGAATGCATTCGGGACGGGATCGAGGACTACGAGTACTTCCACCTGCTGTCGCAGCTCACCGCGCGGCTGGACGGGCCTGAGCGGTATCACGTCATCGTGAAGAAGGCGAAAGCCTTGCTGAGCGTCGAGCCCCTGGTGGTGCAGAGCCTGACCGAGTACACGGACGATCCGGAAATGATCCAGCGCGCCCGGCGCGCCCTCGCGGAGCACATTGAGATCATGCGCCGCGCGGCGGAGGGCTAGCCGTCAACTCCGCAGCGGCGTCCTTCGATTGGCGGCTCAGCGCCCCATCGCGTCCGACAGGGCGGCGAAGGTGTACCCCCGCTTCTTGAGCGCTGCCAGCAACCCGGGCAGGATGTCGGCGCTCTCGTCCGGGCCGTTGTGCAGGAGCACGATGGCACCCGGCTTGACGTCCTGGAGAAGCCTCGCCACGCCCTTCTCCGCCGGCAGGCCCGCGCAGACGCTGACGTTCGCCGACCACAGTATGGTCCGATAGCCGACCGCTGCCGCCGCGGCGCGGACCGCAGCATTGCGCTGCCCGCCCGGCGGTCTGAACAGTCGCGTATGCTGGCCCGTGGCGTCTTCCACGATGGCCTGGGTGCGTAGGAGTTCCTGCTGAATCTCGGCGGTCGTCTTGCGCGTCATGTCGTCGTGGGAATAGGAGTGATTCGCGATCTCGTGCCCATCAGCCGCGATGGCGCGCAGCAGCTCCGGATGTGCCCGCGCCTGTGTCCCCACGACGACGAACGTGGCGCGAACATTGGCGTCGCGTAGCGCTTGCAGAATCCGCTCGGTGTAGATCGGATGCGGACCATCGTCGAATGTCAGGCACACGCGCTTGTCAGGCACCGAAGAGACCTCGGAGGTAGATCCCTTGAGCCCCAGCGCGGCGCACAGCGCCGTCGCGCGCTGCCGCGCGTCCGCGAAACCGGGGTCCAGCGCGACGACGCGTTCGTAGTGCCGCAGCGCCGCCTTCTGGTTGGCCGGCGCGTGGGCGCGAGCCAACCAGTAGTGAAGATGGACGCGATTTGGGATCGGGGCCAAAGCCGATCGCAGGCCCTCGAGCGCGGCGGCGTATTCGGTTCCGTCGTACCGATCCGGCGGCTCGCCTTCTGCGGCTGACCAGACGACGGTCCCGGTGCGCCCCAGAATCGTGCGGTCGGCCCAGACCTCGGCGCCTACGCCGTGCGGTCCGGGCGCAAGTTCGCGCGGTAGGCCGAACTGATGCGGCGTGGTGTTGCTCATGCCGGCGTGCCGTCCGTCAACTCTGAGGATGACGTAACTCGGTTCGCCGGAGCCCAGCCAGGTCACGACGGCGCGGCGCGGCGGGCCTTCGATGATATCCAGCCGCACCACCTCGGTTTCCTGCGGCTGAGACGGCGATCGAGGAATATTCGGCAGCGCAAGCGCCGTCAGCGGCGCGGCGTAGCGCGAACCGGGACAGACCTCAGCGGCCCGCTCCAGGGGTGGGATGCTTTCGCTGCCCGGTAGTGTCCTGCCGAGGACAGCCAACGCCAGCGGATCGTCAGGCAAGCTCTCCAGAGCGGACTTCGCGGTCTCCTGCGCGCCCTCGGGGTCTCCCGCCGATAGCTTCGCGTACGCGAGCGCCGGCAGCGCCGGCTCGAACTCGCTTTGCGCCAGCGCCTCCAGTTCTTCCGCGGCCGCATGCACCTCACCGCGCTGGAGCAGGCAGATCGCGCGCCCGAACTGCGCGAGCGGAGCGACGGCCCGCGCCTGCTGCGATCCCCTTGCGGCGAGGTGCGCTGCCTGCGCGAAGTCTGCCATCGCGCGGTCGACATACCCCCTCCCGAGGCGCGCCGCGCCGAGACCGACCCATCCCAGCGAATCAGAGTAGTCCTGGAGGTTTGCGGCGGCGAACGTATCCTCCGCCTGGCGGGGTGTGTCCCCCCGCAGCAGGTCAATCCCCTCACCGATCCGCTCGAGGTAGCTCGGCTCGGCAGGAGCCGCGG
>CP070648.1:2167826-2175735 GCA_020354555.1 Armatimonadota bacterium | reverse complement strand
TATCGCAATGCTAAGTTCTCGATTTCTGATGGTCCGGGTCTATAATAACGCAGGCGAGAGCGTCTTGCTCATGATCTTGCTCCATGCCGTGGGTAACACAGCGCATGTCTTGCTTCCCAATGATGATGTTGCCACTCCGCTAGGTGCGCTGCTAACCAGTGGCCTGTTCGTGTTGACCGCCATACTTGTTTGGGTATTCTGGCGCCCGAAGACTCCGTCTGCTACGATCTGTTTCGACTGATACAGTGGCCGCCACGTCGGCGGCGCGTACGTCTGGTGCGATGATGGCGCCGGTCTCGAGGGCAACTGTGGATGTTAAGTGGCCGTGGGACACCCGTATGGTTGTGCTGGAAGGCCCCGAAGCTGGTGCACGAAGGCGAGGGCCGGCCGCGGGAACAGACGCGCACGGGACATCAATGTTCGGGCTGGTCTTTGGGGTCTGGTTGATGGTCCGAGGGCCGCGAGCGAAGCTCATGGAACGACTGGCCGGCTGAGCCAAGTGTGTGACGTGAAGGCCGCAGTATGCAATAGGACCTCGCCCTGCCCCTCGTGCTCGGTTGACTGCATTACTCCGGGCGCCGTTCCCTTGCCCGAGCCAGCACCGGCAGGACCGTTGAGAGAACAAACTTCACATGCCTCGATGGGTGGTCCATCTGGTTCATTGTCCCCGTGACGACGTCCCCGGTTCCGGTCACGTAGGCATACGAGTTGTTGGATCCTGAGACACCGATCAGGTGAGGGAGCTGCCACAAGGCGAAGAACATCCGGCCTGGGCGCCAACGCCACGTGCCATAGCCGTAGTCGAGGCCGCGCCTGATGGCGTCCTCTGACCAATCCGATCCCAGCAAATCCAGCCCCACCGGGCGTCCGGCTTTCAGGCCGCGCATCAGCTTGCCCAGATCCTCTGCGGTGGTAGCCAACCCACCGCCGGCCTGGTCGAGCGTAAGGCATGGCAACCCGGCGAGGTTAGTGTCGCCTGAAAAGGTATCCGCGAAATGGCCGGCCCCCTCCGGGGCGGGCTCGAAAACGTGGTACCAGGTGTGCGTCATCCCAAGCGGGTCGAGTACCCGTTCGTGAACCACCTGGTGAAACGGTCGTTGCGTCGCCCCTTCGAAGACCATCCCCAGTAGGTCCCAGTTGAGGTCGGAATAGAGGAACTTATTGCCGGGCGCGGCGAACGCCTTGTAGTGGTCCCGTGCGTAGCCGACGAGCTGGGCGCGGCTCCAAGTCCGTTGCGGTTCGGCCAACATCAGCTCCACGAGGCCCGGAGCACCATCCGCGGATGGGTGCATATCGCTGTTGAAGTAGTCCGGCAAACCAGAGCGATTGGCCATTAACATGCGCGCCGTGATCTGCTCGACGGCCTGCTCTCCACCCGCAACCGGCAAACCCTTGAGCACACTCTTGGCGATCCACGTCGCGATCGGTGCGTCGACGTCAATAGCGCGCGCTGCCGCCAGATCGAATGCCGTCGCAGCCATGACGATCTTGCCGACGCTAGCCGAGAGGAAGGGTGTGTCCGGCCGCATGGGACGCCCGTTCCGCTCGTCCGCTATGCCGTTGGCCCAGGTGCCGCGGATCCCCGTCCTCGGCGAGTCGACATGGAGCACGGCGTTCCGAACGATCCTGCCGTCCACGGATTTCGCGACTGCCGCTGCGAGCTTGCTTCTAGCTTTGGGAGAGTCTACCGCGAATCGCCTCAACATCGAGAATCTCCGTCGGGTGTTCGACGCTCACACGCTGATCACCGTCTTGCCCCGGGCGTGCCCTTCGCCCTGGCGGGCGATGGCTTCGTGCACCTCGCCGAGCGCTATTCGACGGGCGACGGCCGGTGTGACCCTACCCCTTTCCACGAGATGTACGTCCTCCGCAAGAATAGGGCGAATGCTAAGTTGGACTTCTCGATCAATGAGCGGGGCTTCCTGCTCGAGGCGACCTACATACCAAGCCCCGCAACCGTCACCCCCAGGCCCACTCTCCGCTCCTCCCGCCCGATGCCTCCTCCGCCCCCAGGGAAGCCATCCTGGCGCGGAGAAAAGCGCTGCGGTTGGGGAGGGTTGTGACGAGGCGTCGTTTCCTGGCAGTAATCAGCAGCACTCTGCCGCCAGGGGCCTGGACACCTTTCTCGTTTCATGCTATCTGAGGAGCGACATCATACGGCAACATGGCTCTGTTCCTGTCTCACTCGGTAGCGGGGACACGCCTCAGATCGAGCGCCATCACCCGCGAGCAGAAGTCGCTCTTTGGGCGCCCCCTCGCCATCGCGGCGCGCACCTCCGCCATCACTTCCGGCGGGGAGTTGCCCTCTGCCCATCCGGGTATCAGTTTGCTTTGCACCTCGAAACCGACGACTCCGAATCCCAGTTTGGCGTAGGTCGTCCACGGAAGCTGACCGGCCCACGCCGCGTACTCCAACAGTCCTTCCGGCGCGCCAAGCGCGACCACCAGGGCATAGTCGCGGTGCCGGGCCCACCTGACCGATTCCCTGCACAGCGCTGTGCCAATGCCTCGCCCGTGATAGCGAGGATCGGGATCATCTGTCACCGCGGCGCTTTCCAGCGTCCTTCCCACATGGAAGCAAGCGTGACACCATGCCGGGCCGCCTAACCCAAGTCTAGACGTATGTGCCGCCTCTGACCACCACGAAGATTCGGGCAACCACCGGCTCCATTCCGGCCAGCGCTTACTCATGCCCTCCGGCAGAATGACTCGATAGCAGTGCAGTTGCCCTACACACCGGTCGCCCGCCCAGGCCGCCATGCCGATGGTGCCTTGGTCATTGAACAGGCCTTCGATATTCCCTCCGTCCGGCAAGCAGCGCAGCAGGACACAACCGAGATCGCCTCTCTCGATCGCTCGAACGGTTATCGGTATGCCCTCCGGCGATGTCAATGCCATGGAAATGTCCATCCCGGCAGCCGCGTACATCTCATGCGGTGCAGGATAGTGAGCGTCTGATTATCGGGCCGTGGGACGGACAAGTCAAGCGACCACGCAATCGCAGCTCATCTTCCTTGCTTCGCTGGATTCCCGCCAAAGCAGGGGTCGGTTCCACGCGAGTGCCATGGCCAACGACCTGTGCGCCCTCCGCGTTCTTGGCACATTCGGCATGTTGCAGATTTGAGTGAATGACGGGCCGCTCCTGTCCTACGGGGGCAACACGCCGCAGCCTCTGCAACTGTCGCCCTCAGCCCCATTCTCCGCTTCTCCCGCTCGATGTCTCCTCCGCCCACAGGGAAGCGATCCTGGCGCGGAGAAAAGCGCTGCAGGTGGGGAGCGTTGTGGCGAGGCGTGAGGACTATCGTAGGCTTGTCGCGGGCCACAGGAGGCAACAGCCGGGAGTCCGGAGCGGTGCCGCAGTCCATCCCTTGATCCATCACAGCATCCCTGAGGACCGGCAACACCGATTGTGCCGCTACACTCTGCGACCTTTCTTCGCTGCTGCCCGGCTCGTGTTGTGAGACGCGCGGAGCACGACCCCCCCGCCTGATTCACTGAAACTGTCATACGCCAGTTGTCCTTTGCACGTGGAGGGCGCACCATGAAGTACAGCATCCGTCTCGTCAGCAGCTACCCGCCCAGGGTATGTGGCATCGGACGATTCTCAGAGAATCTGGCCACTGCTCTGGCGAGGCTTTCCGCCGTGGGCGACATACGAGTGGCGGCTATTGCCAACGATGACAGATCCTACAGCATTCCGGTCGATCTCGTCATCGACCAGTACGATCCACAGTCGTGGCGCGAGGCCGCCTCGGACATCAAGGCCAAAGCGCAAACTGACGATTACCCCCACATCGTAATACTGCAGCACGAATACGGTCTCGACGGCAGAGACGCAATGGGCACCAACTATGTCGATATGGCCAAGCGTCTGCACGACGAGGGATTGACGACACTGGCCTATCTTCATACCGTCCTGAGACACCCGAACGCCCACCAAAGTCGAACTCTGCAGGCGCTGGTTGAGAACACGGATGGACTCCTCGTCACCCTCAGCGGAGCGATTGATATTCTCAACGCTACCTACGGCATAGACCGATCGAAAATCACGCATATAGATCATGGGATACGAATCCGCGACATCACGAAAACGGACAGACTGCATATCAAACAGGAATACGGCTTGGAGAGCAAATTCCTCGCCACGACTCTCGGCCTTCTTTCGCCGGACAAGGGCGTTCACTACGGCGTCAGAGCCTACGCGAGATTCCTTGACGCGTCGTGCACCGAGAAGCAGCGGCAGGACATCGTCTACCTGATCGCCGGTCAATATCATCCGGGATTCGTGGAATCCGCCGGCGGCGACGCGTACCGGGAGTATCGCAGACTGCTGCATGAGACGCTCGCGGATTCCGGATTGCGATACTGCGAAGTAGGAGGCCTGCGCGGAGTGGATTTCGACGAATATGATGTCTGCTTTCTCGAGGCCTATCTGAACGAGGATTTGCTGCGGGCGCTGTACGGCGCAACCAACACGATGATACTTGCTTATCTCAATCCGGAGCAGGTATCCAGCGGAATCCTGGCGGACACAATTGGATCAGGCAGGGTGCCGATATCATCGAAAACAATGTACGCGAAGGAACTGCTCGGCGTTGACTCGGATGACACGGGAGCGATACTGACATCGAGGGGAGTGCTGGTGGACCCGGCAGAGCCTTCGGTGGATCAGATTGCGCAGGGACTTGATTACCTGGTGTTCAATGAGAAAGAGCGTTTCGAAATGGAGCAGAATGCCCGCGCCAGAGGCTACGAGATGAGATGGGACAACAGCGCGTGGAAGTTGATGCAATTGATCGGCGCTATTGAGGAAGACAAGTCAATCGTAACGGGAAGAGGGCGTGAGTTTACCCGGCAAAGAGAATCTCAACTTCAGCCACTTGAGCACAAATGTCCTTGTCAACCGCCCGCGAAGCCGGCCTAGCGCCGGGGCCTGGGTTGGGCCGGGGTTGTGTGCCCGGCGTTGCTCTTGTATCATCTCCGGCCAGAGCGCGGCGCCTTTGGGCGCCGCCGTCGCGTCGAGGAGCGGAACTGGCATGGAGGTCTTTGCTGCATCTGTTGTTGTCATCGTCCCCGCGCTGGTGATGGGGGCGCAGTGGGCCGGCAGGCACCGCCGATCACGCCCGCTCAGACGCGGTTTCGATTCCCACCCGGTAGCCAAAACGTCCTGACATCGAAATCTGCCACCTCGTCCACGGTTAGAGAAAGTTACGATCTCAGGTCGTTTTCCTCCACCATGCCTTTGTGCTCGAAACCTCTCTCTCTGAAAACGGAGGCCGCAGGGCCTTCATGCCCTGGTGGCCGATTCACGCGCACGATTCGCGCGATTGTGGCGCACAGCGGCCGCGGAAAGCTGTGGACTTGGTGCCTGCCGTTCGGCCCCGTTTTGCCCCAAGAAAGCCCTTTCGCCTCTCTGTTTCTGCAAGAGCTGGGGATGTGCCCCAATCAGTCCACAGTTAGAGAAAACGGCGATTCTGAACTCAAACCCGCCCATCGCTGGCAAAGGTTTCCATTGCCATCCGGAGTAGGACTATCGCGTTTTCGAACCCGCGTATCGCTATCATCCTCAAGCGTCTGGGACTGAGCGCCGCTGGCGCGGTCGTGGCAGCCACCGATTCACATCCAAACCCTTACATTCGAGCCGAGTTCCCGCGAAAACGGCAAGAGGAAGCGCTTGCCGGACAGAGAAAGCGAAATGTGTTGCTAGGTTGCCAAGGAGGTCGGCGTCGCGGTTAGCCGTCCATGAGACCGGCTGTAGCGGCCAGGCGCGGGTGAGACCCGTAGTTGCTGGCTGCTACGGGGAAGCCGATCCCGGCGTGGAGAGAAGCCGTGCAGGTGGTGAGCGTTGTGGCGCGGCGTCAGCTTGCGTCAACGCGCGTCAGGCGTCTGCGGCACTCTGCCACCAGGGGCGTGAGCACCTTTCTCCTTTGATGTCATGCTATCTGAGGAGCGACATCTTATGGGCTTTGCCAGGCGCGATCTTTTCAAGCGATTGCTGAGCGAGAGCTCAGCGCGAGCGCTACGGCTTATCGGCGGCACCCCTTGGGAGCGATTAGCGGAGATCGGCGACGACTCCCGCTTATCTGCCGAAGAAGCGGGACTCGCTCTGGGGCGTAGGAGGACGGAGGAGAAGGGCCTGAGGCCCTCAGAAGCCAGCCGCCGAAGGGCAAGGTACGATGCCAGTATTCGTACTTCGGCGCCAGTAGAGGTCGAGCCGATAGCCGATGCTGGCGATGAAGCAGGAATCTGATTGGATGGAGCCGACCTATAGAGAACAAGGAGGGCGATCAATGAACATCAGCCGTCGCGATTTCCTAAAGGGTTCTGCGGCCGCGGCTGCGGCGCTTGGCATTGGACCTCTGCTCTTCAACGGTAAACAGGCATTGGCGGCCGAGGACGGCGCTCGTGTCGTATGGTTACAGGCCCAGGGGTGCACCGGCTGCTCGGTATCGCTGTTAAACAGCATCTACTACACTACGATTGACGACCTCCTGCTCAACACCCTGGATCTGGAGTACCACCCGACCGTGATGGCCGCTGCGGGAGAAGCGGCCGTATCGGCGGCTGAAGCGGCCTACGCCCAGGGCGGTTACGTGCTTGTGGTCGAGGGCGCCATCCCGACGGCCGTGGGAGGGGAGTACTGCTACCTCTGGCCGGGGATGACAGCACTCAAGGGAGTCCGCCGTTTCAGCGAGAACGCTCTGGTCACCATTGCTGTGGGTACGTGCGCCTCCTACGGCGGCATGGCCGGGGGGAGCCCCAACCCGACACGAGCGCAAGGCGTAGCGGACGTAGTCGGGCACAGGCCGGTCATCAACATCCCGGGCTGCCCGGCACATCCGGACTGGGTTGTGGGAACCATTGCCTACATCCTGACCCATGGCGCGATCCCCCGGCTGGATAACCTCCGTCGGCCCACCGATTACTTCCAGCACACGGTCCACAGCCAGTGCCCGAACAGGCAGAAGTTCTTCGATCGCAACCTCTTCGCCTCGACCCTGAGCGAAGAGGGCTGTCTCAGCAGACTCGGCTGTAAGGGGAGGTGGGCCGTTTCCGATTGTCCGTTCCGTCGATGGAACAGTGGCGGGGCAGGCGAGACCGGCGTGAACTGGTGCGTCGGGGCCAGGAGCCCGTGTCAGGGATGCACGGAGCCCGAGTTCCCGGACGGGATGTCTCCGTTCTTCACGCTGGAGGAGGGGAAGGTGAAGGTCAGCGCGCGAGGCGCCGACGGACCCGCGTGGTAAGGCTCGACGACCGGTAGAAGTGGACTCCTTGCTTCGAAACAGCGTAGCCATGGGATAGAGGAGGTTCAGATGCATACCATAAAGCTCGACCCGACGACGCGCATCGAGGGACATCTAGACATCGAGGTGACCGTCGACGAGGTGGGGGGCGTCCCCCAGGTCGTAGACGCCCATAGCTCGGGGACCATGTTCCGCGGCTTCGAGATTATGCTCCAGGGCCGGGACCCGGTGGATGCCGTCCACTACACCCAACGGATCTGTGGGGTGTGTCCAATCTCCCACGGCATGGCAGCCGCCATGAACCTCGACTCCGCCTTTGGGGTGCTGCCCCCGGATAACGGCAGAATCGTGCGCAATCTCGTACTCGGCGCCAACTTCATCATGTCGCACATCCTCCACTTCTACAATCTTGCAGCCCCGGACTACATCAACACCACCGGCATCCTCGACATGTCGCCCTGGGTGCCTCGATACGTGACGCCAGATATGGTGACGGGGACCACTGCTGTCGGCCTCGTGCAGCACTACGTGCAGGCTCTGCAGATGCGGCGGAAGGCCCACCAGATGGGAGCTATCTTCGGCGGCAAGTTGCCATGCAGCCCCATCTTCGTTCCCGGCGGCTCGACCGAAGTCGTGACCCAGGAGAAGATCGACCAATTCGGCCC
>CP070648.1:2164505-2167726 GCA_020354555.1 Armatimonadota bacterium | reverse complement strand
AGGGGGAGGTCCGTGAGAAGTACGGAGAGCAGTACGCCGACGGTCGTTGGATGTGGCACCTAGCGGATGTGCTGCGCCCCTACGTCCGCTCCGAGGCGCGTTTCAACTGCCCCACGTTGACGTGGCGCGATCCCAGTTGCCGGGTGCAGAGCTACATCGTCGGCACGGACGCCACGGGTAAGCAGGACCCGCACGATCCCTTGCGCGCACTCATACACGGCAAGCGCCCGCGGAAGATTCAGCACTCCGGATCGTATGTGTACATGTGCGCGCATTATGACCGCGGCAGCAGGGACCAACCGAGTGAATTCGGGGCCGGCGGCGCAGTCCTGGAGGTATGGATGGCCGCTCAAATGCTGGGCTTCGTCGCAGTCCACGACGATCCAAGCGAGGCTTTCGCCTGTGGCAATCACATGGCAGCTTTCTCCGAGCCGGCACGTGAGCCGCTGGCGATGTGCGGGTCTTTCGGCGTACACGAGGGCTACAGACCGGACTACGCCACCGACCACGTGATACCCGCTGAAATCGGCGGCAACGAGCCGACGATTCAGCCGTCCATACCCGTGGCTTTTGTGGATGGTCACGTGGATTATGTGCAGATGTCGTTCTATGATCTGCTCGCGTTGCTCGTGTCCCCCAACGAGAGCAGATAGACGCGGAGGGTATGCGCGCAGGCTCGCGCGGCGGATTGCGCCGCAGACGTTCGCGGATCAGACTCCTTCAGGTGGGGGTGGCAGCGTCACGCCGCGAGCCCTCTCGGCAGCTTGTCGGTACTGCAAGATGCAGGAGCAGGGATATCGGGACTGCACCTTGATTCACCCCCGGATTCGTCCCACGGACGTTGAGGGCCGATGACTTGCATAGGGAGCGCGAATCAGCGGGAGAGCCGTTGTGAACGACTTGGTCTTTGCGCCCATTGATGAAGCTGGATGGCGGGCGTTCGAGTCCTGGTGGCGTGGAAACGCCGAGCTGCAGCGATCGTATACGCCTCCGACTGAGGCGTACCACGCCTACCTGCGCACGGACGCGAACGTCTTCGGACGTATGGTCTATGAACACGGCGAGCCGATGGCCCTCGTGCAGGTTGATCTTGAGGCCGAGGGAACCGGGCATGTGGCACTGGTGGTGCGACCAGAGTTGTGGAACCGCGGGCACGGCAGGCGGGTGCTGGGCGCGCTGGTGAAGCAGCCGGAGCTGAGTCGGCTCAAGAGAATCGTGGCGAACGTGCACGTGAATCACTCCCGGAGCCAGCGGTGCTTCGCGGGCGCGGGATTCGTGCAGCAAGGCACGGAGCCCGATGAGGACGGATTCCTCACGTTCGTCTATACCATGGCGACAGACGAAGGCGGACTGACTCGCGCCACTTGAGAGGAGCCCCTGTACGTCATGAGCGGGGATGGGATAAATGCTAGGTTGCACTTCCGCGTGAATGAACGTGGGGGCCTGCTCCTGAGGACTTTCATGTCAACCTGAGCAAGCGTCACCGTCAAGCGCGGGCGATGTTTCCCCCCTCGATGTCTCCGTCGGCCGTAGGGAAGCGATGCTGGCGCGGAGAAAAGCGCTGGCGGTGGGGAGCGTTGTGGGCAGGCGTTGTCTCCTGGCAGTAGCCGGCAGCGCTCTACCGCCACGGTGCCCAGACATTCTTCTCCTCCCGTGCTATCTGAGAAGGGACATGCAGGTTCCGATTATGAACATGACGCCACTGACATGGCCTAGCTCCTTCGTGCCACCGCCACCAGAACTAATACCGCTACCGCCATCACCAGAAAAGCGGTCGTGGCTTCGGAAGCTATTCGAGCTCTTTCCGTTTCGACTCATCTCATACGGTCCCGAGTATTGCCGTGCGGTTGACTACATCGAGAAGCAGCTTCTCGCGCGGGAACGGCCGGATCCAAGTCGCTGGGGAGATGGGCTGCTGCGGGTCGACATTGGGCAACGTGTGTGCGAACTGATCAAGGAAGCGTACAATTGGCCTAACGATCACTTCTTGCCCGACGACCGCCTGAGTGTGGTGTTCCTCAGGCCGTGGGACTACGACATGCTGACTGTCGAGACGGCACTAGCCTTAGAAGAGGACTTCAACATAAGCGAAGATGATGCCATGACGATGATCTGGACCGTCAAGACATTGGGCGAGATGGTTGATAGGCTGATTGCACATCTTCAGCGAGAATCGAACCGATGCTAAGTTGCACTCTTGGGTGACTAAGCCGGGGCTCCTGCTGCAGAGGGTCGACATGAAACCCTGTGCAAGCATCACCGCCAGGCGGGGGCAACGCTTGCCGCGCTCGATGTCTGCTCTACGCACAGGGAAGCGGCCCTGACAGGGCACGTCGGGACGAAGCTGTCTCCGAAGTCACCGCGCATTGCTCGCGGTTGGCACGCAGGTCCGGGCGGAGATTACGTCGTCCAGCCCTCGCGCCGGCCGGGCTCGTAGTACACCGGCGAATCCGGATGCTTGTACGGCTCGGGGCAATCCCTGATGGGCTTAGCGCCCCACGCCTTCGCGGAGAATTCAGCGAGCAGCGCGCGGTCCTCGTCGGTCACGGTGAGATCGCCGCTGCACGTCGCAACGTTCTCGTCGATGTCGCTGAACATCGACACGCCGACGAGGTAGATGTGAAACCGGGGGTCGGAGAACGACCAGCGAATCGCCGCGGCCGGCAGCCGGCGCGCCTTCTCCTTATCATGATCCGGGACGAGGTCGGCGGCATGGTGGCCAAAGATGACCGCGCCCAATGCCTTCATCCCGATGATGTTCATGTCTAGTTCGTGGGCCCTCGCTATCGCCATCTCGCGCAGCTCCTGGTTGCGCTGGGAGATGATCTCCGCGTAACCCTTCGGGAAATAGCATCGCGCCAGCAGCACTTCGTCAAGGCGGCCGGTGTCAATCAGCTTGAGCGCCAATTCGAAGTGGACGTGGTTTGACATGCCGATCAGGCGCATCTTGCCTTCGTCGCGCATGGCCTCGATCTCGTCGAGCACCCGCATGGCGTGATCGTACTCATTGGGGACGTGGAGCTTGACGCAGTCCAGCGCGTCGGTGCGAAGCTCGCGCAGTGACGCCTCGACATGCTGACGGGCGACGCCGGGCGTGATGGCATGGGTCTTCGTGGCGAGATAGACGTCGTCGCGGACATCCTGCAGCGCTGCGCCGATGATGGCTTCGGAGCCGTAGGACTCGGCGGTGTCGAAGTAGCGGATGCCTTTCTCGTAGGCGT
>CP070648.1:2154229-2164405 GCA_020354555.1 Armatimonadota bacterium | reverse complement strand
TAGCACCCAAGACCAAGGCCCTCATCCTGCTGCACACTAAGGGTTGGTATCTCGTCAAGTCGGTGACGGGCCTCATCGGATGGGCGGAGGGCGAAAGAGCCGTCTACACCACGTTCAGTGATCTGCCCCTAGCAGACTGACTGCGTGAGAGAGCGTTGCAGAGGGACGTCTGCTGCCGTCATATGTGGATGCGACCACCGTGCCCGTCAATGGGTCGTGAGACCGCTACGGGGGAGACATTCGCGGACAGGTCGCCAACTGAGCCCACCGAAGGCCGTGCTGTCCAGAAACTCATCAGGCTAACGCAGAAGGGTCGACGGGCGGTTTGGTGACGACAGTGAGGATCATCCCAAGGAATCTCGGGGGGGGCGAAATGGTGGCAGATTCGTGACCTGGCCGCTGTGACCGCGCCACCCTGGTGTCCTGGCACGAAGACACTGCGCACGCTGTTGCTCACGACTCATCGCGCCGGGCGCCGCAGCTAGGATGATTTGCGATAGTACGAGTTGAGCAGGCCGCCAAGGAACTGCTGGCGGTTAACGTCGAGTCGCCGCGCCATCAGGGGTCCGGGAAGCACGGGGAGGCTGCCAGTCGCCACGCACTCCGGTATCTGGTTGCCAATCCCCTGGTGCGGGCGATGGTGGTTGGAGAAGTCGCGATAGCAGGCGAGAGTTCTCTGCAAGCTCCCCAGGCTGATCAGAATGAGGTGATCGAGGCACTCTTCGTCCGCGCTGCGCACCCAGCGTTCGGCATGGGCATTGGCGTCGGGAGCGCGAAATGGCGTCTTCACGATCTCCAGCCCGGCCCCCTGTAATGTGACGTCAAGATCGTGTACGAGCAGCTCGTCGCGGTCATGGAGCACCATGCGAGGCGCCACCCCCAGATCCTCACACGCCATCAGCAAGTTGCGCCCCATCTGGCGCATCCACAGACCGTGGGGAGAAAACGTCGCCTCGGCGAGGACAATGCGGCGTGTGCTCAGGTGCAGCGCAAACAGGATGTAGGCCGTCCGCAGGCCCGTGCAGGTCCAGACTTCCTTGGTGAAGAGGTCGACGCATAGCAGGACCTCGGCATGGCGCGCCAGGAACTGCCGCCACGTCAGCCCGCCGCGCTGAGGCGATGGGGGGAGGCCATGTCGCCGCAGGATAGCGGCGATGCAGCCCTTGGAGCGCTCAAGGCCGAGCTTCAGCAGTTCCCCCCGGATGCGCTGGTAGCCCCAGGCGTTCTCTCGCGCCAGGCGGCAGATCACAGCCTCGATCTCCCCGGGTGTTCGCGGTCGCCCCGGCTGGCGCGAGCGCCGGGCGCTATAGTCCCACTTCTGCCGCTCCAGGCGCCGCTGCCAGGCCAGAATGGTTTCCGGCTTGACGACGCTCACCACCTCCTTCATCAGGGAGCGTCCCATCGCCAGCGCCGCCTCCATCAACGACCGCCGTTCCTCATCCGTGAAGCGCAGGCGGCCATTGGCCTGCGCCTTCTCCTTCAGAATCCGATTCTCCAGGCGCAGATACTCATTCTCCAGCGTCAGCTCCCGGCACAGCAGCCGCGCCACCATCGCAATCATCGGCAGTCCCATCCAGTCGATCCCGTTCCCTTTGTGCCTGGCCATCCCGGCGCCTCCTAGGATTGGCAATCCCAGCAGAGCAACAGGGTAGCACGATCACGTTTCAAGCACAATGAGCAAGGCAGATGAGTTTTTGGACAGCACGGGGCCAGTTCTGCAAGTGGCTCAGCTCCCGCCTAGGCCACCTACCCGAGCCTAGCGCCGTCACCCGCGAACTGGTGATGCAGTGGACGGTGACGCTGGCCGGGCGAGCATCAGCCACCGTCTGTCGCAAGGTGGCTGCGCTGTCCACCTTCTTTGGCTTCCTGGTTGACGTCGGGGAGTTGCACGGCAATCCTGCCCGAAGGATTCCCTTGCCCAAGCCTGCCAGCCGCATCCCCAACGCCATCTCCGAGGACGAAGCTCAAAGCCTCATCGCAGCCGCCGAATCGCCCTTCCAGCGGGCCATGCTCCTTCTGATGCTGACCGCCGGCCTACGCCGCAGCGAGGTGGGCGCGATTCGGCTGGAGGACGTGAAGCCCGAGGAGGGGTTGCTGCTCGTGCGCGGCAAGGGCGCCAAGCAGCGCATGGTGCCGCTCATGCCCCAGACCGCTGAAGCGATTCGCGACTATCTTGCCACTCGCCCAGACGTGAATCAGCCATTTCTCTTCCTCAACCCCCAAGGCCAGCGGCTGGCGAACGACTACCTCAACCGCATCCTGCGCCGCATTGTTGCCCGGACCGGCCTCGGCAAGCGCGTCACCCCTCACATGCTGCGCCATACCTTCGCCACCCATCTCATCCGCAACGGCGTGGACGTGCGCACCGTCCAGGAACTTCTCGGCCACGCCGACCTCGAAACCACCGCCAACTATCTGCACTCCGACACCCGCGCCAAAGAAACCGCAGTCGGCCTCATCACCACTCTGACGGGCCCTGACACATCCTGAGCGGCGCACACTCAGCTGTCCCTTCGCTGCCCACGAGATGGGCCAACGCCCTGAAATCCGCACCGTCCACGGGCTCTGCAAACACTCCACCTGGAAACCACCGACCACTACGCCCACAGATACTGGCTCTGACATAGTGACTCGCACGACTTACCGGTACAGGCCGCATCAAGTAGCCCGAAATGCGGCCGCTTGGCATGCATCTTGCGATGGTCATGGTGCATCTGGTTTGTGACACTGCACCGGATCACCAGCGGGGCCTGGTTCCACCGGCGACCAGATGCCTTATGACGTCACGCCGTCGCCATGAGGTGACCGCCGCGTCGCGCGAGGTCTGCCTATCACGGCTGCGAGGCCGCCGGTGTCGCGATCCGTGGGGTGGCTCGCGGGATATCGCTTTGGGAAACGGCCACATTCGGCCCAGAGCGGTCGCGCGTGCCACAGTACGGGTTACAAGAGCATCTCGCAGCGCGCACATTGCGATCTCTGGTGGGCGGTCTCTTGTCCTGAGCAGCGCCTACCGCGGAGTGGCCGCGATCGCTGAAGTGAAGCGGTCCCGGCAGAAGGGAAATCGGGGTGACGTCAAGAGCACGCCGTGACAAGGAGCGCTCGCGGTCAAATGCCGAGGATAAGCTCCGGCAGGAATGTGTAGATGTTCTCAAACAGCTTCACACCTACTTCGGCCAGCCTCTGCACGGGCGCCCCTTGACCAGGCTGCTCGCCGACATGATTCACCTGCAGACGCGGATCGAGAAGCTCGGTCGCGTGCCCCTGGATGTCGCTGCTGCCATGGCAGCCGTGCGTGACGGCGCCGCAGCAGGACTGCGTCACATTGCGCCTCAATCAGCGCAAGCTGCGAGGGCTGCGACCACTGGAGACGACAAGCGCTGAGCGGGCAACACGCGCGGTAGCTGATGCTGCAGCGGCGAGGCCGGTTCATCAGCCCAGCCTATCGGCTCGACTCCTAAGCAGTCCGGCCACGCTCCAGGCGTCTGACGGATGCACCGCAGCGTACACGCTCGCCGCAAGCAAGCCCATGTCCCTCAGCAGGACAGCCCACCCCAGGCGCATCCCCGACGCGCTGACTGTGAAGCAGCCGCACTCCACGTCAAGCCCCCGCAGTACCCCAAGGCTTCCCACGAGGATAAACAGAACCATGAGGCCGCTGGTCACCACGCCGGCGCTGCGTCGTCCCATGCCGACCACAAGCAGCACGCCGGCGATCAGCTCGATTCACGGAAGCCACATCGCAGGCATGTTTACCAGGTCGGGATCAAGTGCTCGGTAGCTATAGATGATGCGGGCAAAGTCGGAGGTGTGGCCGATCTTGCCCGCACTGGCGTACACGAACAGGCCTCCCACTAAGAGCCGCGCGAGGACTGAGCCCGCCGGATGCCACAGAAGCGACGGGGAGGGCGCGGCTGCGCACGGCTGCTCGTCCAATGCGATACTCACGGGCCCTCGGCTCTCTCAGACGGGTAGCCGGCCGCCTCCCACTCATCCCAGCCGGAGAACATCAGGTACACGCCGGAGTGCCCTCGCTCCGCCAGCCAATCCGCGACTTTGGCGCCTTGATCGCACTGAATGTCAGAGCAGTAGGCAATAATGGACGACGCCTCCCGCAACCCTTTGGCGAGTTTCGGGTAGGTCTCGTCGAAATCGTCGGCGGGCAAATTGACCGCGCCGGGGATGTGGCCTTCCGCATACTCCTCCGGCAGCCGGGCGTCCACGAACACGGCCGTTCCCGCGTCAAGCACCGACTTCGCGTCAGTTGTGTCTATGTACAACACGCCGGTCGCCACTGTTGCCCGCAGCGTGGCCTCCGACGCAAACAAAGCCACGGACCGCGCGGCGAAATGGTTCGTAATCAACCCGATGACGGCGCCCGCCACGACAATCGCCAGCGCGCCAAGGGCGACCGTTCCGCCCTCCCGCTGGCTGGCACCGTGATTCATCGAGTTGTCTGGCACTGTGTCCTTTGCCCTTCGTGGCCCTCAAGCCGTTGGCCCCACCAATGGAGCCAACTGGCGGTCTGCGCCGGAGTCGCAACGGACACTGCCGGGAACCCGGGGTTGGCTAGCGAACGAGCGAGGCGGGCAGACGCCACAGCGTCACTTCTCCGTCGCAACCGTTACACGCACCGACTCGACTCGCCTCGCCCGATCTCCTCAACTGAAGTTCGCTCTCTAGTACGGGATGCCGAACGCGCGGCAGAGGAAGATCGCCATCTGGCCGCGGGTAACCGGGTTGGTCGGGCAGTAGTTGCCGCCGCCGCAGCCGCCGGTCACTGCCGTGCCGCCCCACGAGGCCGCATCAGCGAGCCGCTCCACGTAGCCGTAGAACACGTGGGTGCCGTCGGTCTCCGGAGTGTCGTACGTGCCGTTACTGCCGCGCGACACGTCGCCGAAGGTCGCGGAGCCCGGATCATACCACGTCTGGCCGGCCGCGATGCACAGGAACTTGGACATCTGCCCGCGCGTCACGCCGTTGGCCGGACAGTAGGTGGTGGCGGTGCAGCCGCCCGTGGGGGCGGTGCCGCCCCACGACGCCGGGTCGGCCAGGCGCTCGATCCAGCCGTAGAAGATGAAGGTGCCATCTACATCGTAGCCACCTCCACCCCCGCCGTCCCACACGCCGTTGGTACCGCGCGGCACGTCACCGAAGGTCGCCGAGCCCGGGTCATACCAAGTCTGCCCCGCCGCCTTGCAGATGAACGATGCCATCTGACCGCGGGTGACCGTGGAGGTCGGGCAGTAGTTCAGCGGAGTCTGGGTACACCCTCCGGTGATCCCCTCGCGGTAGATCGCCTCGATATACAGACGGAACGGGTGATCCATTGGCACGTCGGCGAAGATCGACGCGGAGGCGCGGCCGACGATGACGGGATGGTACGGGTCGGCGACATCCATCACTTTGAGGCCGTCAGGTCCGTCGGCCACGTACGCGTAGGCACCGGACACCGCCACGCTTTCCGCAGTGCCCGTGCCGCTGATGGTCCCGTACGACGTCGTGACAGGAGCGGTCGGCGTCGTCACATCAAAGATCTGCAGATATGGAATCGAGGTGTATATGCTGGTGCCCGCGGCGTACACCAGGTTGCCCTGCACGACGAAGCGATTCAGGTAGCACAAGGACTCGGCTTCCCCCACCACCGCGAGCGCAGTCGGATTCTGCGTGTCCACGACCGCAATCCCGCTCACCATCCCTCCGGGTATGTAGGCAAAGCCCGGCTTGGCCGTTATTCGCGCACACCCGATCGGCGGCGACGACACCCAGCTCGGCGCGGCCGGAACGCTGACGTCAAGCACGCATATCTTGTTCGAGGTCGCGACGTACGCATAGTCGCCGACGATCGCCACCTCCCTGGGCAGCCGGCCCAGTTCCACTTCGGCCACCACGGCCGGGGCGCTCGGCTCCGATACGTCCACGATCCTCAAGTATCCAGGAGTCCCCGCCGTGGCGTCCGAGATATACGCATGCCCGCCCGCCACCGTCACCTCGTGCGCGGGCTCACTCACCGAACTCACCCACACCGGCGAGGCAGGATCGCTCACATCCACCACCGCCATGCCGGCATCGCCGCCTGCCGCGACCACGATGGTACCCTCGCCATCCAGGTAGGTCGGCACAAACCCGACCTCAGTCGCCCCCACCGCCAGCGGATTGGCCGCATTGCGCACATCCACCACCACCACGCCGTACTCCTGGGACGCCACATAGGCATATGCGCCGTCGGTCACTACATCCACCGCCGTGCCGACCGCCGCTTGGGCCGGCGCCGCAAAGGCGACCAGGAGTGCAGCGACGACAAGGGAAGAGACAGGGGGAACGATGATAGCGATACGCTTCATGAATTCGTCTCCTTACGACACGGTACTGCGGTTGCGACACGCAGCAAGCATACCGCGACACACCTACGCCGCCCTGGCCACCGGGCGACGCAATTCGCGCCCCGATTGCTTGAGGCCTGAGCGAGGGCCGCCATATGACTGAATGTGTAACTAGGCTCCTCTAGCTTGAAGGCACGACCAACGGCGGGGCGCTGCCCTGCGAAGCGACCGCTTCGCCTCAGCAGCCCGCCCGCGTCGCGGCGACACGGGCCCCGCGCTCGGCTACACGGCAAACACGTCGCAACAAAGCACAAGGCGCGCTATATCCTCCCTCAGGCGCCCACTCCGACAACATGCCGGCTCTACAGCCGGTCTGCCTCATACTTCGACAGAGCAGTTCTCTCAGACCCTGCCGCCACCCACAGCAGCACGTCCCGGCGCATCTCGCCGCCGGCGCATCCCTGCAGGCCCAAGCCGGCTATACGGCTTACCACTAGAAGTGTACCCGGCAGCGCGGCACGGAAACCGCGCACGGCCCCAGCACTGCCGCGTCCTGTCTGTCTGATCCGCTTTCTGGTTGCGCTACGTTGCGCCGGGCTTGCTCCCCGCATCGCTCGGTCCTGGCCAGCCCTTCACGGGGCTCCCCTTGCGCTGGGCAAATGGTGAGAGATATCCCCAGGGAGTTCGAGCGCCTTACGCGAATACTCGACACTCAGTCGCGCGCCAAAGCCTGTACTCTCTGCCGGAAGGCCCCGATCAGCGTACGCGACTTCTGGGCGCATGGCCTTGCGGGTTGAAGCCGACCAGATGCGCTATTGAGAACTCCAGTCGGGAGTTTCGCCGGCAACCGGCACCTCGCCGCTAGTCTCGGTGCCGAACCGCGGTGGACGCCGCTCGAGCAAGCGGTCTACGCTGAGCGCATTCGATGGGTGCACGGTGGCGTACAAGCTCAGCGCCAGCAGACCGACAAGCGCAGCAGGACGCCGAGCCCCAAGCGCGTATCCGCCCCCTTCGCTGCAAAGCACCCGCATTCGATATCAAGCCCGCGGATGAGGGCGAACCCGCCTGCGAAAAAGAAGAAGACGATCAGCCCCGTCGCGACCGCATGGGCGCTCCGCCCCCCCCCGCCCCAAGCACCACCAGCAGCGCGCCTGTCAAAAGCTCGATCCACGGCAGCCACAGCGGAGGCAGGTTGACCAGATCCATATGGAGGACGTGATAGCCGTAGATAAGGCGCGCAAAGTCCGCGGGCTGGAACGCTTTGCCTATGCCTGCACAGATCAACACGCCGCCCAGCACCACCCGCGCCGCCACACCGAGCCACGGGTGCCAGGCGAGCGGGACGAACTTGAAGCGTGGCCTTCTCGGCTCTGAGAAGACTGGACCTGTCATGGTCACGACCTCTCGACCGGATAGCCGGCCGCCTGCCATTCCTCCCAGCCGGAGAACATCAATAGGACCTTGGGATAGCCCCACGCGGCGAGATCGTTCCCGACCCGGGACGAACTTTCGCAGGTCAGGCCCTCACAATAACAGACAATGGCCGGGGCTTTGCACATGCTGTCCATGACCTGGCGACTGAGCTTCTCCAACTGATCGGCAGGCAGGTTCAGCGCGCCCGGTACGTGGCCCTCGGCGTACTCCCCCGGCGGCCGCGCGTCTATTGAACAGGCCCGCCTTCAGGTCATACGTCGCCTTGCCTTCGCTGAGGTCGTTGCAGCGCACGTTGGCGGCGAAAGCGACCCTGAGTGTGTCGTCGGAAGCGAACAGCGGCAGGGGGTGCGCGGCAAAGTGGTTGACGAGTATCGTCGTCGCCCCAAGGCCAGTGACTCCCCCCTTCGGCCGCTCACCGTGTTGACTCATCACCATCATGTCCCGTTCGGACACCCGCGCCCTCCCAGCGCTGGCGCAAAGCCGGCGTCACTTGTCCGTCGCGATGTTGGCCCGCACTGACACGTGCACCTTAGGCTGACGCTCTGAATCTGTCTCAATGGTGACCATACCGGTTACGGAACTGGTGGCGGAAACCGGCTTCACCGTCACGTCTATCTCATACTTGCCCCCTGGGACAGATCTCGGTTCGCTCACGCGGATGCCCGCCCCGGCCGCCGATACTTTCTCGATCTGGAAGACGTAGCCGCCGACGCCGCTCACCGTCACCGTGCGGGTCACACTCTCGCCGACTGCCAGCTTTGACTCATAGATCAAGGACGGTGTCGCTTCGATCTGAGCCTTGACCTCCCCGTTCAGCCGCAGCGTCACCTGGGACTGCTCTGGATCATTCGTCTCGACGTAGATTGACTTGCGCTGCGTTCCCTTGTAGTTCGTCGTGCGGAACGTTGCCTTGACCCTACCTTCGCCGCCCGGCGGCACCTCCTTATCCGTCACCAGCGCGGCTGTGCATCCGCAGCTCGTCTTGACGTCTCCTATGATCAGGGGCGCCGTACCCGTATTGCGGAACACGAAATCGTGCTCCACTGGATCCCCCATGAGCACCTCGCCGAATTCGTGAGCGGTGCTTTCGAACCTGATGCGGGGTGCCTCGGCGGGATTAGCCGGCGCAGACGGTGCGCGCTCTGACGGCGCCTTAGTCTCCGGCGGATTCGCACCGGTGCGAGGAGCAGAAGCTGAGCGCGTAACCTGGGTAGGGGCTGGTCCGGGAGTCACCGTTTCGGGCTGCGGATTCTGCTTGGTCGCGCTGCCCGCTTGCTTGGCGCCGCCCGTCTTCGTCGGCGTACTCCCGGTGCGCGCGGGGCCCGTGGCGGTAGCACCCGTGCCGGAACGCTCGCCGCTCGGTTTAGGCCTCTCGGCCGTTTTGACCGCGGCGGTCTCCGGCTCCGCGGACGCTGGGTCTTCGCCGGGCCCCGGTAGGGCTGCGGGTGCCACATCGCTCGGCGCCTGGGCGATATCTACCGGCCCCGAAGCGACGGCTTGGGTCGCTGCTGGCGCCTTCTCCCTCCCAGGGCCTGTGCACCCCATCATGTAACCTACGACAAACGTGAGCCCGGCCACGATTAGGACAGTCAGGACTCGCTGTGCATTCGTTCTCATCGCCTGTTTCCTTTGGATGACCCTTCACGGCCTCAGGGATGCGCCTCACATCCCAGCCCGTTCGAAACTGCGGCGTGTACCATATTCGCCCCAGAACTCCATTCACCTTGAGCGCGGAAGCGCACACCGCCGGTTTCCTCGGGCCCCGCCTTCTGGCGCTGAGCCAGGCGCTTTCGAATCCGAACTCAGCCAACGGACCGGACGCCGCCGTCCTTGGGGCGCGCGGAACGGGCCTTCCCTTGGGCGTGAGAAAGACCGCGACATGCTGCCAATCCGGGCGTTTCTGGCACGATGCGAGCTAGTACTCGCGTTCGTACGTCCGCAACACCGGGGCCGTGCCTATCGCCCCACTGCGGCAAACCACGAGCCGCGCCTTTGGCTTCCGGGCCGCTTGGTCAGCTTGCTTCCAAGCAATATTCGTGCCAAAGCAGGAGCGATGGTGGTTTGCGCGTAATAAGAGACAAATGTCGCGTAAAGCGACAGAGGATAGGTGGTCCTTTGTCGTATAATACCGCTCGGCACCCCACGTAGGTTGCTCGTCTGATACGCCGGCGAGCGGCTTCCATCCCCCATCGTCGGTGGGAAGCGTCGAGATACGTGACCCACGGAGCGCAATGCCAGGTCGTAGCAAGGGCTTCGGCTGCCAGTTGCAGTGACCCGTCGCAGCCCGTTATTCTATATGAATTGCCGCAGAGAGGAGGTGCGACAACAGGTTCTATCCGGTCTTGAGTTACTAAATCTTTCCGACGGAGGATATAACTGAATGGTTGGTAAGACGAAATCATGCTGGGTGTCGCTTCTGGCG
>CP070648.1:2150601-2154129 GCA_020354555.1 Armatimonadota bacterium | reverse complement strand
CGCTGGAAAATACACCATTCGGTCGGATTAATCCTCTTCGGCGTTGCCGTCGCTTGCTATACTCCGGCAAGGCGCCCCTGCCGACGCCCGTGCTCTGTTGCCATGTCGCGACTCCCCGAGTATCATGGGCGCTGCGATATTCCAGCGCCGGTATTCGGGCTTTCCAGGGCGGAAACACCTTATGCGGTCGGAGTGAGGCGATGAGAGAGTGCGTGTTGGTCGTGTGCATTCTGGCGTTCGCCGTGACGCTTGTGGGCGCTGGCGGCGGCGACGAAGAGGGGCAACGAGTACACCAGGAAATAGCGGCCTGGGTGGACCGCCTGCCGTCGCTGTGGCCTGCTGGGGAGATGGGTGATCGCAGCAGCGCGATGGTGCTGCGCCTCTCCGGTGAGGGCGGCGGCGTGTGGTACGTGCAGGTCTCCGACGGGGAGGTGACGATGGGCAGCGGCGAGGTGGCGGACCCCGCCGCCATAGTCGAGGCATCGGCTGTGGACTGGCTTGCCTTACTGCGAGGTGAACTGGGCGCGGTGGAGGCCTTCCTGTCCGGCAAGATGCGCGTGTCCGGCGATTTGGCCTTCGTCCGGGACTTCTACTCCCGCCTGCTGCCCAGCGCGGAAGCGCAGGGTGAGGTAACGACTGATACCGAGGGCTGGTACGAGTTCAAGCCGCTGCCGATAGACTACGGCGTCGTGGCAGCGCCTGACGCCTCGGATGTCCCCGACGCGCCGGCTGGGAAGCACGGGTTCCTCACGGTGCAAGGAGATCGCTTTGTGTTCGAGGACGGCACGCCCGCCCGCTTTTGGGGCGGGAATATCGTCTCCGGCAACCTGTTCCGGGATCATGAAACGTCGAAGCGCATGGCGGCGCGGCTCGCCCGTTTCGGCTGCAACATGGTGCGCTTCCATGGCGTGGACGTGCCGGAGTTCTTCAATCCCGCATACGACGATACGCAGCACTTCTCGGCCGAAAGCCTGGATCGGCTCGACTATCTGATCTACCAACTCAAGCGCCACGGCATCTACATCAACCTCGGGCTTCTCGTCTTTCGCAACCTCAGGGCGGGCGATGGCGTTCGCGACTGGCAGCAGATAACAGATAAGCTGGTGGAAGGTGGCAGGACGTGCTACCACTTCAACCGGCGACTGATCGAGTTGCAGCAGAAATACGCGCACGATCTGTACACGCACGTCAACACATACACCGGCCTGCGCTACTGCGATGACCCCTGTATTGCGATGAGTGAGATCATCAACGAGAGCAGTCTGTTCTGGCTCGGCGGGTATGATAATGTGCCCGCGTCGTATGTCGAGGAATTGAACGACCTCTACGTCAACTGGGCGCAGGCGAGCGGCGTGAGCGCGGATCCGCAGGCCTCGGTGCCGGACGGACTGCGCGAGCGCGATCCGCACGTGCTGCAGTTCCTCTACGACACCCAGGTCACCTATTTCACGGAAATGCGCGACTACCTGCGTTCGATCGGCGTCAAGGTCCCCATCGCCGGCAGCAACCATTGGGAGGCGAATCCCCTCGACCTGAAGTCCAACCTCGTGTTGGACTACGTGGACCGCCACGGGTACTGGGATCATCCTCAGTCAGGCTTCGGGCCCGCGGCGGGGTTCCACAACCGGCCGATGGTGAAGAGCCCGTCGTCGAACCTGCCGGCGTGGCTTTCGGCTCAGCAGGCGGCGGGCAAGCCGTTCATCGTGAGCGAGTGGAACTGCGCCTGGATCAACGAGTTCATCGCGGAGGGGCCGCTGGTCATGGCCGCCTACGGCGCCTTCCAGGGCTGGGACGGATTGCTACAGTACTGCTACTGGGGCGCGGACTGGAACGACGCGATAACTGACAACTTCAATGTCGGCTATGAGCCGCACGTCTTCGCCACGTGGCCCGCGGCGGCACGGCTCTTCGTGTGCGGTCACGTCGCTCCCGGCCGCGATCCGATGGACGTGAGGCGCCGGGCGGACCAAGCGGACTTTGTTGGCGCCGACATGCCCGACCGTGCCGGTTTGCGTCATCGCTTGTCCTACAGTTTTGTCGGCCCCGGGGCGCCTTCGATGATACCTGACCTGCCGGACCTCCAAGGGCCCGCGGTCAGCGATACCGGCCAGCTGACCTGGGACGCGCAGGGCGGCCTGGTCACGGTCAACAGTCCGGCATCCGCGGTGCGCATCGGGTTCGCGTCGGGGCCGGTGCAAATCGGCCCGGTGACCTTCGACGTAACACCGGACTTCGCGGTGCTCGCAGTGACGGCCCTGGACGATCAGCCCATTCCCCGGTCAGAGCGCCTGCTCGTCACGGCGACGGCGCGGGCGGAGAACTCGGCGATGGTGTATGGTCCCGGCAAGACGAAGGCCACCGATCCCGGCCGTCCCCCGATTCTGATGGAGCCTGTACGCGGGCAGGTGCGAGTCACGCTGGCGGAACCGTGGACGTCGGTGGCGGTATATGGCCTCGACTCCATTGGGCGGCGTGTGACGGCTCTCAGCGAGGCTCGCGACGGGAACACAGTGAGCATCCCTCTCGATGCCGACAGCTTCTGGTACGAGGTGTTGGTCACTCGGTAGCCGGCGCGGCGAAGGTTGTCCGGCGCGCCCCGGGGTGCCGGCCGGGTGCTCGTCCGCATCGCCCAAGGCCGGGGCCGGCTGAAATCGTCGGGTTCTGCGGCAAGGCGTCGTATCCGTTCCGGCCAAGCAGGTGGTCGTCGCGCGGGACATTGGCTCCTCAGCCCCTGAAGGGTCACGCGGGAGCCGTGCCGAATCCAATGCTTCGCAGGCTAACGAGTTACTGAAGGAGGCTTGGCTATGCGCGCAGAGAGGGTGCTGTCACTCGCGGTTCTGACGGTTATGATCGGCCTGGCGTTTACGTTCGTCGCCTTGGATGCAAGTGAGGCGCAGGGGGCGGTGTCAGTTGGCGCCGCCAAGGCGAAGATCACGCCGGAGGGGCCAGCATGGATGGCAGGGTATGGAGGCAATCGCCGCAGCGAAGGGGTGCACGATGACCTGTGGGCGCGGGCGTTGGTGCTGAAGAGCGGCGATCAAATGCTTGCGATTGCGTCGGTCGACCTGCTCGGCTTCCCCAACCTGTACGTGGGACGGGTGCGCGAGATGGTGGAGGCGGTGCCGGATGACGCCATTCTGGTGGCAGCGACGCACGTGCACTCCGGTCCCGATGTCATCGGTCTGTGGGGCCCGACGGAAGGCGAGTCGGGAGTGGATCAGGGGTACGTTGAGTCAATGCTCAAAACGGTGGCGGCGGTGATCGAAGAGGCGGCGGGGAGTATGGCGCCGGCGTCGTTGAAGTGCGCCGCGGGCGATCTGCCGGGCGCGTCGAAGAACGTCAACGTAGCGGAGATTCTCGACACCGGCATCGCGGCGCTCCAGGCAATCGGCGAGGACGGCAAGGTCATTGCGACCCTCGTCAATTTCGCGTGCCACCCGGAGATCATGCAGAACAACTACCTCACCGCGGATTTTCCGAACTGGACGTACCAGCGGATCGAGGAGAAGGCGGGCGGAGTGGCGCTGT
>CP070648.1:2145188-2150501 GCA_020354555.1 Armatimonadota bacterium | reverse complement strand
TACCCGGCACGGTGGGCAAGGCCCGGGTAAGGACCGTGCTGGACACGATCAAGCGCTGCAACGTGGCCGTGACCAAGTACGGCGCCGTCAACTACGCCAACCCGGACAGCACGCCCGCCGAGGTGAAGGGCTACGGCACTTACAGCTATTTCCCGCCGGAGGCGCTCATGCTGGCCATGACGTACATGTACAACGGCGAGCGCGATTTCGGCTTGGAGCTGGCACGTAAGGTGTGGCACAACCTCGTCTGCCTCCAAGGGTACACGTGGGATATGCCCAACATCATGCGCGGCGACGTGGATACGGGCGAGAGAACCTTCGGCAACGATTACTACCAGGACATGATGCTGTGGTCGCTCCCGGCCGCGCTGGAGGGCAGGGATCTAAGCGCGCCGACGAACCCCGGCGGGCTGGTGGATCGGGTGCTCCGCGCTGCGCGAGGTTCCCGTGGCGAGCCTGCTCGTGAGAAGTGAGATCGCCGGGCCCCGGATCGCCAATCCGGAATCCGAGGCCCGACGCCGCAGGTAGGCGACGCGATCGGCGCCGCCGCACGACGTTTTGCCGTTTGCTCGAAACGGGAGGGCAGCAATGACGCGACTCGGCTCGCAGATCCAACCCGAGATCGTGAGGATGCCGACGCAGAAGCTGGCGGTCGTAAGGACGGTCGGCGATCCCAACGTCGTCGCCGGCGATGCCATGAAAGCTCTGTTCGGCTCGGTGTACACCCTCAAGTTCGACCTCAAGAAGAAAGGGCGTGACTTCAAGGTGTGCGGACTGCGGGCGCGCTGGCCGAATGTGCACATCGCCCCGAAGGACGAGTGGGTGGGCCTGTGGGGGCTGCCCATTCCCTCAGCCACCAGGTCATTGCCGCAGAAGCATCCGGAGGTCGAGGTGAGAATCGAGAAGTGGCAATACGGCACGGTGGCGCAGATCCTCCATCGCGGCCCGTATGCGGAGGAAGCACCGACCGTCGAGCGCCTGCACGATTTCATCGCCGCGCAGGGATATGAGGTAGCCGGCCCTCACGAAGAGGAATACCTCACGCGCCCCACGGCAAAGGTGCCCAAGACCATCATACGGTACGCGGTGAGAAAGCGGTAGCAGCACCAGCGAGGTGGTTCGCACAACGCGTCGCCATATGGACCGGACGAATTGCGCAGCATATCTACATCGCTTCTCGAGAAGCTGAGGACGCCGCACAAGCACCCATCGCTCGTGTTCGCGCCGTCATACAGGGATGGCGAGTTCGATAGCCATGCCGTAGACGGCCCGTTCGTCTTCGCACACGACGGACGCTTCTACATGACGTACATCGGATGGGACGGCATCGGGTACCGCACCGGCCTGGCGTCGTCGCATGATCTCATCAATTGGCACAGGGAAGGGCTCCTCATTGACCGTGGGCCCACGGGATCGGCTACGGAATACAACGCCGCCCTGACGTGGATACTCCGCGATAACGACTTGTTCGGTTCCGGCGGGTTGAAGAAAGTGCGCGGCTGCTATCTCGGCACCTATCATGCCTATCCGAGCGCGGGGTACGAGGCGGGGCCGGCGGTTATTGGGCTATGCTGGAGTGATGACCTGCATCACTGGCAGGTGGACGAGCCATTCCTGCATCCCCGCGATGGCGACCCGTGGGAACGAGGCGGGCTCTACAAGTCGTGCCTGGTCGAGCATGGCGGCACGTTCTACCTGTTCTATAACGCCAAGAACGAAGCAGCCGGCCCGTGGATCGAGCAGACCGGGGCGGTGGTGTCCACCGACCTCAAGCGCTGGACGCGCCTGGCGCAGAATCCACTCGTCACGGTCGGCTCGCCGGGGGCCTTTGACGACAGGTTCGCGAGCGATCCCTGCGTGCTGCGCGCCGGCGACGTGTGGGTGATGTTCTATTACGGCCTGTCCGGCGACGGTCACGCGCGAGACGGCGTCGCATTCTCCGATGACCTCGTCCACTGGGAAAAAGCCAACGAGGTGCTGGTGGACGTCGGGCCGGACGGCTCGATAGACTCCCGCTACGCGCACAAGCCGTCGGCGTTCTTCCACGACGGCACGCTGTATCACTACTACTGCGCGGTGGCGCCGGCATTGAGCAGTCGCATTGGGCAAGTCGAGGTTAGCGAGATACGGGGCATCGCGGTGGCCCGTTCATGAGCCCTCGGAGCTGCGCGGCGGGGCCGACGCATCACCCATCCTGTTGGCGAGCATCCCCTCCCGGGAGTGCAGGTCTTCCGGTTCACCATGACGAATGCCGCTGAACGCAGGATCACGTCGGCAGGCAAGGAGGTCCGGCAATGAGGAGTCTCGCAGTCGTTTTGATCGTCGCATTCGCCGTCGGGATCGCCGCGGCGCAGGAGCAGCCATCCAAGCAATGGCCCAATCGCATTGAGGACTGGAAAGACAAGACCATCGTCGTTTTCGCGCCGCATCCGGATGACGACACGTTCTACTGCGGGGGCACGTTGGCGAAGCTCGCCAAGAACGGGAACAAGGTCATCATCGCGATCTACACCAACGACAACAAGGGATCCTACGATCTCGAGATGACGAGCGAACGCCTCGCGCGCATCCGCAAGGCCGAAGAGGAAGCAGCGTGCGCGGCGGTCGGCATCCCGAAGGAGAACATCATCTGGCTGGGCTACGACGACGGCGAACTCGAGTACGCGCCGCCGAAGAAGCTATGCGGCGAGGCGACGCGCATCATCCGCCAGTATCGGCCTTACGCGGTTTTCAGCCTCGACCCCGGCCCGGTCTATGAGCGCTGGCACAAGAGCGACCATCGCATGGGCGCCTTCAACACGGTTGACGCGGTCCGCGCCGCCCCGTTCCCACTTTACTACCCAGAGCATCTGCTCACCGAGGGCCTTCAGCCCCACGAGGTAACCGAATGCGTCTTCTTCGATGCCGCCGACGGTGATGTGAATTACTGGGTGGACATCGAAGACGTCAAGGATCAGAAGATGGAGGCGGCGAGCAAGCATGTCAGCCAGTTCCCGCCCGCGATCAACAAGTATCAGCCCGAGTGGCCGCCAGGAGTCCTCGACGGTATCGCCGCCATGTTCGACCGGTGGCAACCGAAGAAAGACGGGCGTTTCGTCGAGCCGTTCCGGCGGGCGGTGCGGGAGTACTGAGCTCACCGGCATACGGTTCGTCAACATCCATATGCTGACGCGATGCCCTGCAGCAGATGCGGCCCAGTGAACGCTGCCTTCTCGCAGAGCGTCACGCGTGTTTTTCGGCCATTGCGATGGCGACCCGCGCCCACTCGCGCAGGCGATCCGGGTGCCCGTGTAAGGTCTGCAATTCCCGCAGCACAACCTGATAGTAGCAGCCCCGGAGCCTGCGCATTCCCTGGTCGAGGTGCTCTCTGACGGGCGTGAGGTCGTCCGGCAACACGACCCGCGCGGCGTGTTGTCGCCACATGATCGTGTGGCGCGTGGCGCACGCCTCGATGACCTTGTCGAGGTCGGTCCACGCGGAGCAGACGAACACGCGAAGATTCGGGATGCGCAGGACAATGTCAATCTTGTGCGTCAGGTCCTCGCAGCATCCGTACTGGACGGCGCCATATTGCTGCAGGACGGGAATCTGGTAGTTGAGCAGAAACTCCTCTTGCATGCGCGGCGAGACCATTTGAAATTCCTGGCTGTTCGCCGCCGCCCAGAGGTGGTGCAGACGCACCGCGCCGTCGCCGGGGTCGCCGTTGACCGAGTCGCTGCAAAACATCGGCTCGTGGTGATTCGTGGTCAACAAGCCGCTATCCTCGGCCGCGCGTGAGGCGCGCAGCGCTCCCTCGGTCAGCTTCGCCATGGCGCGATGCACCAGCTCCGAGTGAAACGCGAGATCGTTGAGCATCGGCTCCATCCCGCGCAGCTGCTCCAGCCAGGTTCCCTGTTGCGCACCGAGCGGCGGGTGACAGACCGGCCGCACCGGCATGGCGTCGCCGAGGAGGTCGGTCATCCGTGACAAAGCATCCTGCGTCTTCTCGTGGCTGTACGTGAACGTGGGCACGGTGATACGGCCGTAATCCTCGATGGTCCTGACCGGCCGGTCGTATTGGAAACCGCCCAACTCGGTGCTGGCCACGAGGTGCCCCGTGCGCAGCCCCCAGGTGTGCTCGCTGTCGCACTCCCACACACCGCCGACGCCCCACCATGGCTCGACGATGTGGTCGTCACCGACCCAGTCCTTGTAGAGGTGCTGCCGGAGCGCGTACTCGACCTTACGACAGAGGCGGTCGGTACACTCCAGGGAATCGGCGGGGAGCAAGTCCTGCCATACGCCGGCCGGCCTACACCAGACCGGGGCGCGATCAGGCTTACGCCGCTCATTGACGTCGCGCCACCTCTGTCTTCGCGCTTCGTACGCTTCGCTGCACGCGAGTTCGACGACGCGGCGCGCGAGGTCGCGCACGATCCCAACATCCTTCACCGGAAACGACGACATCGCGGGTCCCTTTCCGTCACCACATTCCCGATCTCACCGACCGCCGCGCGGCGCCCAAGTCAACTAGCGCCCGCCCGCGCCTCGCAGCGCGCCGCACGTAGCGAGCGACTTGCCGCTGAACCCGACCGACCCGTCGGTGCTGCTGCGACTATCCGCCCGGCGTACTTGGCTCTGGTTCGCCTTCGCCGACGGGCTTGATGGTCACCACGCTGTTCGCGGGCGTGTCGAAGGCCAGCGTTCCGCTGCCGCGCACTGTGAGTTCGCCCAGTGAGCTTCGCTCCTCGCGAAGCTGTTGCACGCGGATCTCATGGCGGCTTCCCGGCTCCAGTTTGTACTCGCCTGAGCGAATGCGCACGCGAGCAGTCGCGTCACCGCCCGCGACGACCCCCAGGCTGCCGCCGTCCCTTGGCGCGATCCGGGTCGCCGGGCCGTAGAAGACGAGCGAAATGATCTCCTCGGAGTACGCCGCCACCTGCACCAGCAATCGCTCCGCTTCCGTCGTCGTCTCGATGGGCAGCGGTTCCGCAAGTTGCAGTCCCCTGCCCCCGAAGACGAGAGCCGAATTCGCCGACGTGCCGACGGCTCTGATCTGCTGCACGCCGCCCGAGATCCGGAATATCGTGCCGCGCGGGTTGCGCACGAGCACCTCGGACGGCTCGCCGCGTTGTTTCAGCAGTAAGATGCTGCCGTCCTCGAACAGAGCGACGTCGTCCTCGGACACCACGCCGCCCGCTTGCGCCAGCGCGATCGGGCTGGAAAAGCCAAACAGATCGCGGTGGAACGCATCGAAAGCGGGATTACCCGGCGGCCAATCCTGCCACAGCCTCGTGGTACCGTAAGCCGCCCAGCCCTTCCCATACGGCCGCG
>CP070648.1:2142113-2145088 GCA_020354555.1 Armatimonadota bacterium | reverse complement strand
GTCATGAAGCAGTCTCCTCTTTTCGGTGTGATCCTCCTGGGCCTTGACGGCGTCCCACGCCGCGTCGAACACCTGTTGCGGCCCGACGTGCTGCGCGGTCCAGTCGTCGTTGGCGATCCGCTCCCGCGCCAACTTGACCAGCGCGAGCCACACGTCGGTCCACACCTCGGCCGACCCGGAGCGCACCTCCCCCGCCGACTTCCCGGAGGCGATGATCTTGCTGATCTCCTCCCGCAGCTGGGCGAAGCCATCGCGGCTCTTCGTGTCAAGCAGGTCGCCCAGTCGGGTGAGGAAGACGAGTTTGATGAGCGCCGGGTCGCTGCCCGCTAGATCGCGCCACGCGGCGGCAATGCGGCCGAGGCGTGCCGGGCAGCTGAGGGTCACAGGGGCGTCCTTCACCGCCGACATCAGTAGGCGGACGGCAGCGCGGTAGATCTCGTTGAGCAGGTGTTCCTTGCTGTCGAAGTGGCGGTAGATGGTACCCTCGGCGACCCCGGCGCGCCTGGCGATCATCGGAGTGGTGCTGGTGTGGTAGCCCTGGGTCGTGAACAGTTCGAGCGCCGCGCGTACGAGGCGCTCCCGCGTTCCGGCAGGGTCGCGCCGTCGGCGCACGGCCGTCCTCGGAGTGTCCTGGGGGTGAGCCATCACTCGCAACGGTACCATCGCGGAGCCGGTCTGCCAAGCCGGCTCCTTATCTTTGACGGGGAACCTCGCAGCGGCCGCTCGGCTTGTGCACGGCACCGGGACGCCCGGATGGGGGACATCCGGGGGTGAGGGGGTGTTGATGGCGGAAGCGATGACGCTCGACTTTCCGCGGCTGTGGGACGCTGCGACGCCATACGCGCGCTTCGCCCAAGATGCGCAGGATCTCAAGGGCTTGTGGGAGGGCGTCTACACGAAGGCGCGCACGCCCGCATGGGCGCTCGAGACCGCCCGGGCGAAGGGGCGCGGCGCGCGCCTGCTAGTGATCAGTGAGGACTGGTGATGGGATGCCGCCAACACGGTGCCGGTGTTGGCTCGGCTCGCCGACGACGCGGGTACCTTCGAGGTGCGTTTCATCTCGCGCGACGCGCACCCCGAGGTGATGGACCACTACCGCACCGAGGGCACGCGCTCGAGCCCCATCGTCATCGCACTGGATGCCGAGTTCGAGGAGCTCGGGCACTGGGGTCCGCGCCCCAGCGAGCTGCAGGCGTGGGCCAAGGCGAACAGAGCCACCATGGAGAAGAGAGCCTTCTATGCCGAGATGCGGCGGTGGCACGTGGCGGACGGGGGCGAGTCGACGCTCAGAGAGGTCCTTGCTCTGCTCTGAGCGGCGCACGACCGCCGCTGCCGGCGCGCCGGCCGCGCGCCGCCCCCTCCTCGCTTGCCACCCTATAGCGTGTCCGGCAGTGGCTTGGGCTTGGTGCGCAGCTTTGCCGTGGTCTTGAGCTGCTTCCGCAGGATCTCCAAGGAGCGGCCTACGTCGTCGTCGCGGAACGTGAGCGACGGCCGGAACCGCACCGAGCGCGGTCCGCAGGACAGCGTGGCCAAGCCATTGGCCCAGCAGCGTTGGCGCAGCAGTTCGCGCGCCTCGCCGTCGGGCATGTCGAACGCGAGGAGTAGCCCGCGCCCCCGCACGTTCGTCACCTGATCGAACTCCTGCTGCAGCTGTTCCAGGCCGGCCCTGAATGCGGCGCCGACCGAGGCCGCCTTCCCCACCAGCCCGTCCTCCTCCATGATCTCCAAGTAGCGGGCGCACCGCACCATGTCGACCAGGTTGCCCCCCCAGGTGGAGTTGATGCGCGAGGAAACGCGGAACACGTTGGTCTCGACCTCATCGATCCGCTTCGTGCTCATGATGCCGCACACCTGGGTTTTCTTGCCGAACGACACGATGTCGGGCGTGGCACCGAGCTGCTGGAACGCCCACATGGTGCCGGTCACGCCCATGCCCGTCTGTACCTCGTCAAAGATCAGGAGCGCGTCGTGGCGGTCGGCCAGGGCGCGGAGCTGCTGGAGGAACTCCGGCCGGAAGTGGTTGTCGCCGCCTTCGCACTGGATGGGCTCGATGAGAATTCCGGCGATGCCGTGCGGGTCCTTTGCGAACGCCGCCTCGATCTCCTGCACCGACCGCTGCTCCGCGCGGGCGACGGCCTCCTCGTCGATGGGGAACGCCATCTTCGGGTTGGACACTCGCGGCCAATCGAACTTCGGGAAGTCACGGATCTTGAGCGGCTCGGTGTTGGTGACGGAGAGCGTGTAGCCGCTGCGACCGTGGAACGCCTCGCGGAAGTGGAGGATCTTGTCGGCGCCCCCCTCGATGCCCTTCTCCCGGTTCTTCTGCGCCTTCCAGTCAAACGCCGCCTTCATGGCGTTCTCCACTGCGAGGGCGCCCCCCGCGATGAAGAACAGGTGACCGAACTCTCGCGGAGCGGCGATCTTGCGGAACGTCTTCACGAAGGCCGCGAACTCCTGTGAGTAGATGTCGCTGTTGGCGGGATTGGCGAGCGCCGCCCGCAGCAGCGAAGCACGAAAATCCCCGTCCGCCATCTTGGGGTGGTTGTGACCGATCGGCAGTGTGGCGAAGTACGTGTAGCAGTCGATGTACTCCTTCCCGCTCAACGCGTCGACGATCACCGAACCCCGCGACTTCTCGAGGTCGATGACGATATGGAAGCCGTCGACCAGGATGTTGCTCTTCAGGATCGGAAAGACCTGGTCGGCGGGAACTCGAATCTCAGCCATGGTGCGCTCCTTTCGCGTGCTGCGACCCAACCTTCAGGACGGGATCTACAAGGGGAGCGACCGGCTCGCGCTCGGGCGGCATCGAGCGCCCACGGTCAGGGGCGGTGGTGCGGCTCGGGAGCGGGCGCGGCGCTAGCGCGGCGCCTCGTTCGGTGGGGCGAAGATCCCGGGGCGGGCCCGCCGGGGCAGGAGTTTGCTGGGTGAGCAGGTGGCTTTGTGCAAGACTCGCCGTGCCTCGTCCAGTCGTG
>CP070648.1:2139105-2142013 GCA_020354555.1 Armatimonadota bacterium | reverse complement strand
GTTCGAGCGCCTGGGGCTGGCCTACGTGCCGACCCACGCGAACTTCATACTCCTAAATGTGGCCGTGGACTGCCGCACGGTCTTCGAGGGGCTGCTGCGACAGGGTGTGATCGTGCGCACCGGTGACATCTTCGGGATGCCGACGCACATCCGGGTGACCATCGGCCTGCCCGAGCAGAACGCGCGCTTCATCGCGGCGTTGGAGAAGACGCTGGCGGCCGTCGGCGGGGGCACCGCGTCGTGATCGTCATCGCGGCGACGGCGCGGGCAGCGGTCGCCGCGGCGGCAGTCTGGACACTTGGAGGAGATCGCCGAGCAGGCGACGGGGAGAGGGAAGACCGGCCTCTTCCGTGGGCCGGCTTCTGCCCATCCCGCGTGGAGGTGACATGAACGAAGCGCCGACTGGCAATAAACGACCGGCGTTCGACTGCGCGGCGATCATCGGCGCGGGGCTGATCGGCGGCTCCATCGGCATGGCGCTGCGCGAGCGAGGAATCGCGTCGCACGTCGTCGCCGTGGCGCGCAGCGAGGAGACGCTGCGGCTGGCCGTGAGCCGGGGAGCGGCGGACCGCGCGACGTTATCCCTGTCCGAAGCGGCGGCCGAGGCGGATTTGGTCATCCTCGCGACGCCGGTGTCCCTCATCATCGAGCATGTGGCGGCCATCGCGGAGATGATCGCCGACGAGTGCCTGGTCACCGACGTCGGCAGCGTCAAGGGGCCGATCGTGGCCGCCGCGGAGGAATCCTTGCCGTGCGCCGGGCGCTTCGTCGGCGGGCATCCGCTGGCGGGCTCCGAGCGCAAGGGCATCGCCGCCGCCCGATCGGACTTGCTGGACGGGGCGACGTGGGTGCTGACGCCGACCCGCGTCACCGATGAGGACGCGCTCAATCGCATTGAGGATCTCGTCGCGCGGCTCGGCGCGCGGTCGCTGCTGCTGTCGCCGCAGGAACACGACGTACTGGTGGGGCGCACGAGCCATCTCCCGCACGTGGTCGCCGCGGCGCTCATGAGGGTGGTCGCGGAGGCGGCGAAGGAGTACGCCGAAATCCTCGACGTGATCGGCCCCGGGCTGCGCGATACGACGCGCATCGCCGCGAGCGACCCGGCGCTGTGGGCGGACATCGCGCTCGCCAATGCCGCCGTTGTGCTCGCCGGAATGGGTGAGATGAATGAGGCCCTGAGTCGCTTCAAGGAGGCACTCGAAGCCGGCAATCGGGAGGAGTTGGAGCGCTTGTTCGCCGGAGCCCAACGGGCGAGGGAGGGACTGTGAGCGCTGCGGCTCTCCTTGTGCGCGGGGCGCGCGAGGCGCTGTCGGGCGCCGTGAGCGTTCCGGGGGACAAATCGGTGTCCCACCGGGCGCTCCTGCTGGGGGCGATCGCGTGCGGCGAGACGACGGTCAGCGGACTGCTTCACGCCGAGGATATTGCATCAACGGCAACGTGTCTGCGCGCGCTCGGCGTCGCGATCGGAGCGCTCGACGCGCCCGTGGTGAGCGTGCGCGGCGTCGGGCTGCGCGGCTTGCGGCGGCCTGCGCACGATCTCGACTGCGGCAATTCCGGCACGACGATGCGCTTGCTGCTGGGCATCCTGGCTGGGCAGGATTTCAGCGTGACGCTGAGCGGGGATGAATCCCTGTCGCGGCGCCCGATGGACCGGGTGGCGCGGCCGGTGGGGGAGATGGGCGCGGAGGTCTCTGGCCGGACGGAACGCTGCCTGCCCCCGGTGACGGTGCGCGGGGGATCGCTGCGAGGGATCCGCTACGAGACCCCGGTGGCGAGCGCCCAGGTGAAGTCAGCGGTGCTGCTGGCCGGGCTGTACGCCGCAGGCGCGACGTCGGTGACCGAGCCGTATCAGTCGCGGGATCACACGGAGCGCATGCTGGGGGCGTTCGGCGCGAAGCTGGCGCGCGAAGGGCTGACGACGACGGTGCACTGCGGGGAGCTGGACGGTTGCGCGGTGGCGGTGCCGGGGGATATCTCGGCCGCGGCGTTTCTCCTGGCGGCGGGGCTGCTGGTGGAGGGGTCGGAGGTGAGCATTGAGGACGTCGGGGTGAACCCGACGCGCACGGGAGCGCTGGAGGCGCTGCGGGAGATGGGCGCGGACGTGACGGAGAGCGCCGAGGAGATTCGCGGCGGCGAGCCGGTGGCCAAGCTGACGGTGCGCGGGTCGCGCCTGCGCGGGTGCGAGATCGGGGCGGAGCTGGTGCCGCGGCTGATAGACGAGCTGCCGGTGCTGTGCGTCGCGGCGGCGGTGGCGCAGGGCGTGACGCGCATCAGCGGCGCGCAGGAGCTGCGGGTGAAGGAATCCGACCGGCTGGAGGCGATGGCGACCGAGCTGGGCAAGATGGGGGCGCGGATCGAGGAGCGGCCGGACGGTTTTGAGATCGAGGGCGTGCGACGGCTGCGCGGCGCGGAGGTGTCGGGCCGCGACGACCATCGCGTTGCGATGGCGCTGGCGGTCGCCGGAGCCGCGGCAGCGGGCGAGACGGCGATCGCGGAGGCGGGCGGGATCGCCACATCATTCCCGGGATTCGTAACTGCGATGCGCCGGATCGGCGTGGACGTGCGCGCGGCGTGACCCCGGCACGCGGCGCGAGGGAAGGAGCGCGGCCCGCCGGGACAGAAGGCAAGCCGAGGCCGCGCACGCGGCGGCACCAATTGCGGCGCAACCCGGATGTTTCACTTCGTTTGGCGCGGTATCGTCGCAACCTGTGACTGGAGGCGGGTGTGGCAATGAACAAAGAACTGCTGGAGATACTAGCCTGCCCCGAATGCAAGGCGGCAGTCGAGCAGGAGGGTGAGCGGCTGGTGTGCACGGCGTGCGGCAGGCGCTACCCCGTCCGCGACGGCATTCCGGTGATGCTGACGGAGGAGTCGGAGCCGCCGGCGCCGGGGTGGAAGCCGAAGC